>JADYYO010000217.1 GCA_020853615.1 Thermomicrobiales bacterium
CGCCAATCGGGCTCGTCCGATCGCTCCACTCGGTGCGCTCGCTCTGCCCGGCGCCGCCCTGCCGCGTCGCTTCCTGACCGCCCGCGTCTGCCATGCCATGCCTCCCATCTGCTGTCGAGGGGTGTCGCCGCCATCGACAACGCGCCGTCTCGGGCGACGCCCGTCGCGACTCGTCAACTTGCGGAGGAACCTGCACAAGGGGTGCCACCGCGCTGTTGCTCAACGCGCAAGACAGCAATGGCAGGAGGAATTCCCTGCCGAACGAGCGAGGCGATGGCCGGGTGTGCATGAGCCAGAGGCATCCATCCTTTGACGGACCATTCGAAACCATTAAGATTGTGTGATCCGGCATCCATTCTTGACGATTGTGCCGAGATCGCTCAGCCGTCACCGACCGATCCGGACCGAACGCTCAACCTTCTCACGCACTTTCGGGTTACACTTAACGTTACCGCCCGCGTTGGAGACGGATCCCATGTGGTGTCCGCAATTACGGGGGTCGCCAATGATCGTCATTCCTGGGCGCGCTGCTGCATCGGATCGCGCTATGGACGGGTGCAGCGCGCATCGCGCCGGTTCTACATGGCTCACCTGCTCCAACGTGCGTGAATCTGCCGATTCATCTCTGCGTCGTCCCTGGATAACCGACGCCGTGCCCTGGCGGCTCCGATGATTCCGGTGGGAGATCAGGGCGCGGCGGCCGACGCCAACGATGGCGATGGATGTGCCTCGAGGGGCAACCAGGTCTCCCCGAGCCGCCCGGGCCAGGATGATACTGACTCGCGTCCCGAGCATGTCGTTCAATTCTACGAGAGCGAGGCATTCCTGCTCGATTCGCTGACGGACTTCTGTCGCGACGCCGTTGCCGCCGGCGAGACCGCGGTTGTCTTCGCCTCTGCTGAACGGCTTTCCACGCTCGAGCAGCGGTTAGCGACCGCTCCGGACAAGGGCGCAGCGGGGGCATTCATCGGCATCGATGCGGAGGATGCGCTGGCGCGGGTCATGGTCGACGGCGCCGTCGACCGAGAGCGCCATGAGACCGTCTTTGGCGATGTCGTCTGCCGGGCGGCAGCGAATGGCCGCGGTGTGCGGGTTTACGGCGAGATGGCCGCGCTCCTCGTCGAACGGGGGAACCTCGAGGGGGCTCGCGAGCTCGAAGCACTGGCAAACGAGCTGCAACTTGCCGCCCCTATGTCGCTTCTTTGCCCTTACCGGATCGACGCGTTCAGCGACGACTCGGCGGAGGCGAGCTTTGCCGACATTTGTGCCGCCCACGACCGGGTACTGCCGGGCGAGTCGTTTCTCGTCCGTCCTGCCGAGGAGGAGCGGCTGCGCGAAGTGGCCCTGTTGCAGTTGAAGGCGCGGCGTCTGGAGGCGGAGATCGCGCGGCGGGAGCGTGCAGAGGAGCAGATGCGCGCGGCGCTGCACGAGGCTGAGACGGCCCGCCTCGACGCGGAGACGGCCCTTCATGTGCGCGACCAGTTCCTCGCGGCCGCGGCCCACGAAATGTGCAATCCCCTCGCCGGGCTCTCGCTCCACACCCAGGTCGCCTTGAAGCGGCTGGAGCGGGGCCAGCATCTGGAGCCGGAGCGCATCGGCCACGTGCTGCACGCGATCTCGGGACAGACGACGCGGCTGGCGCGACTCGTCGAGCGGCTGCTCGACGTCACGAGGCTGGAGGCGGGGGCGCTGGCGCTGGAGCGGCAGGCGATCGATGTCAGCGAGCTCGTCGTGCAGGCCGTGGAGACGGCGCGCGGCTGGAGTGCCCGGCACATTGTCATCGACGCTCCTGATGCCTTGCCGGCGCACGTCGATCCGGCGCGGTTCTCCCAACTTCTCGCCAACCTGCTTGAAAACGCGATCACCTTCAGCCACGACGACGACCCAATCGAGGTCGCGCTTGCCGCGTCCGGCGAAAATCTGGCCTATCTCACCGTGCGCGACCATGGTCCCGGAATCGCGCCGGAGAGCCGGGAGCGGTTGTTCGAGCGCTTCTACCACCCGCGCAGCGGATCGCTCGCGCACGGACTGGGGCTCGGCCTCTACATCAGCCGCGAGATTGTCGACCTGCATGGCGGGCAGATCCACGCCGAATTTCCGGATGACGGCGGTAGCCGCTTCGTCGTCTCCTTCCCGCTCATCCCCGAGGTTGCGGGGGAGCCCGTCGTCCCTGCCTGATCGACCCCGGATGCGATAAACCCCTGTGCTATCGTTCGGCGGCACGATGCACGACGTTGTCGTCGGAGGAGCCAACGATGGTTGACGCGCCCGTTCAGCCCCGGCAGCGCCCGCTGCCCGAGTCCCCCGTCAGCGCCGAAGAGGTGGCGAACGTCCGGGCGCCGACGCTGGAGGCGCACGTTCTGCCGCCGCGCGTCTATCACGATCCGGCGGTCTTCGCCTACGAGCGGGACGCGTGGTTCGCCGGCGGCTGGGTGAGCGCCGGTCGGGAAGAGGACGCCCTGCAGCCCGGCCAGTACTTCCTGGCGCCGGTGGCGGGCGAGACCATCATCATCGCGCGCGGCAACGATGGCATGCTGCGCGGCTTCTACAACGTCTGCCGTCATCGCGGGGCCGCCATCGTCGAGGAGCCGGCGGGGACGCTCCCCCGCTTCCAGTGTCCCTACCACGCCTGGGTCTACGATCTCGAGGGGCGGCTGCGGCAGCCGCGACACACGGAGCTGCTGGTCGATTTCGACCCGGATGCCTGGGGCCTGATCCCGGTGCGGATCGCGGTCTGGCAGGGGATCGTCTTCGTCGATCTCTCGGGGACGGCGGAGCCGCTGCACGAGCACCTCGGCCCGATCGTCGACGAGTTCGCCCGCTTCGATCTCGGAGCGTTGCGGCGGGCGCGGCGCATCGACTACGACGTCAAGGCGAACTGGAAGGCGCTCGTCGAGAACTTCCTCGAGTGTTACCACTGCCCCGGCGTCCATCCGCAGCTCAACCGCATCACGCCCTACGACTCGGGCAGCTACCTCCCCTCGGACGGGGGGACGATGAACAGCTACATGGAGGTCCTCCCCGAGTTCGAAACCCTCTCCATGACCGGCGCGGCCGACGGCCGGCCGCCGATCGCGGGTATGACAGCCGCGGATCACAACCGTGTCTACTACTCCGTGATCTGGCCGAACCAGCTCTACAGCCTCCACCCCGACTACCTGATGCTCCACTGGATCGCGCCGCTGGAGCCGGGGCGGACGATGGTGCGCTGCGAGTGGTTCTTCGACCCGGTGGAGATGGCCAAGCCGGACTTCAACCCCGAGGAGGCGATCGCCTTCTGGGACCTGACCAACCGGCAGGACTGGCACGTCTGCGAGTTGCAGCAGCGGGGAACCGCCTCGCGCGCCTGCACGCAGGGCCGCTACTCCTCGCTCGAGAGCAGCGTGCACGGCTTCGACCTGATGGTCGCCGACCGCTATGCCAACGACGGCATCATCACGCCGCAGGAGCGCGTCTCGAAGCAGGAGAGCAGCGCAGCGGTCCGGGCGCGGGCGCGGCGGATGGCGCAGGGGCGATCAGCCGCCGACTGACGACGGTTGACACGGAATCCGGGTAATCACTACTGCGGTGCGACGGCCTGCCCTCACCCCCAACCCCTCTCCCAGCGCACTGGGAGAGGGGCCGGGGGCGAGGGTGAACACCGCGCGGTGGCGGCGATCATCCGGAATCCGTATGACACAGAGCGCGCATAAGGGCGAAGGGGATCATGTCCCGGCCCTTGCGCGCCTTGGTCCCTTTTATCCTCTTGATCCCCTTTGCCTTGGGGCAGGGCGGTCAGTCGCTGCCGGTCGCCTCGAAGATCTCGCTGCCAGCGCAGAGGTGGGCGCGGTGGCCCTCGGCCAGCCGGCGATAGACGTGCATTACCTGCCGTGCGATGTTCGTCCAGGCGTATCGCTCGACCGATGGGCGCGCGGCGGACGCCATGGCGGAGCGGAGCGCATCATCGCCGAGGATCCTGGCGATGCCGCCGGTGAGCGCCGAGGGCGATTGCGGCTTGACGAGCAGCCCGGAGACCCCCTCGTCGATCGTGAAGCGGAGCCCGCCGGCGCGCGAAGCGACGACCGGGACGCCGCAGGCGAGCGCCTCGACCGCGACCAGCCCGAACGATTCATAGCGGGAGGGGACGGCGACGACGTCGGCGGCGGCGTAGAAGGCGGGCAACTGGTCCTGCGGCTGCGAGCCGACCAGGCGGAAGCGGCCCGAGATGCCACGGGCGGCGACGGCGCGGGCGATGTCCGCGAGGGGGCCGACCGGTTCGCCGGCATCGTCGAGGTCGCCGCCGACGATGAGGAAGGTCGGTGCGGGACTGAGCGTCTCGCCGGCGAGGAGGATGGCCGCGGCGTCGACGAGCGTGTCGATCCCCTTGATCGGGTCGATGCGGCCGACGAAGAGCACGATCCGCTCCTCGGGCGCGATGCCGATTCGGGCGCGGGCCGCTTCTCGCGGCTCGGGGCGGAAGAGATCGAGATCGACGCCAGGGGGGATGGTGCAGACCTTCTCCGTGGCGACCCCCATCCGCCAGATCAGGTCGGCCCGCTCGTCCGGGTTGGCCGCGATGATTCCGTCGGCCAGGCTCAGGAGCCGCTTTTCGGTGCGCAGGCGCAGGTCGGTCTCCCGGTCAGCCCGCTCCGCGACGGCGTTCTTCATGTGCGCCGTCGTGTGAAACATCTGGACGAACGGGGCATCCCAGTAGCGGCGACCTAGCTCCGCCACCCAGCCGGAGAGCCAGTAGTGGGCGTGGACGACATCGTAGCGGACGCCGGCGCGGAGAGAATAGAGCGCCATCTGCTCGGCGAAGTCGGGGAGGTAGGGGAAGAGATCGTTCTTGCCGACCGGCGCGGCGGGGCCGGCCTCGATGGCGATGACGTTAACCCCCGGCACAATCTCCCGCACCTCGGGCGTGTGGGGATCGGTGCGGCGGGTGAAGATGTCGACCGGAAGTCCCTCGGCGGCGAGATGCGTCGACAGCTCGCGGATATAGACGTTCATCCCCCCGGCATCCTTGCCGCCCAGGGTGGCGAGGGGTGAGGTGTGCACCGAAATTTGCGCGGCGCGGCGCAGGGGCAGATCGGTTTCGTACCCGAAAACCGATGGACCCCCATACGGGGCGAGGGGCACGCTAGTCGCCTTTCTCACGCTCCAGACCCGCGCGCGCGTGTCTGGCATCGACCGGATTCGTGTTCACGGGCCGGCAGCCCGCGCCAGGACGCCGAGCATACCAGCATCCGAGCAACGCTCATGCCAGCCGCACGGTTCCAGCGGTCACATTTGCCCTGGGTGGCTTACTCCCTCGGGATGAGCAGGCCGTACGCGCCGTCGCGCCGGCGATAAACGACGCTCGGGATATCTTCGTCCGCGTAGTGGAAGAGGAAGAAATCGTGGCCGAGCAGCTCCATCTGCTCGATAGCTTCCTCGACATCCATCGGCTTCACGCCGAAGCGCTTGGTGCGGACCAGGTCGCCGACGTCGCTCTCCTCGTCCGGCGCGAGTGCGACCTCCGGCTCCGTTCCGGGCACGCCGGCGGGCGCGGCTTCGCGGATCGTCGGCTGGCCGGCGGTGCGCCGGCGCGAGCGCTTGTCACGGACGCGGTGGATCTGCCGCTCGAGTTTGGCGAAGGCCTTGTCGATGGCGACGTTGGCATCGGCCGCCTCTTCCTCGGCCCGCAGCACGTCGCGGCCGGACCGAATAGTGATCTGCGCGACGACCGTGCTCGGCCCGACGCGCTTGCGGACCGCGCGCAGTTCGAGCTTGGCGTCGTCAACCTTCTCGACGACGCGGTCGAGATGTCCCGATCGCTTGGTGATGAACTTCTGGAGGTCATCCGAGACGGCGACGCCGTTGCCCCGAACCTGAATATCCATTCGCGCTCCTTTCGAGGAGTGCGGCCTCCGGGTTCATGCGTTGTGGGGCGCCCCGCTGGCCGCGCATTGGCGAAACACCGCAATGGATTCGGCCTGGATGCGAGTGGAACGGTGCCCGCGGAGGGACTCGAACCCCCGACGCCCACCTTAGGACGGTGGCGCTCTATCCACTGAGCTACACGGGCCTGGCGCCTTGGCACGACTCCCCTATTGATCGTAGCACAGGCACGTCGGGGGGACGCATCGCGGACCGTGCGGCGGGCGACGGCGGCGGGGCGCGAAGTTTGCCGCGGATTGGCCCGTATGGTATCGTCCGGATGTTCGGGGAGTAGCGCAGTCCGGTTAGCGCGCAGCGTTCGGGACGCTGAGGTCGGAGGTTCAAATCCTCTCTCCCCGACCCCGTGCGGGAGTGGCTTCGTGCCGCTCCCGTTTTGTATGCGGACAGCCAGTGCATGAGCAGTTCGAGTGATCCCACGCCTCGTTCCGCGTCTCCCGCGGACGATGGCTTGCCCGATGACCTCGGCGCGCGACTGCGCGCGATCCCGCCGGTCGACGCGGTCATCGCCGCCGCGCGCGAGGCGGGGAGCGGCCTGAGCGACGAGGCGTTGCCCCGGCTGATCCGTGCCGAGCTGGACGAGGTGCGGGCGGCACTGGTGGCGGGCGAGCGGCTCGACCGGATCGCCATCCTCGATCGACTGGCACAGACCGCGATGGCGCTGGAGCGGCCTCGCCTGACGCCGGTGCTGAACGCCACCGGCGTCATCATTCACACCAATCTCGGCCGCGCTCCGGTCAGCGTGGAGACGGCCGAGGCGATGCGCGATGCGGCCGCGAGCGCCGTCCCCCTGGAGATCGACCCCGCGAGCAATGCGCGCGGAGGCCGCATGCGCGAGATTGCGCTCCTCCTGCGGGTGCTGACCGGGGCCGAGGCCGCGCTCGTTGTCAACAACTGCGCCGCCGCCGTCCTCCTGACGCTGGCGGCGACGGCGGCGGGGAGGCGCGTCGTCGTTTCGCGGGGGGAAGCGGTCGAGATTGGCGGTGGGTTTCGCATTCCCGATGTCTTGTGGCAATCGGGGGCGACGCTGGTCGAGGTCGGCACGACGAATCGCACCTACGTGCGCGACTACGCCGCCGCCACCGACGTCGACACCGCGGCCTACCTGAAGGTGCACCCGAGCAACTTCCGCGCGTACGGCTTCACGCACGCGGTGACGACCGCCGAGCTCGCCGTGCTCGGCAGGGAGCGGGGCGTCGCGGTCCTCGAAGATCTCGGCAGCGGCGCGCTGCTGGAGACGGCGCGCTTCGGTCTGGCTCCAGAGCCGACCATCGCCCAGGCGATCGCCGTCGGGGCCGACCTGGTCATGGCCAGCGGCGACAAGCTCCTCGGCGGGCCGCAGGCGGGGATCATCGCCGGCTCCGCTCGCTGGGTCGAAGCCGTCTCGCGCCACCCCTTGGCGAGGGCTGTGCGCGCCGATAAGACCACGCTGGCCGGGATCGCCGCGACCCTGCGCCACTACGCGCGAGGGGAAGCCGAATCACATATCCCAGTCTGGCGGATGATCGCCGCGAATCCGGAGGCCATCCACGAGCGTGCGCAGGCGATCGTTGGAGCGTTGGCGAGCGGCGGGATCGCGGCGGACCTGGAGTCGGTCAATGCGACGGTCGGCGGCGGCTCGCTGCCCGGGGAGACGCTGCCGAGTTGGGCGATTGCTCTCGAACCGATGGCGGGCGAACCAGTCGACGCCCTCGCGCGGCGCTTGCGCCTGGGCAGCCCCGGTGTGTTCGGGCGGATCGAACACGACCGGCTCCTCCTCGATCCGCGGACGATCTTGCCCGAGGACGATGAAGCATTGATCGTAGCGCTCCAGCGCGCACTGACGCGGGAAACTTAACGCTGGCGTCCATCCCGGCAGAACGCAGATGATGCCGTCCCATCTCAGCCAGAAAGCGTGAGACTGTCGGTGGGAGCAAGGCCACCGACGGTGACTGCCTTATTGATCCCGCCATCACAGTCAAGGCCCTTATGGCGATTGCGCGAATGATGCGGGCACCTGTTTCGGAGGGGACGTGGCGCCCGGGCCGCCGGAGGCTGAAAGCCTCCGGCTACGAACGACGGAAGGACCCTGAAGGGCCCTGCACGCGGAGGCCGGATCAATAAGGTAATCCCCATCATGCGGTTGCTGAAAAGAATGCGTCTACCGCGTCCAGAGCTCTTCAGGGTCCTTTTCCGCCGTGTAGCCGGGGGCTTTCAGCCTCCGGCGCACCCGGCACGGCGTCTCCTTCGCTCCACTCCGCGCTATCGCCCCGAGGCGAGCCGCGGGCCGTCGCTGTCGCGGCTGTCGCGAAAATAGGGACTCCGCTCCGGGTAGAACTGGCGGTGCTGCTCGTAGAGCGCCGCCAATTGGCCGAGAAGCGTGGTCAGCGCCTCGACATCCTCCGTATCCTCCGCCTCTGCGATGCCGCTCTGCAACTGGCGCATCAGATAGTCGAACCGCTCCCGCCCGAGCCGGATGAGGGCACGGCGGACGTCCCGCTCGATCTGGCCCGGGAACTGCGGCGGCGTCTTCTGCAGCCGCTCCAGCAGCGCCTCGGCATGGTCGGCGACAACGTCGTCGAGGCCAGCGATGATCAGCTCGGGCGCGAGGTCGAGCGGGATATCGGGGTCGCGCAGCACCCGCAGCAACTCACGGTTCCGGGCATCGGCCAGGTCGTCCTCCGGCACGAGCGGCAGCACGCTGGCGCAGTAACTCCGATGCTTGAGCAGGAGCGCCAGCAGGTGATCCTCGTTCGAGTTGCGGATAGCGACGGCGGGGGGCGCCATCCGCCGGGCGGCGCGGGGGGCGGCGGTGCGGATCGCGGTCTTGCGCAGCTCGAGCAGAACGCTGCTTTCCGGCAATTGCAGCTTGCGGGCGATGATGCTGGCGTAGTGCGCCTGCACGACCTGATCGCCTGCGGCCTCGAGGAGCGGAATCAGCTTGCGCACCGCGGCCGACTTGGCCGGGGCGTCATTGAGGTCGATGGTGGCGAGCGCCGCGTTGACATAGAAATCGAGGAAGGGGAGCGCACTGGCGAGGACGGCCGGCCAGGAGGCGGGGTCGCGGCGGATCAGCTCGTCGGGGTCCTTGCCGGCGGGGAGCTGGACGATCGAGATCGTCGTCTTGAAGCGCTTCTGCCAGAGGATCATGGTGCCCGCGTCCGGCCGGACCGGATTCCGCTCGACGCCGACCGGCGTCAGCTCGCCGTCGAGCGCCGCGGGGAGCATCTCCAGCGAGCGGATGGTGGCCCCCTGCCCGGCGGCATCGGCGTCGAGGGCGAGGACGATGTTCTTGCTCAACCGCTTGACGAGGCCGATCTGCTGCTCGGTTACGGCCGTCCCCATCGCCGCGACCGCGTTGGCGTAGCCGAACTGATGGGCCGCGATGGCATCCATGTAGCCTTCGACGATGACGACCTGGTCCGCCTCGCGCACCGCTTCCTGCGCCAGATCGAGCCCGAAGAGGAGCGCGCTCTTGTCGAAGATGGGCGACTGCGGCGAGTTGAGGTACTTCGGCACCGCGTCGCCAAGGGCGCGGCCGCCGAAGCCGACCGTTCGCCCCTCGCGAGTGCGGATCGGGAAGAGGAGCCGGTTGCGGAAGCGGTCGCGGTAGCCGCCGCTCTCTCGCTCCATCAGAAGGCCAGCCTCGACCGCCATCGGCGCGTCGACGCCACGCTGAGTGAGGTAGCGGGCGAGGGCGTCGCCGTCCGGCGCGAAGCCGAGGCGGAAGCGCTCGGCGATCTCCGGCGAGACGCCCCGCTGCTCGATTACGTGCCGCCCGGCACCCCCCGGACCGGTGTTCTGCAGGACGTTGGCGTAGAAATCGGCAGCAAGCTCGTTCAGCTCGATCAGCCGGTTGCGATGGGCGTCGACCTCCGGCGGGATGCTTGGCGCGCTGCTCAGCTCCACGCCCGCGCGTCGCGCCAGCTCTTGCAGCGCCTCGCGGAACTCGACCCGCTCGACTCCCATGTAGAAGGTGAAGATGTCGCCGCCCCGCCCGCAGCCGAAGCAGTGGAAGTTCCCCGACTCGGGAAAGACGACGAAGGACGGGGTCTTCTCCTGATGGAAGGGGCAGAGCCCTTTCCAGGAGCGCCCCGTCTTCTTCAACTGGACGTAACTCGAGACGAGATCGACGATCTCGGTGCGATCCCGCACCTCGGCCACGGCATCCCGTGCCATGCTGCCCTTCCCCCCGGGCGGCGGATGCCGCCTAGACCGACCAGTGGCGCGGGACGAAGATCTGCTCGTAGAGCTCGATCGCGTAGCGGTCGGTCATGCTCGCCACGAAGTCGGCGACACGGCGCGGTGCTTCCGCGGTCGAACGAGGCAGATACTCGGCGGGGAGTCGAGCCGGATCTTCGACGAAGTGGGCGTAGAGCGCGCGGACGATGTGCTGCGCCCGGCGGGTGTTCGCCTCTTCGTTGAGCGGAGTGTACACGCGCTGGAAGAGGAACTCCCGCAGGCTGTCGGCGGCGGCGAGGATCTCCGGCGAAAAGGCGATACGGCCAGGCGAGGTCGATGTCTCGGATTGGGCGACGACGTCAGCGACGAGGGCGTTGACGCGCGCCGCGTGGCGCGCGCCGAGCGTCTGCAGAATCTCCGCCGGCACGTCGTCCATCGTCAACAGGCCCGCGCGGATCGCGTCGTCGAGGTCATGGTTGATGTAGGCGATGCCGTCCGAGACGCGGACGACCTCCCCCTCGAGCGTGCCGGCGAAGCCGCTGGCCGCGTGCGCCATGCCGGCGCGCGACTTGGAATGGTGGAGGATGCCGTCGCGGACCGGATGCGTCAGGTTGAGACCGCGGCCGTCCCGTTCGAGCGTATCGACGACGCGCAGGCTCTGCTCGTTGTGGCGGAAGCCGGGAAACGCCTCGGCGAGGGCAGTCTCGCCGGCGTGGCCGAAGGGGGTGTGCCCGAGATCGTGCGCCAGCCCGATCGCCTCGATCAGATCCTCGTTGAGGCGGAGGGCGCGGCCGATGGTGCGGGCGATCTGTGTTACCTCGAGCGTGTGCGTCAGCCGCGTCCGGTAATGATCGCCAGCCGGGGCGATGAAGACCTGCGTCTTGTGCATCAGCCGGCGAAAGCTCTTCGCATGGGTAACGCGGTCGCGGTCGCGCTGGAAGGCGGTGCGCAGTTCTGACTCCGGCTCCGCCTCAGGGCGGAGCACGCCGTGGCTGCGCGCCGCCAGTGGCGCAAGCCAAACACGCTCGCGCTCCTCCAGGACTTCGCGCACGGATGGACTGGCCATGACAGAGGCGCCGGCGCCGTTCTCTCCCATCATGTCGTCGCCGCCGCTCAGTCGAGCGTCTCCATCGCCGCGAGGCTCGCCAGGAGACGCTTCGTGCCGTGGCGGACGAATTCGACCGCGACCTCCTGATCGCCCGCGCGCTCGGTCGCCTCGCGCACCACGCCCTCGCCGAATTTGGGGTGAAAGACCTTCTGCCCCGCCTGGTACGTGACCACCGGTGGCGCGGGCGCGGCAACGGCGGGTGGCGGCTCGCCCCGGACGCGGTCGCGCAGGCCCGCCTTCCCCTCGGTACGGAGCGAGCCGCGCCGGCCGAGACTGCGCACCAGGTGGTTCGGAATCGCGGTGAGGAAACGCGAGGGGACGGAGTAGCCGACCTTGCCGTAGGTCGCCCGCGAGCTGACGTAGGTGAGATAGAGGAGCCGCTCGGCGCGCGTCATGCCGACATAAAAGAGCCGCCGCTCCTCCTCCAGCTCCTCGGGCCGCAGGTGCTCGTTCTCGATAGCGCGGCTGATCGGCAGCAGCCCCTCCTCGACGCCGGCGACGAAGACGACCGGGAACTCGAGCCCCTTGGCCGAATGGAGGGTGATGAGGGTGACGCGGCCTCGCTCGTCAGTGTCGAGGGTGTCGACATCGGCGACGAGGGCGACGCGTTCGAGGTACTGGGGGAGGGTTTCGCGCGCCGCGTCGTCGCCCAGCCGCTCCAGCTCGGAGCGAAGCTCGAGGATATTCGCCCAGCGGTCGAGATCCTCCTCCTCGGTGCGGTCGAAGGTCGCGCCGTAGCCAGTGCGGTCGAGGATGGCGTCGAAGAGGGCGGTCAGCGGCTCGTCGATCAGCATCTCATGCAGGCCGGCAATCGTCGCGCCGACCCGCTGCGCCGCGCTCCTGGCGGCTCCACTTAACGCCGGGGCCGTCTCCGTGGCGCCGCGGCCCGCGACCGCGAGGAAGCCATCGAGCATCGTGCGCCGCTCGGCCGCCGCCCAGGTGGTGATGGCCTCCAGTGCGCGCGGCCCGAGGCCACGGCCCATCGGGAGGTTGCCGATGATCCGCTCCAGCGCGACCGTGTCCGCCGGGTTGTGGAGGAGGCGCAGGACGGCGAGGACGTCCTTGATCTCCTTCCGCTCGTAGAAGCGGACGCCGCCGACGACCTGGTAGGGGAGGCCGCGAAAGCGGAGCGCCTCCTCCAGCGCCCGACTCTGCGCCGTGGTGCGATACATGATGGCGATGTCGTCGTAGGCGACATCCTGGAATTGCGCCATGCGTCGGATCTCGTCGGCGATGAACTGCGCCTCGTGCGCCTGGTCGGTCAGCTCGCGCAGGACGATCGGCTCGCCCTCGTCGTTGTCGGTGCGCAGGCGGCGGTCGATGCGCGCGACGTTCTCGCGGATGACCCGGTCGGCGGCCTCGACGATGCGCGCGGTCGAGCGGTAGTTGAGCTCGAGGTGGATCTGCCGCGCGTCGGGATAGTCCTTCTCGAAATCGAGGATGTTGCGAATATCGGCCTGCCGCCAGCCGTAGATCGACTGGTCGGGATCGCCGACGACGAAGAGGTTGCGGTGCCGCTCGGCCAGCGCCGAGACGAGGACGTACTGGACGCGGTTGGTGTCCTGGTACTCGTCGACGAGGATGTGCTGGAAGCGCTCCTGGTAGCGCTCCAGCAGGTGCGGCGCCTCCTCGAAGAGGTGAATCGGCTGCGTCAGCAGGTCGTCGAAGTCGAGCGCGTTCGCCCGGCGCAGGAGCCGCTCGTACTCCTTGAAGACGCGGGCGATGACCTCCTCGTCGTACGTCTCGGCGAGGTTGCGCGCCTCGTCGGGCGTGATGAGCTGGCTCTTGGCGGCGGAGATGCGCCCCAGGATGCGCCGGGGCTGGAAGAGCTTCGGATCGAGCCCAAGGGAGGTGAGCGCGGCCTTGACGATCTCGGCCTGATCGGCGGTGTCGTAGATGGTGAACTGCGGCAGGATGCGCAGGCGGTCGGCGACGACGCCGGGGTTCTCCCGCAGCAGCCGGGCGCCAAACGCATGGAAGGTGCCCATCACCACGCCGTCGAGCGGGCGGCCATGACGGAGCTGCTCGATGCGGGCGCGCATCTCCCGCGCCGCCTTGTTGGTGAAAGTGACGGCCAGGATGCGGTCGCCCGGCACCCCCTCCACCTCCATGAGGTAGGCGATGCGATGGGTGAGCACCCGCGTCTTGCCGGAGCCGGGGCCGGCGACGACGAGGATCGGGCCATCGATGGCGAGGACCGACGCCTGCTGCTGCTCGTTCAGGCCGGCGAGGAGGTCGTGGCTCGCCGACGTGCCGGTGAAATCCAACGCTGACATGCTTCTTCGCGATCTGATCGTAACGACGCGACTGGCGGCCTCAGTCTAGCACCGGGTTGCCCGCGCCCCCGCCCGAAGCCGGGCCGGCGCGATTGACGGAGCGGGGAGGGGGACGGTACCATTTTCCCGTGCCGATGCCGACGTAGCTCAGAGGCAGAGCAAGGGACTCATAAGCCCTTGGCCGGTGGTTCGAGTCCACCCGTCGGCACCTGATGGAACCGAATGACCAGCGACCCGCATCATCCACGCTCCGAGGCGACAACGCCCCGGGGCGTTTTGCCTGCGCCAGCACGACAAACGCCTGACGGCCTCGAGCAGCGGCTGCTCGCGCGGGCCCGCGCGGCCCGATTCGCAGGCGGCGACCGCCTGATCGTCGGCTTCTCCGCCGGCCGCGATTCGCTGGCGCTCGCCGCCGCGCTCCGATGGACAGCGACGGCTATCGGCCTCGACCTCCTCCTCGTTCACGTCGATCATCGATTGCGATCCTGCTCGGGAGCCGATGCCGCGCGCGCCGAGGCGCTCGCTGAGCGGCTTGGTCTGCCATTGCGGATCGTTGCGTTGCCGGAGCCGCCCCAGATCAGGCATCCAGGGGTCGGGGTGGAGGAGGCGGCGCGGAGGGAGCGGTATCGGGTTCTGGCAAGGGAGGCGGAGGCGGCGCACGCTGCCGCCATCGTGACCGCGCATCACCGGGACGATCAGGCCGAGACGGTCCTGCTGCATCTGCTGCGCGGAAGCGGTGTCCATGGTGCGGCGGGCATGGCAGAGATCTCCGCGATCCCGCACGGGGATGTGGCGCCGGTTTCCTGCGACATATCCCCTGAGACTAGCCGGCCCTGGCTGTGGCGACCGTTCCTGGATGAGCCGCGCGATGTCATCGACGACTATGTCGGCCGGCTCGGCCTCGACCCGATCGAGGATCCGACCAACGCGGCGCCGGATTTCCGGCGCAATCTGCTGCGGGGCAGCATACTCCCTTGGATCGAAGCCGGTTTCCCCGGGGCGAGCGCCGCGCTCGCGCGCTACGCCCGGCTCGCTGCCGAGGACGATCGGGCGCTGGAGGCGCTGGCCGAGGCGGCGATGCCGGCGGCGCTCGATGGCGATGGCGCACTGCGGGCGGCGGTGCTGCGCGAGCAGCCGCTGGCCGTGCGGCGGCGCATGGTGCGCCGCTGGTTCTTGGCCCGGGCGGGGCTGACCAGTGCCAGCGCGGATCGGACAGAAGCGCTGCTCGATCTCGCCGCGCGTTGCGCCGCCGACCGCTCGATCGAGATTGGCGAAGGGTGGCGCGCGACATGCCGGCGGGGCATGCTGCGGCTGGAACGGATGGAGCGCGAAGCGGGGAGGGGAGCGTGACTGACGACGGCGCGCGGTCGAACGGAGTGGCACGAATCCTGATCGATGACGAGGCGATCCAGCAGCGCACGGCCGAAATGGCCAAGGTGCTGGATGACGAGTATCGGGACGATGTCCCCCTCCTGATCGGGGTCCTCAACGGTGCGATCACCTTCATGACCGACTTGATGCGAGCGATGCAAATCCCGCTCGAAATCGACTTCATGGCGGTGTCATCGTACGGGGCCGCGACAAAGAGCTCCGGCGTGGTGCGAATCCTGAAAGACCTCGACCAGGAGATCGAAGGGCGCCGGGTCGTGGTCGTCGAAGACATCGTCGACAGCGGCCTGACGCTGCAATATCTGCTCGATGTTCTGCAGCGGCGAAACCCGCGCGACCTGCGAGTCGTCGCATTGTTGAAGAAGGAGAAAGCCGACGCGATTGACGTGCAAGTTGACCAGATCGGATTCACGATCCCGGATGAGTTCGTCGTTGGCTATGGGCTCGATTACGCCGGGAAGTATCGGAATTTGCCCTATGTTGCGGTCCTCGACCGGCGTGTGTACGCGGCAGAGTGAGGCGATTGTGCCGATGATATACTCCCGCCGCGCTGCATTGCTGACGACGACCAGGGTTCCGCGCGGGAGAATGCACCTCGATGCCTGAACAGCGCTGGATTCGTAGTAGCCTCGTCTGGATTGTGCTCATCGTCGCGGTCCTCGCCATGTGGGCGACGTTCGTCGGGAACGAGAACTCCCCAACGCCGCGCAGCATCGGCCAGGTTGCGCAGGACGTCCGCGACGGCAAGGTGCAGCGGCTCGTCCAGGCGGACGGCAGCCGCGAGGTGCAGGTGCAGTACGCGCAGGACGCGGGGCGGCGCGACGCCGTCACGACGATTCCGGCCGAGACCGACCTCCTGACCGTTCTGCAGACCTATGGCGTCGATGTGGCCGGTCTGGCGCCGGGGCTGATCGAGTTCGAACCGGCGAGCCGCTGGGGGGCGCTACTCGGCGCGCTCACCTTCATCCTGCCGACCCTCTTCCTGATCGGCATCTTCGTCTTCATGATGCGGCAGACCCAGGGATCGAACAATCAGGCGATGTCGTTCGGCAAGAGCCGGGCGCGCCTCTTCACCGCCAACCGGCCAACGGTGACCTTCTCCGACGTCGCCGGCGTCGAGGAGGCGAAGGAGGAGTTGGTCGAGGTCGTCGAGTTCCTGAAGTTTCCCGAGAAGTTCGCCGCGCTCGGGGCGCGCATCCCCCGCGGCGTCCTGCTCGTTGGGCCGCCAGGGACTGGCAAGACCCTCCTCTCGCGGGCGGTGGCTGGCGAGGCGGGGGTGCCCTTCTTCAGCATCTCCGGTTCGGAGTTCGTCGAGATGTTCGTCGGCGTCGGCGCCAGCCGCGTGCGCGACCTCTTCGACCAGGCGAAGCGGAACGCGCCCTGCATCGTCTTCGTCGACGAGATCGACGCTGTCGGCCGTCAGCGAGGCGCGGGGCTCGGCGGCAGCCACGACGAGCGGGAGCAGACGCTCAACCAGATCCTGGTCGAGATGGATGGCTTCGACTCCTCGACGAACGTGATCGTCATCGCCGCGACCAACCGGCCGGACGTCCTCGACCCGGCGCTGCTGCGTCCCGGGCGGTTCGACCGGCAAGTCATCCTCGACCGGCCCGACATCCAGGGGCGGAAGGCGATCCTGGAGGTGCACGTCCGCGGCAAGCCGCTGGAGGAGGATGTCTCGGTCGAGGGGCTGGCGCGCCAGACGCCGGGCTTCTCGGGGGCCGATCTCGAGAACCTCGTCAATGAGGCGGCGATCCTCGCCGCGCGCCGCAACCGGAAGACGGTCGGGCGGGAGGAGATCACGGAGGCGATCGACCGCGTGATCGCCGGCCCGCAGCGGAAGAGCCGGGTGATCTCCGACCGGGAGCGGATCATGACCGCCTACCACGAGGCGGGGCACGCCCTGGTCGCGCGGATGCTGCCGAATGCCGACCCGGTGCGGAAGGTGAGCATCGTCGCCCGCGGGATGATGGGCGGGTACACCCGGGTGGTGCCCGACGAGGACCGGCTCTTCAAGACGAAAGCGCAGTTCGAGGACGAGCTCGCCGTCTACATGGCCGGCCACGTCGCCGAGGGGATGGTCTTCGAGGAGCAGTCGACCGGGGCGGCGAACGACATCGACCGGGCGACCGGCCTGGCGCGGCGGATGGTGACCGAGTTCGGCATGAGCCGCACCCTCGGCCCGCGCGCCTTCGGCAAGAAGGAAGAGCTTGTTTTCCTCGGACGCGAGATCAGCGAGCAGCGCAACTACAGCGAGGAGATCGCCGCGAAGATCGACCAGGAGATTCGCGACCTGATCGACACGGCCCACGAGCGGGCGAAGGCGATCGTCGAGACCCACATGGCCGAGTTGAAGGCGATCGCGGAGCTGCTGCTGGAGGAAGAGACGATCGAGGGGGACGAGCTAGAGGCGATCTTCGCAACGCCGCGCCCGCGGCCCGATCTCGTCGGGCCGCCAACCGGCCGCCCGGCCCGTCGCTTCATCGCCGAGACGCCGCCCGCGGAACGTCCCGCCGCCCGTGGCGAGCGGAATATGCCGCCGGGCCCCGGCCACCTGCGGCCGCAACCGGCTGGCTGAGAGCATCTGCAAGACGCCCAAAAATAGCGACCGCCCCGGCCAATTGGCCGGGGCGGCCCGCGCCCTGCTCGGGTGGAGGCGGGGGGATTCGAACCCCCGACCTCTACAGTGCGATTGTAGCGCTCTCCCAGCTGAGCTACGCCCCCTCGCATGGACAGCAGGAGTATACGAAATCCGGCATGGCGGCGTCAAAGTTGCACGCGACACGATATTCGGGCGGCAAGCCGCGCTAGACGCTGCAGCGGA
>JADYYO010000218.1 GCA_020853615.1 Thermomicrobiales bacterium
CCTGATCGACCGGGTCGACCTTCGCCGCCATGATCAGACGCATGCCGACGTCGCGTGCGATCTCGATGGCGCGGTCCGGCCGCTTCTCCGGACTGATCCGCCCCAGAAAGACGAGGTAGTCCCCGGGTCGCTCGCGAAACTGGAAGTGGTCGATGGCGACGCCGTTGAAGACGGTCCCGACCCAGTTTGCTCGCGGCAGCCAGCCGCGCTGGTCGTGGCTGATCGAGACGAGGCGCTGCTCGGGGTAGAGCCCGTAGAAGCGGCGCACCTCCTGCAGATCGAGCCGGCCATGCGTCGTCGTGATCGTCGGCGTCTCGACCAGCCGCGCCATCGGGAAGGCGAGGTAGTCGTTGTGGTTGTGGATGATGTCGAACTCGCCGGCCCGCTCGTACGCCTCGCCGAGCGCGACCAACGTGTAGGCGGCATAGTCCTCGATCTGCTGCTCGAGCCGCAGCCCGCGCGGCGAGACGGGGACGAGTGTCGCCGCCGTGCGCGAGTCACCCGAGGCGAAGAGGGTGACCTCGTGCCCGCGCCGGACCAGCTCCTCCGTCAGCAGGGAGACGACCCGCTCGGTCCCGCCGTAGAGGGCGGGCGGCACCGACTCGACGAGTGGGGCGACCATGGCGATCCGCACCGAAAACCTCCTTTCGCAAGGAGACCCCCAGAACGGCATCGTTGCTCGGAAACGGGGATCAAATCAGGCCACGCCCCTCGGGGGGCCGGGTAGCCCGGGCGGACCGGTTTCAGGGTGCAAGATGCGTGCCCTCGAGGCGGGCTATTGGCTGTTGGCCGTTGGCTCTTACGACTTCCGACTTGCGACTGCTTCTTCTCGACTGCTCGACTCGTCACTTGCCGGCTGGCCGGCTCGCCGACTTGCCGGCTATCCGTCCAACAACGCGTCGAGGTCGATCGAGACACCGGGGAGAGAGGAGACCGGAACGATACTCTCACGGTAGATGGCTTCCGCGTAGCCGCCGTCTGGCTGCTTGCGCCAGACCGTCAGCGTCCGCTCGTAGGGGCGGAGGTACCAGATCTCGAGGTCACCGCGCTCGCGATACGCCGGCAGTTTCGCCGCGATGTCGTAGTCGCCCGTCGTGCGCGACCAGATCTCGGCCACGAAGGGGAGCGGCTCGGCGAAGGCGTTGAACGCGCGGGGATCGTCCTCGAACGGCATCTGGAACGCCGCAGGGATGACCACCACATCCGGAATGAAGTACGTGCGCGCCGAGCGGCGGGTCTTGCCGCCATTGACATTAACCCGAAACTCGCGCCAATCGAGTTGGCTCTGCAGAAAATGGCCGAGGCGAAACGAGGTATTGTCGTGCCGCATACTCATCGACGGCTTCTCCACCAGCACGCCGCCCCAGAGCTCCCAGAGATGATCGGTGTCATGCAGCGCCAGCTCCCGATACTCTTGCTCGCTGATGCGGTTGATCACGGCCATGACAAGAAACCTCCGAGCGGAATGTCGGGCGAGCTTGCATCAATGGTAGACGACGGCCGAGGGCTATTGGCTTCTGGCTATTGGCTATTGGCTGTTGGCTGTTGGCGTCTTGGCCAGCGTTGTGGCGATTGCCAGCGCCTCGGTGGTGACCGCCTCCCACGCGAGAGCGGCGCCGGCGGCAAAGGCCGCGTCGAAGTCGTTCTTGTCCAGTGACATCTGCGCGGCGCGCTCCGCCGCCTCCAGGCGCCTCCGCCGCGTTGGCGGCATGTCGCGCTCGGTCGCCTCGCGCATCGTTGCGGCCGCTCCGAGCATCCGCGCGGCGCCGAGGGCGTCGCCAGTCGCGGCCAGGGCCCAGACCACCCCCTCGACCGCTTCCGTCTCGACTATCTGAAATTCTCCGGACCGCGCCAGTTCGAGCGCCTCGGCGATCAGGCCGGCCGCGGCGGGAGCATCGTCGAGGTCGGCCAGCACGCCCGCGGCTTCCATCAGCGCAACCACCAGCACGATCGGGGTGCCGGCCGCCCGCTGCGTCGCCAGGGCATCCGTCGCCAGCGTGCGCGCCCGGCTGGCGTCCTCGCGGCGGGCGGCGACCGCCGCCAGCGTCAGCTTCGCCGTCGCCGCCCACGACGCCTCGCTCAGCTCCGTGAAGCCCGTGATCGCTCCGGTGAGGAGGGCATCCGCGGCATCGACGTCTCCTTCCTCCAGGGCGACCCGCCCGAGCAGCATGTCAGCGTGGAGCTCCAGTGGCAGATCCGCCTCGGCGTGGGCGCGCTCCTTCGCCTCCTCGCCCAGCGCTCGCGCGCGCGGCAGGTCCCCCTGCTGCAGCGCGATCCAGCCGAGCTCGGTCAGGGTGCTGAGGCCGGCCCAGAGCTCCCCGAGTGTGCGGAAGGCGGCGACGGCGGCGTCATAGGCGACCGCGGCAGCTTGAAGGTCGCCGGCCACGCTGGCGGCGAAACCGATCCCGCGCAGGGCGTACGCCTCACCGCGCAGGTCGCCGATGCGCCGCGAAACCACGAGCCCCTCCTCCGCCGCGGCCCGTGCCGCCGCCAATGCCCCGAGCGCCGTGCGGACGATGGCGAGGGAGGCGAGAGCCAGACTGGCCCCCTCGTCATCCCCTTCCGCCCGGAAGATGGCCAGCGCCTCCTCGTACAATTCCGCCGCGCGGCGCGCATCGCCGCTGACGAAGACGAGATTGCCCAGCGAGCGCAAGCCCCAGGCCCGCGTTCGCGTCGGTTCCGGGCCGGCGGCCGCCAGCGCCCGCTCCAGCCAGGCGATCCCCTCGGCATAGTGGTAGCGGAATTCCCAGAAGCGGCGCACGCCGACGGCCAGGGCGAGGGCGGCGTCAGCCTGCTGTCGCTCCAGCAGCCAGCCGAGGGCGGCGCGCACGTTGCCGTGCTCGACGGTCAGCCGCGCGTGCCAGGACGCCTCGTCGGGACCCAGCATCGCCACCCGCGCCTGCTCGGCGAGCGCCGAAAAGAAGGCGGCATGCGCGTCTCGCGTCGCCGCCTCTTCGCCGCTCTCCGCCAGCCGCTCGGTGGCAAACTCGCGCACCGTCTCCAGCATCGCGAAGCGCGGCTCGCTGCCCGCATCCTCCTCCTGCCGCAGCAGGCTGTGCTGGCACAGCCGCTCCATCAGCCCGATGATGTCCAGGTCGCCGCCGGCATTGGCCACCGCCTCCGCCGCCCCCAGGGAGAAGCCGCCCGCGAACGCCGACAGCCGCCGGAAGGCGATCCGCTCCTCCTGGTCGAGCAGATCGTGGCTCCAGGCGATCGTGTCCCGCAGCGTGCGCTGCCGGTCCGGGGCGTCTCGCGCGCCGCCGGTCAGCAGCGGCAGCCGCTTCTCGAGCCGCGCCAGGAGCGCCGTCGGGGAGAAGAGGCGGATGCGCGCCGCCGCTAGCTCGATGGCCAGCGGCAGGCCGTCGAGGCGCCAGCAGATCTCGGCGATGGCGGGGGCGATCGCGTTGTCGACCACAAAGCTGGGCCGGATGGCCCGCGCACGCTCGACAAAGAGGCGGACAGCGGCAAAGGGCGAGACCTGCTCGGCCGTGGGCAGGGGCGGTGGCCGCGGAGGCAGCTCCATGGGGAGCACCTCCCACTCCCGCTCGGCGCGCAGCCGCAGCGGCGCCCGGCTGGTCGCCAGCACGACCAGGCGAGGGCACGCGGCCAGCAGCTCCGCGACCAGGTCGGCGGCGGCGTCCAGGAGATGCTCGCAATTGTCCAGGATCAGGAGGAACCGCTTTTCCGCCAGCCGGTCGCGCAGAAGGTCGATCACCGGCCGGCCTCCCTGCTCGGGAGCGTCCAATGCCTGAGCCACCGCGGAGGGAACAAGCGCCGGGTCGGTGAGCGGAGCGAGCGCCACGAAGGCAGCGCCGTCCGGGAAGGCGTCGAGCGCCTCGGCGGCGGCCTGCAGCGCGAGCCGGGTCTTGCCGCTACCGCCCGTTCCGGTCAGCGTCAGCAGGCGCACGTCGTCGCGCTCCAGGAGCGCGACCACCTCGCGCACCTCGCGCTCGCGGCCGAGAAAGGGCGTCGGCTGGCGGGGAAGGTTATTCGGGCGGGCATCGAGCGATTTGAGCGGCGGGAAGTCGGCCGGGAGGTCGGGGTGGCAGAGCTGAAAGACCTCCTCCGGCTCCAGCAGGTCGCGCAGCCGATGCGCGCCCAGGTCGCGCAGGGAGGCGCCGTCAGGGAGCGCGTCGCGGGCCAGTTGCTGGACGGCCTGGGAGAGAAGAACCTGACCGCCATGGCCGGTCGCCAGGAGTCGGGAGAGCCGGTTGAGGGCGGGGGCCAGGTAATCGCCGTGCGCATCTGGCTCAGCCTCCCCGGCGTGCAGCGCCATCCGCACCCGCAGCGGCCCCACGGCCTCCCACTCCTCGGCCAGCAGCGCGCGCTGCGCCGCGAGGGCGGCAGCCACGGCGGCCGGGGCCGTGGCGAAGGCCGCCTGCAGCGCGTCGCCAACGACCTTGAAGGGAACTCCGCCCTCGGCCGCGACAGCCTGCTTCAACAGGGCGAGGTGGCGCTCGACCGCGACGGCCATCGCATCCCGCTCCCGCTCCCAGCGCGCGGTGCTCCCCTCGATGTCGGTGAAGAGGAACGCCACCGTTCCCGATGGCAATCTGCTGCCCATCGGAGCCAGTCCTCGGCTCGGCCCGCGCACGTTTGGATGGTGCTCAAGTGTACAGCGGAAAAGGAAGATCGAGGATTGAAGGGGAGCCGCATTCCTTATCCCCCTATCCCCCTATCCCTCCATCACCCAACACCCATCACCTATTACCCTCGTCTCACCCGCCGTACTCTCCCGCCCGCAGCCGCTCGATCGCCTCGTGCGCGGCGTTGTGCCCCGGCGCGCCCATCACGCAGCCGCCTGGCCAGGCGCCGGAGCCGCAGAGGTAGAGACCCGAGATCGGCCCCTGGTACGACCGCGACCCGGGCACCGGGCGCATGTCGAACGCCTGCTCCGGCACCAGCTCCCCTTGGAAGATGTGGCCCCCGGTCAGGCCGAAGCGCGCCTCGATGTCGGGCGGGGCCAGCACCTGCGCCGTGATCTCGGCGTCGGCCATGTTCGGCGCGAAGTGGGCGAAGCGGGAGAGGGTGTGCGCGGCGATCTCGTCGCGCCGCTCGTCCCACGTCCCCTCGGCCAGTTCGTAGGGGAAGAACTGCGTGAAGATGGAGAAGGTCTCACCCCCCTCCGGCGCGAGCGAGCGGTCGACCGCCGACTGCGCGTGGATTGAGAAGAAGGGCCAGTCGGCCGGCCGGCCCTGCCGCGCGTCCTCGTAGGCGCGCTGCAGGTAGTCGATGCTCGGCCCGATGTGGACGCCGCCGAGCTGCCCGAGCGAGAAGTCGCGGTTGCGCAGCGCGCGGTACTCCGGCAGGCGGTCGGTGGCGAGGTTGATCTTCATCACCGGCGAGCTGATCTGGATGTTCTCGATGTCGCGCGCGTACTCCTCCGGCAGGTGCCGCTTACCGACCAGCGTCAGGTACGTCCGCACCGGGTCGGCGTTGGAGAGGACGAGGCGGGAGTGGAACTCCTCGCCGTCGGTCGTCACCGCGCCGGTCGCCTGTCCCCCCTCGACGCAGATGTGGTGGACCTCCGTCCTCGTCCGGATGTCGACGCCGAGCCCCTGCGCCACCCGCTTCAGCGCCTGGGTAAAGCTGCCCATCGCGCCGCGCAGGTAGGCCCACGCCCCGCGCGAGCCGGTGCTCATTCCCATGGCGTGGTAGAGCTTGACATAGCCGGTGCCGGCGTCGCGCGGGCCGCGGAAGGTGCCGATCAGCCCGAGGGCGCAGGCCGCCGCCTGCATGATGTCTGACTCGAAGAAGTATTCCGCCGAGTCGGCCGCCGCGCCGAGGATCATGAACTTCAGCACATGCTCGTCGCCCGGCTGGTTGAACTGGGCGACGAACTCGGCGAAGGAGGGGGGATTGCGCAGGATGTACTGGTCCATGATCTCGCAGGCGCGCTCGATCATGGCGTCGTAGACCGGGTAGGCCTTCGCATCGTTGGGGGAGAAGCGGGCGATCTCCTTGACCGTCTCGCCCATGTCCTCCCAGAAGACGACGCCATCCTCCCCCTCCATGAAGGGGGCGAAGGAGCGCGGGTTGCGCTTGATCATCTCGACGCCGTTGTTCAGCAGGTCGAGATCGCGCAGCACCTTCTGCGGCGCCAGGGAGAGGACGTAGGAGCCGGTCGAGGCGATGTGCCCCGGTGCGCCCGCGATCTCCTCCGAGAAGGCGGCCCCGCCGACGTCGAAGTAGCGCTCGAGGATGCAGACGGAGTAGCCCGCGCGGGCGAGGTAGCAGGCGGCGACGAGCCCGTTGTGCCCCCCGCCGACGATGACGACGTCGTAGGTGTTGCTCGGAACGTTCACCTGGAAAGCCACCTCGAACCTCCCCGCTGGGGCCGCCCGGCCGCGCACGCCGCATGATTTCGGATGACGGAACGCTACGCGGGGGAGTGGAGAGCGTCAAGATCGTCGGGGTTGTTCCGCGCGGAGATGCGCCAGGCCCTCGGCCCAACCGCGCTTCTGGCGCCACGCTGGCCGAGGGAGAGGGGCCAGGACCGATGCCTGGAGGAGCGAGGGCGTGAGCCATGCGCCGTCGACACGGGTGACGTGCAAGCGCGGTTGGTAGAGCATCGACTCAGGGATGCGGTTGAAATACCGGATGTCGCGGAGCAGCAGAGGTAGGGCGTGACGCAGCGCGGTCGCCACAATGGGACGACCGCGGCCGCTGATGAGGCGGCCGCGTTCGGTGTGCACTCCACTACGCCACGACCTCGCCCCGTAGTTCCCAGCGAGCCGTGAGCACTCACTCCAGCCGTGAACCGAGGTTCGGCGATCCGGGCGGACGGCTTCCGCCGGCAACTACGGTTGCCGTGGAATCTCCATGCCGTACTTCGGGGCAACCGCCAGCAGCTTCGCGATATCTGCCGGCCGGGGCGGTGGCGCGACGGATCCTTCCGTCACCGGTTCGCCCACCTCCTCGAACATCTTCTCGAGACCGGATGGCGAGACAAGAAACAGGATTCTGGCGGGCGTTGTCCCGACGTTCTTGAACCTGTGCAGGGTGCCTTTGGGAATGCGGAGGCACGACCCAGCGCCCGCTAGCAGCGTGCGGTCAGTATCCAGGAACTCCACCTCGCCTTCCAGCACCCAGAAGACTTCGTCCTCCCGGTGGTGGAGGTGCGGTGGCGGCCCGGCGTCCGGCGGCACCAGCCCTTCGATGAGGGCGAATCTCCCGTCCGTCTCCGCGCCGACCACCTTGAACGTGTAGGTGTCGCCAACTAGATACACCGCCTTGCCTTCACCTGGGGGGATGCAGGTCGCTCGTTCCTGTGTTGTTTCCATGTCTGGGTCCTCCTGCAGCCATGTTTCGATGTCTGCTACGCTGAATCTGACAGAGGACGCGTAAGCCGTCGATTACAGGAATCTCGTATTTTTGAGTCCCGTGGCTATGGACGAACGGGTCTACGCTGAGGTCAAGCGGCTCTGTTATTCGGGGCTCGATGGAGTTGCCCTGGTCCGGGAATCGGTGCGACGCCTGTGCCGAGTCATGCCGTTCGAGGCCTACTGCGCGCTGACCATGGACCCCTTGAGCGGGTTGATCTCGCAGGCGAGGGCCGAGGGAATGGGCGGCGAAAGGGAAGCGCACGTCTTCCTGGAGCGCGTCTATTTCGAAGATTATCCCAATGCCTATAGCGCCCTGGCGCTGACCCGGCGCTCGACGTTGTTGCTCTCCGAGGCCACCGGGGGGCGGCTCGACCGCTCCCTCCGGTATCGAGAGCTCCTCGCCCCGCTGGGGCACGGCCACGAGTTGCGCGGGGTCTTTACTGTAGGACGGGAACTGTGGGGCGCAACCGAGTTGACTCGCGAGCGCGGCCGGCCAGACTTCGATCGCCGCGAGATCGCCCTCCTGCAGCGAGTGTCGCCTCACCTGGGCGCCGGATTGAAGGCAGCAGCCCTGAACTCGCACCCCGTACCAGATGATGGCAGCCACGATGACTGCGGGGTGTTGGTCCTGGACCATCGGGGGCGCGTGCTTCGCTTTACGGGAGCCGCGGAACGCTGGCTGGCCGAGCTCGAAGATCCCGACTCCGGCTGGGGAGAAGGTCGTGGCCCCGCGGCATGGCGGGAGGGGCGTGGCTTGCCTGCCGCGGTGTGCAATGCCAGAGGTTCCCTCGTGCGGGCGCTTAAGCCGGAAACGGAGCGGGACCGGGAGAGTGTTCCACGCGTCCGCGTCCTCGCGCGGAGCGGGCGCTGGCTGACCCTTCAAGCCATGCTAAGTGAACCGCGTGTCGACGGCGAGAGCGAGACAGTGATCGTCATCGAGCCTTCTGTTCCCAGGGAGGTGGCCTGGCTCCGCGCCGCGGGCTATGGGCTGACCGCGCGGGAACGCCAGATCGTGGACCTCGTGGTGCGAGGGATCTCCACCCGCCAGATTGCCCAGACGCTCTTTGTCTCGGAGCAGACCGTGCAGAAGCACCTTTCCAACATCTTCGCCAAGGTCGGGGTGCGCAGCCGCTCCGCCCTCGTCAAGCGTCTGTTCTTCGACAACATCTCCCTGTCATTGTTCGGGTAGAACCAAGGTGTCAAAGCCCGCCGGTGGGGAGCATTCCGCGTCTCGCTCACCTACGGTGCCCCGACCACGGCCGTCAAGATGACACAGCGGACCGACACGTACCACGGGCTCTTCGTCCGGCTCGTGCCGGCTGAGGCAGCCCTGCAAGTTCTCGAGTTCGAGACGACCGCCCCCGCGATGCGGGGCGAGATGACGATCGCCTTCACCCTGACCGATGCGGAGGGCGGCACGGATCTCCTCGCCGTGCACGACCACCTCCCGCCCGGCCTCTCCCCCGCCGACAACGAGCTCGGCTGGCGGGAGTCGCTGGACAGGCTCGCCGCGCTCGTCGAGGCGGCCTGAACCGCTGATGCGGCGCACCAGTCATTGATCTTCTCCCTGGAGCCGTAGGCGATTGGCGCCGGATCGGCTCGATGTCGAGCCAAACGGAACCTCCGTGTCAGAAGAGACCAAGGGAGGCCTGGCCGGCAGATTCCTCGCCCGGCCGGAAGCGAGCGCGCTCGAGATCGATCCTGTAGCGCTCGCGGGCGCCGGTCAGCGGCGTCCCCTCGGCCATGTACTTCTCCCAGGCCCGGTCTTCGTGGAACTTCGGCGGCTCGCCGCTCGCCCGGATCACGCGCCACCAGGCGACGTCCGCGCCGAAGCGCGCCATCACCTGCCCTACCAGTCGTGCTCCGAACGCGCCGCTCTCCCCGGCGAGGTCGGGGTGCGGGCCGATCTCGGCCGCGATGTCGCCGTAGGTCATCACGCGCCCCGGGGGGATCGTCCGCACGATCGCCAGCACCCGGTCGACGAAATCGCGCGACGGCTCCTTGACGCTCTCCCAACTCATCAACGCCTCCCTTCGCGCCGGCGCTCATGCCGTCGCCGGCGGCAGGGCCGGGCGGCGAGGCGGAGCGTCGGACCGCGCGTCGCACCCGGCAAGCGCGCTGCCGGCCTGGATCAGGCCGAGCCCGAGCCGGTAGCGCAGGCGGGACGCCGCGCGCGCCAGCCGCACGCCGCGCGATCTGTGCGACATGCGAGTCGCCCGCATCCCGGCAATGGCCAGGGCATGATGCCGCATGTGCATGGAGATCTCCCAGTCGCTGCGATACATACCGGGCTCCTTCCTGCGTCGGGATTCGAGGTTGTCGCCATGCCGCCTGCTTGCGGTTGCCTGATTGCTCGAGCCCCCTCTTCAGGGCCCATATGGCGGTTGCTGAAATGATGCATTTGCCGCGTGCAGGACCTTGATGGCGGTTGCGCAATTGATGCGGCCATCGGTCAAGGAGGGACGGCCGCGCCCGGCCTGCCGGCGGCTGAAAGCCTCCGGCTACACGACGGAGAAGGACCCTGAAGGGCCCTCGACGCGGTAGCCGCAGTGTTTCCGCAACCGCAGATGGCGCTCGCGTCAGCCAGCTTTTGGCGATTCGCCTCATGATCGCATCCATCGCACAGCCGCAGCCCTGATACCCCTCGCCAAGACAATCTGACTACCGCCTGCCAAGGCCCTGATGGCGGTTGCTGAAATAGCGCGGCCACCACGTCTCAGGGCCCTTCAGGGTCCTTCCGTTGGGCGTAGCCGGAGGCTTTCCGCCTCCGGCGCGCCGAACACGCGGTCCCCTCGGAACACGTGGCCGCACCAATTCGGCAAGCGCCCCCCTATGGGTGCGTGATGACGTCCGCCGCCTCGAGGCGGGCCAGCGCCTCCTCGATATCGATCTCGCCCCGCTCGACCGCCTCCAGCACGGCGAGGCGCTCCGCGTCGTCTCGCGCCGCCGGCGGGTTTTCCGCTCGTTTGGCGGCCATGCCGGAGATGCTGACCGGCGCCGCCCAGGTGCCTTCGGGCGCGGCAGGCTCTCCCGGCGCCTCGGGCTGCGCGGGCATCGCCTGCGCTGCGGGAGGCTCCGGGGCCGCTGGTGGCATTGGACGCTGCGACGGGGCCGAGGCGTGATCCGCCGTCGCAACCTCCGCCGACAAATCCCCGCTCACCGTCGCGGCCTCGATGCGCGGCCCCCGCTCGTTCGCGCCCGCCTGCCAGCGCCCGGGACCGATCGCCCGAAACGGCGCGCTGACATGGGCGGCGCCGGAGACCGTGCCGAAGGTGAGGATCGCGGGCGGCTCCTCGCCGGTAGCAGGCTGCCGGAGCGTCAGGCGGATGTCGCCGCTCGCAGTATGAGCGCGGAATGGGCCGTCGCCCGCCAACGTCGCGTCGATGAGCAGGTCGCCGCTCGCCGTCTGCAGCGTGAATCCGTCGAGCGCGCTCGCGCTGATGTGGACATCGCCGCTGGCAGAGTGCGCGGTCAGGCGGCCGCTCGCGTTCTCCACCGTCAGGTTGCCGCTCGCCGTGCGCAGCGAGAGATCGCCGCGCGCGGTGCGTAGGCGCGCGCTGCCCGACATCGATTCGAGCGCGATCTCGCCCGCCACCGCCTCGATCTGCATGTCGCCCGAGGTGGTGTGGATCTCGACCCGGCCCCGCATCGCCGCCGGGATCTCGATGACGATCTCGCCCCAGCCCTGATCGCCGGTGAAGAGTCGCGCCATCTCCTGGAAGCCCGAGGCCCAGGAGGCGCCGCGCCGGAACGCCCGCCCGATCTGCCCGGCAACGGCGTCGAGATCGACATCGCCCGGGATGCCGGCCCAGCCGGCGTCGGCTCGCGCGGTCGGGCGGATCTCGATCCGGTTCCCCTGGGCGTCGATCGTCATCCTGCCGTCGCTGAACCCCTGATGCCTTGGCGCGTCGTGGCTGACGAGCACGTCGGGCCGCTCGGCGGCGCGAACGCGGATCTCGCTGTCGAAGGCGTGGACAATCAGGTCGATCGGCTGCGTGACGTCGATGGGCAGGCGCACCTCGCGGCGGCCTTCCGCGTCCGTATGCTCCGTCATGCTGAATCCTCCTCGGCTCGTGGCGCTCTCCATTTGGAGAAGGCGGCATGGATCGCCGGCCCGCTGCCGGCTAATCGGCGATGATCTCGACGCGCTGGCCGCCGTCGTCGATATCGACGAGCGACCCGCGAAAACCGGCGCTGATGCACTCCTTGATCACCGCCGCCTCTGGGAGGTACTCCGCGCCGTACTCGGCGGCGATATCGAGTCCCGTCTGGATCAGGCCGAGTGGGAAGGCGACGTTGAGCATCGCTTTGCCGGACTCGCTGTCGGTGACCCGGATGCGGACCTGTCGCATCCCGGGGCCGCGCTCCGCGCCGGGCGCGGTATTGGCCGGCGGGGCGCAGGCGCGGTCGAGGGCGTCGAGGAGCGTCGCCGTCTCGTCGACGCTGATGTCGCCGGCTTCGAGCAGGCGCAGGATCTCGAGGCGCTCGTCGCGCACCTGGTCGCGTTGCGAGCGGCGGAGGGGAACGGGTTCGACCATGGGGCGGCCTCCTTCGCGCGAGTGACGGGGCTCTGGAATCGGTTCAGCCCGCGAGGCGCCGGGCCGCCTCGTCGGCGGTGATCCGCTGCGCCTTCAGCTCCTCCAGGATGCGCCGCCGCTCCTCGCTCGCCTGCGCGCGCGCCTCCCGGGGCGAGATGCGCGGGTCCTCCTCCCCGCCCGCCGGAAAGCCCATCGCCCGCAGCGCCTCGTCGAGGCGGGCGCGCACCGTCGGGTAGGAGATGCCGAGCTCGGCCTCGACATCCTTGATGATCCCCCGGTTCTTGACGAAGACCTCGACAAAGGCGAGCTGCTCGGGGCTGAGGCGCTGGAAGCGCCCGAGCCGGAATTGCCCCTCGATCTGCGTGTCGCAGCTCCCGCAGTGGAGGCGCGTCACGGCCAGTTCGTCCCCGCAGATGGGGCAGCGGCCGATTACGGGATGGTGCGTCATGGGCAGTGCCCCCTCGCTCGGCGAATCCTCACCCCCGGCGCCGAGAGGTC
>JADYYO010000219.1 GCA_020853615.1 Thermomicrobiales bacterium
GTCATCCCCAGGGCGCGGTCTTCCGGCGTGTTGCTGTAGTAGGTGTACTCCCCGAGCCGACGTGGCGAGGGAATCGTGAACGTCTTCGTTTCCCCAGGCGCAACGTCGACATCGACATTGAGCTCGTCGATGCTGAAGTTGTGCCGGCGGGCACCGCGATTGACGAGCGTAAAGGTGATGGGCTGATTGATCGCCTGCTCGAAGCGGCTCGGGATGAAGCCGCGATCGGTCAGCTCGATGGCGGCTTGTCCCACGATATTGCGCGCCGCGCTGGCGGGTATCGGCGTGTAGAGCGGCAATGGCGTCGCCTGAGGTGTCGCGATCGGCGACGCGAGATTGAAGGGCGTGGCATCTCTGGCCGCGACATGCGACGACACGGGGAAGAGCGCGCCGCCCTGCCATACGGCCAGCGCCAGCGCGACGATCGCCAGCCCCCCGATGACACCCCGCGGCTGTCCGCGCATCTGATCCTCCTCGGCGCCGGCTCCCCTGGCTTCTCACCAGGGGAGCCGGTCATCGGTTGCGCGTGATCCGGCGCCTCGTGGCGGCCGGCGGCGAGTGGTCGTGCCGTGGGCGGCGGCGCTTTTCGCACATCGCGATTTCCGCGCCGCCCTCGACCAACTACCCCGTCGCGCTCACGTCGTCCTGCGCCATGGCCATCGGTGTGGCCGCGCCCTGCGGCACCGCGGTGGCGGCGCCCTGCGGCACCTTGTCGGTCTGAACGATGCGCCAGACCGCCCCTTGCGGGTTGGCGAAGGGATCGTAGTCGCGGCTGAAGACGCAGTTGCATGAAGTCAGATAGACGTTGCCGGCTTCGTCATTGCCGCCGGCAGTGACGCCGAGGTCGGTATCGAGCAGCTCCTGGTAGACCCACGCTCCCGAGTCGTCACGCTTCAGGCCCCAGACGCGCCCGGAGCAGAAGTCGGAGTTGAAATAGATGCCGTCGAGGGTCGGCGACTCCTCGCCCCGATAGACGCCGAGACCGGAGATGGAGCAGTCCCCCTGGAGGTGGTTGTACTCCGCCACCGGGAGGACGCCGACCTGCGAGCGAGGGCACTCGCTGACCGTCTCGGGGTAGCAGTGCGAGCCCTCCAGGAAGTCCCAGCCGTAGTTCTGGCCGCCCGGGCTCCCCGCCGGCTGGAAGTCGATCTCCTCCCACATGTTCTGTCCGACGTCGGCGATGTAGAGATCGCCGGTCTTCGGATCGAAGCTGAACGTCCACGGGTTGCGCAGCCCATAGGCCCAGATCTCCGGCTTGGCGCCGGGGTGGTAGTTGGCCGGGTCGGTGATATCGAACCCGCTGGGGTTGACCTCCGACGAAGCGGCGAAGGGGTTGTCGGACGGGATCGTGTACCGTTGGCCACCGGTGTCGGTCACGGCGATCCGGTGGATCTTGCCGTACTGGTTGCGGATGTTCTGGGCGTTGTCATAGGGGTCGCCGGCAAGGCCGCCATCGCCCGTCGTCCAGTAGAGGTAGCCGTCGGGCCCGAAGCGGATCGTCCCCCCGTTGTGGTTCACATAGGGGTCGGCCTCGATGCTGAAGATCATTCTGGCGCTGCCAGGGTCGGCCACGTTCGGATCGTCGGCCGACACCTTGTACTGCACGAGGAAGAGGTTGCCGTTCGTCGTGTAGTCGGCGTAGTAAACATAGAAGAGCCCGTCCGTCTTGTAGTTGGGACTGAACGCCAGCCCGAGCAACCCCTGCTCGAGGAAGTCGGTCTTGACCGCGTCCTGGATATCCAGGAACGGCTGGTCGAGGAGCTTCCCGTCCTTGTCGATGATGCGGATACGCCCGATACGCTCGACGACGAAGAGGCGGCCACTGCCGTCACTAGCGTTGGCGATATTGACCGGATCGACCAGGCCGCTGGCGACCTGGACAAGCTGGATCGACGGGTTGCCGGGGAGCGTCCCGCCCGGGGTAACGGCCGGGGTCGGCTGCGGCGTCACCAGACCCGGCGTCGCCTGCATCGCGGCTCGCGGCGCCCCCTGTGCCACGCCAGTGAGGAACAACGCGGCGATCCCGACGAAGACCATGACGAAGCTACCAATCGAACGTAGGCGGGCCATGTTCGACTCCCTTCGCGGATGCGTGCAGGGCTGGACGAGGATGAACAGCCGGACCAGTTCGCCGCAGAACGCGTGCCATCGGGGTCGCGCCGAAAGAGGTTCCTGTAACCGGAGCTTCACTCGGCTCTGATACCGGCGATCTGGTCCGAGGGTGGGTGGGGATTGCATCGTCAAAACGGGCCTCTGCAAGCCCCTTGGCACCGAACATGCCTATGCAGGATCGGACGCGGTCCCCGCGACGTGCTGGGTATAGCGACGACGTGGTGTGCCCGTGCGATGGCCGAATGGCAGCACGGCGCACAGGAATGTGCCGCGTCACGTCCGCGCCCCGCGGAATCCAGGATCGCCACGAGACGAGGTCACGGAAGGAGTCGCAGCCCGATGGAGAACAGCCCGACCGTTGTCGGCATCAACCGCACCCAGGATGCGTCGATCGCCGTCGCCCGCGGTGAATCCGTCTACAGCATCCAGAAGGAGCGCATCAGCCGCCGCAAACACCACTGGGGCCGGCTCGGCGATCTCCCGGAGCGCTATCTGCCGCGGATGCCCCTCCTGCGCGAGCCGGTCGATCTCGTGGTCGAGTGCTATTCGTCCGATGCCGAGATCGAGCATCTCGACGCCTACCACGACGAGCTGCGCGAGTCGCTCGACCTCCGCTCTGATGCCGGGATCACCCGCGTCTCGCACCATCTGGCCCACATCTACGGCGCCTTCTTCCCTTCCCCCTTCGCCGCGGCCGCCGGCCTGGTCGTGGATGCCCAGGGGAGCCCGGCGCGTGATTTCACCGAGCGCGCCCCGCTCCCGGCCGATGCCGCCGATCTCCTGGAAGTCGGCTCGTACTATGCCTGCGAACGGGCGGGCGGGCGCATCGACTGCCTCGCCAAGCAGTTGTGGGATGGCGACTGGGCGCACCCGGTTGGCCTCGGCTGCTTCTACTCCCTGCTCACGCATACATTCTGGCCCGAGGGCGAGGGGAACGAGGGGAAGGTGATGGGCCTCGCCCCCTTCGGCGACCCGGACGCGCATGGCTTGCCCGACCTCGAGGTGCGCGAGCACGAGGTCTTCATTCCGGCGGCGTGGATGGACGCCTTCGCGGAGCGCGGTCGCTACCGCCACTTCGTGGATGGCGGCGGCAACTTCCAGGATTGCGCGAACTTCGCCGCGGCCGGCCAGCGCGCGTTCGAAAACGGGTTGCGCCGGCTCGTCGACTGGCTGCATGCGCAGACCGGGATAGAGAACCTCGTCTTCACGGGCGGCATCGCGCTGAACTGCACGGCGAACGGCATCCTGGTCCGGGAGTCGCCCTTTCGCGAGATCTTCATCCCCCCCAGCCCTCACGACGGCGGCACAGCCGTCGGCTGCGCCCTCTACGGCCAGATCGCCTGCCTCGGCCAGCAGAGCGACTTCCGCTGGACCAACGACTTCCTCGGCCCGGAGCCCGATGCGACGGAGATCGAGGAGGCGGTCAGCGCCCTGCCGGGCGACCTCGTCCTCGAGCGCCCCGCCGACCTCGCCGCGGCGATCACCGACCTTCTGGAAAGCGGCCGGGTGGTCGGCCTTCATCAGGGGCGGAGCGAGTCAGGCCCTCGCGCGCTCGGCAATCGCAGCATCCTCGCCGACCCGCGCCGGCCGGAGATGCAGGATTACATCAACTTCGAGGTCAAGGGCCGCGAGTGGTTCCGGCCGATCGCGCCGCTGGTGCTGGCCGACCATGCCGAGCGCATCTTCGCGGTCGACCGCCCCGCGCCCTTCATGCAGTACGCCGCCGACGTGCGGCCGGAGTACCGCGAGGCGTTCCCCGCGATCACGCACGTCGATGGCAGCGCCCGGCTGCAGACCGTCGAGCCGGTCAACACCCCCTTCCTGCACGAGTTGATGACCACGTGGTATGAGCGCACCGGCTCGCCGGTGCTGATCAATACCTCGCTCAACGGCCCCGGCGATCCGCTGACGGAGACGCCCGAGCAGTCGATCGCCACGCTGCGGTCGACGCACATGCACGCGCTGGCGCTGCCGCCCTACCTGATCCGCAAGCGGGAGGAGCCGCCGATTCCCGGCGAGGGTTGGGAGCGCCCGCCCCGGCCCGCGTAGAGCACCGTGCCCACCGATCGTGTCATGCTGAGGAACGAAGCATCTCGGCTCAGACGAAACGCAATTGCCGCGAGCCGGATCCTTCGCCAGTTCAGGCTGACACGGCTCCAGGACGCTGCCGTTAGCCGCCGAGGCGGTCCAGCACGTTGCGGGTGATCTGCTCGACCACCGGTGAATTGCCGCCGGTGAGGACGCGGGCCCAATCCGTGGTCGCGCCATTGAAGACCGTCCCGCCGCGCGTGAAGAGCCCCATCGTCGCCGCCCCGTTCCCGAAGCCCCAGCCGCTCGGGCGCGCGTCGCCGATGCCGAGGATCGTGAAGTCGGCGGGTGTACCGTCGTCCCCGCGCGGCACGACCGGCCGGCCCGCCTCCAGGTCCGCGCGGTCGAAGTCCGCCCCGTCGCACTCATAGCCGACGATGTAGTCGCCCGGACCGCCGAAGATGTCGCCGTCGCGCAGCCCGGTGCCCCCGTAGACCCAGTGGTCGGCGTGCTGGACGCGGTAGCCGACGGGGATCGGGAAGTCGTCCCGGTCCCGCTCGCCGCCGTTGCGGAAGCTCACCCCGACCATCGCGTTCTCGGGCCGCCCCGCCTCGTGCCAGAATCGGGTACGGCTGAAGGTGACGTCGTCGTGGAATTCGACGTGCCACCAGCTCGTGTTGCCGCTGAAGAAGGCCGCGTTGCCGCCCGCGGCGACGTACCCCTCGACCGCGTCCCGCATCGCCTCGCTCCAGTATTCGTCGTGCCCGACGCTCACGAGGAGCTGATAGGGGGTGAGGAGGTCGGGGCCGAACCGGTGCAGGTCCACGTCGGTGCAGTAGTCCGCGGCGTAGCCTTCCCGCTCCATCCAGCCAACGAAGCGCGCGTCCCAGTGCACGTAGGTCTGCCGCGGCGTTGGGTCGAAGGGGTCGTAGTTGAAGATGTCGTACGGCGTCGCGCCTGTCCCGCCGCCCGGGCGGTGGAGATTGACCGACGGCACGATCGGGCAGGGCACCTGATGCGGGGCGGGGACGTTGTAGAGGCACCAGAGCCCGCGCCGCGTCTCCGGGTGGTAGGCCTCGTTGCCGGCGAGGTTGTAGGCGTGGTAGGTGAGCAGCGGGAGCTTGTAGAGGATGCGCGCCGTCCGGCCCGGCGCGGCCCGGACGACGAAGAGCGCCCGGGCGTCGCGGCCATCCAGCGTGGTGCGATCCGGTTCCGTGGCGTCCTGGCCATGCGCATCCCCCTCGACGAGGAGGGCCAGGTAGACGCCCGAGGGCCACTCCGGCGGGATCGGGATCGTGTAGGGCCGCCAGGCGGCGAGCGGCTCGCCGTGCAGGCCGACGCCGGGGACGCCGTAGTCCTGGAACGGGAGGTGGAGCGGGGCATCCTGCCCTTCCAGCCACGATGTGCCGCCGTGCGGAACGAGGTCCACGCCGCAGCGATAGAACTCGACGCGGAATTGCGGGGCGTCGGTCGCCACGCGCAACACGATCGCGTCGCCCGGGCGCGGGCTCGGCTGTTCGACGTAGCCCCGGATCACGGCGATTCTCCTTCTCCGGCGAGAGGCGCAATGGCCACTCATCACTTCGCGATCGTATCTCCGAACGGACGCTCCGGCTCCCTACCATCCTCGGAGCGTCCCCATGTTCGCACGCCGCCCGCATCGCGTCGCCCCTCGACCGGTCGCGCCCCGAAGCCGCTCGGGCAGGAACCGCCGTCACTCGCGGCCCGCGCCGCCGCCTTCGCCTGAGCCGCGTCGTCGCACTGGCATTGGCCGCTACCATATCCGGCGGCGAGGCCGGGATGGCGAGGCGTGACGTGTTGGCTGGTCTATCACTGCCAATCCAGGCTCTCCTCTTTCTCGGCGCGGCCATCCTCGTCTGCCTCGCCAGCACCTGGCTGTCGACCAGTTCCACCGGCACCGCCGACCATCTGCACCTTGGTCAGGCACTCGTCGGCCAACTCCTCCTCGCCGTCGTCAAGGACCTGCCGGAGGTTGTCATCGTCGTCGCTGGCTCCCTCTCCGGCAACCTCGCTCTGGTCAGCGGCAATCTCCTCGTCGCGGTCGACGCGACCGGAGTGCGCGACCAGTCCCTCTCCTACCGCGCGACCTCGCTGCAGCTCATCCTCGTCGGCTTGCAGGGGGTGCTCATCCTCAGCCTGGTCATCATGGCGACCCAGCTTCCGGGCAATCTCCACGTCTGGCGGCTCGACCCGGGCAGTGCCCTGATCCTGATCGCCTGGATCGGCACAACCTGGCTCCTGAAGCGCGCCCAATCCGGCCTCCCCTGGCAACAGGACGAGCGTGCGCCGTTGCTGCGTCAGGTCGAGGAGGCAAATCAGGAGTCGAAGGAGCGCGTACGGCAGACGAGTCTGCGGAAGATGGCGCTCGTATTTGCCACCTCCGCGCTCGGCGTGCTGATTGGCGACGGCGTCCTCGAGGAGACCGGCAGCCAGATGGCCGATACTCCGGGCATCGGAGGCCTCGTCTTCGGCGCGACAGTGCTGTCGTTCGCGACCGGGTTGCCGGAGTTCGTCACTGGCCTCACGGCATCGCGGCAAGCGGAGTTTGCCAAGGCCGTCAGCGGCGTCTTCGGCAGCAACACGTTCCTGCCGGTCCTCTTCGTCCTCGCCACGGTGCTCTCCGGGCAGGTGGTGCTGGCGCAGGTCGGCACGACGCGGAGGTCTATCTGACCGGCCTCGGCCTCGTACTGACCACGATCTACCTCTGGGGGCTCCTCTTCCGCCCCAACCGACCATACCCGCGACTCGGCCCCGACTCGATCACCGTCCTGGTCGTCTACGCCGTGGGCATCCTGGGGCTTGTCATGCTGGCCCGGACTGGTGGCTAGCAGGCCGCGCCGCGGTCGCCGGGAAACACCGGCCATGCCCGCGCCCGGCGTTTGGCGCGATCCGCTCGCGCTCGCGATGCGCTACCACCAGGCGATGATCGCCGACGAGCCCTATGCGGGTCGCCGCTGCCGAAAGCAAAGATGCCCGCGACCGGCATGGATGACCGTGGCGCCGCGGCCGCTTCGTCTCGGGAAGGGCCGGGCGCCGTGCTACCATCGCGGGGTTCAGGGCAGGTTGCGCGGGCCGCATTGGCCGATTCTGACAGGGGAACTACGAGCATGGCGGTCGAGCCGCTGATCTTCGAACTGAGCAAGCCGGGGCGGCGCGGCGTCCGCTTCCCGGACCCGGATGTGCCGGAGACGCCGCTGCCGGCGGGGATCGCGCGCGAGCGGCTCGATTGGCCCGAGGTGAGCGAGATCGACGTCATCCGCCACTTCACGCGCCTCTCGCAGAAGAACCACGCCATCGACATCGGCATGTACCCGCTCGGCTCGTGCACGATGAAGTACAACCCGAAGATCAACGAGACGGTCGCCCGCCTCCCCGGCTTCGCCAGCATCCACCCCTACCAGGACGAAGGCAGCGTGCCGGGCGCCCTGCGCCTGATGTGGGCGCTGCAGGAGATGCTCGCCGAGATCTCGGGCTTCCACCAGGTGGCGCTGCAGCCGGTCGCCGGCGCGCAGGGTGAGCTGACCGGCTGCCTGGTCATCCGCGCCTGGCACGAGGCGAACGGCGACACCGGCCGCACCAAAATTCTCGTCCCCGACAGTGCCCACGGTACCAACCCGGCGACCGCGGTGATGGCCGGCTTCCAGGTGGTCACCATCCCCTCCGACGCTCGCGGCAACTGCGACCTCGAGGCGCTGCGGGCGGCGGTCGGGCCCGACACCGCCGGCCTGATGATCACCAACCCGAACACCCTCGGCTTCTGGGACGAGCAGATCGAGGAGATCATCGCCACCGTCCACGAGGCGGGCGGCCTCGTCTACAACGACGGCGCCAACTTCAACGCCATCCTCGGCATCGCCCGGCCGGGGGATCTCGGTTTCGATATCATGCACTTCAATCTGCACAAGACCTTCTCCACCCCGCACGGCGGCGGCGGCCCCGGCTCCGGTCCGGTCGGCGTGCGCGCGGGGCTGGAGCAGTTTCTGCCCGGGCCGCGGGTGCGCCGGTTCGCGGAGGAGGGGGAGGAGCGCTTCGAGCTCTTCCAGCCGGAGGCGAGCATCGGCCGCGTCCACGCTTTCCACGGCAACTTCGGCATGTTCGTCCGCGCCTACACCTACATCCGGATGCATGGGGCGGAGGGGCTACGCCAGGTGAGCGAGGATGCCGTCCTCGCGGCGAACTACATCCGCGAGAGCCTGCGCGACCTCTACGACCTCCCCTACGGCGACCGGACCTGCATGCACGAGACGATCTTCTCCGCGACGCGGCAGAAGGCGCAGGGGGTGCGCGCGCTCGATGTCGCCAAGCGCATCCTCGACTTCGGCATCCACCCGCCGACTGTCTATTTCCCGCTAGTGGTGCCGGAGGCGCTGATGATCGAGCCGACCGAGACGGAGTCGAAGGAGTCGCTCGATCACTTCATCGCCGTGATGCGTCAGATCGCGCACGAGGCCGCTGAGACGCCGGAGGTGGTGCAGGAGGCGCCGCACACGACCGAGTACAAGCGGCTCGACGAGGTGGCGGCCAACCGGAACCTCAACCTGCGCTGGCGGCCGGAGCACGCCGAGGCGCAGGCGCGGGAGGCGGTCGCCGCGGCCGACTGAGCGGCGCATGGTACGCTGAGATCCCCGCCTCGCGGTGGCAGGATTCCGGAAAACAGGACATCGATGGAGCGGGGGATGCGCGGCTGATTGGCCGCCATCCCCCGCGGCGTTCAGAGGCGAAAGGCGATGGCCACCACGCGGCTCTTCACCGTCGACGAACTGGAGCAGTCTTCCCCGGAAGGGGAATGGGAGCTGATCGATGGGGAATTGGCGCCGGTGAATCCTTCAGGTTTTGCATCGAGCAGGATGGCCCATCGAGTTGGCCGGATCATCGGCAACTTCGTCGACGATCATGACCTTGGAGAACTGACCGGATCCGACGGCGGATACGTGTTGTTCCCGGATCGTGAAACCCTCCTGGCTCCCGATGTCGCTTTCGTCCGCAAGGACCGGGTGCCGCCAGTGGAGGAACAGGGGCGGTTTGCGCGGCTCGCCCCGGATCTCGCCGTCGAGATTCTCTCCCCCGCCGATCGCATGGCGAGTGCGCTCGCCAAGGTCAGCCTCTATCTCGAGGCCGAGGTGCAGATGGTCTGGCTCATCGATCCTGTCAAGCGCACGGTCACGATCTTTACGCCGGATGACGCTCCGATACGGCTGGAGGAGGGCGACACCCTGACAGGAGGAGCCATCCTGCCAGGCTTCAGCGTGCAGGTCGGCGCGCTGCTCAGCTAGCACCCGGAGACGACATGGTCGCCACGCGACAGATCACCGTCGAAGAGTTCGAAACGATGCCGCTCGAAGGGCGCTGGGAGTTGATCGACGGAGAACTGGTAGAGATGTCACCAGCCGAGGAGGAACGCTCCAACATCAGCGCGACGATTGTCGGATTCGTTTGGCGACATGTCCGACAACATCGGCTCGGTCGGGTCGATACGGAAGGCGGCTTCGCGCTCTTCCCCGACCGGGAGACGGTCCGCATCCCGGACGTCGCCTGTGTCCGGGCGGACCGCGTGCCGCGCGGCGAAGCGCGGAAGCACTTCGCGCGGCTGGCTCCCGATCTGGCGGTCGAGGTCCTCTCACCAACCGACAGGACCGGCGAGGTGGTGGCCAAAATCGAGATGTATCAGGAAGCGGGCATGCCGCTCATCTGGCTGGTCGATCCGGAGCAGGCGACCATCACCGTGATCGCCGCCGGGCAGTCGATCCGGGTTCTGAAGGCGGAAGATACCCTCGACGGTGGCGATCTACTCCCCGGCTTCACCGTCCCGGTCGCCGACATCTTCGCCGAGGCCTGAGGAGGGCTCATGGTTGCCACACGGCGCATGTCGATCGAAGAGTTCGCGGTCTTGCCGAATGAAGGGTTGTGGGAGCTGATCGATGGGGAGCCTGTCGAGATGACGCCGGCGGCAGGACGATCGAGTCACACCGGAGGGAGAATCCACACGAAATTGGCGAATCACGTCGAGCCGAGCGGCCTTGGTTGGGCATTTCCAGCCGACGCGGAGTTCATCCTGTTTGATGATCGCGCGGTCGTCCGTTCACCAGACGCGTCGTTCGTTCGCCTCGACCACCTGCCGACGCTGCCGGATGGATTCATCCCGCTCGCTCCCGACTTTGCGGTCGAAGTCCTGTCTCCCTCCGACCGGCGGGCCGATGCTCTCGCCAAGGTGGCGATGTACCTGCAGGCAGGGGTCAGGCTCGTCTGGCTGGTCGAGCCCGAGCGGCGCACGGTGACGGTCTTTCGCCCCGACGAGACGATCGCCGTCCTGCACGATGGGGAGACGCTCGATGCCGGCGACATCGTGCCGGGCTTCAGCGTCGCGGTCTCGGAGATCTTCGCCTGAGCCGGCCGCCCGAAGCGCATCGGCCCGGCCCGGCAGCCGGACGCTCCGCCGGCCCGCTGGCAGCCGTTGCTACAGTGCCGTGCCCAAGGCGTGTCAACCTGAGTTGGCGAAGGATCTCGGCTCGCGGCAATTGCGTTTCGCCTGAGCCGAGATGCTTCGTTCCTCAGCATGACACGCCTTGAGCACGCCACGCTAACGATTCCCAGCGGCCGGTCTTTGCGCGGGCCGCCTACGGCTTCCCCGTTATGCGAGATTGGGCGCGCACCGATTTGTGGATCGCCTTCCAGCGCTTCCGTTCGTTGGCGGCCAACACCGGATCGCGCCGCGTCGCGTAGGCGGCGATCTCCTTCTGCAATTTGCGGTAGCTTGCCCAACGCTCGGGGCCAATGACGCCGGCCGCGATCGCCGCGCGCACCGCGCACCCCGGCTCCGATTCGTGCCGGCAGTCGGCGAAGCGGCACTCCTCCGCAAATCCGGCGATGTCGGCGAAGGCGGCATCGACCCCGCCACCATCCTCGAGTAACCCGAACTCGCGCATGCCCGGGGTATCGACGAGCATGCCGCCGTTCGGCAGCATCAGCAGCTCGCGCCGCGTCGTCGTATGCCGGCCTCGCGCGTCGTCGTCCCGGATCGCATTGACCTGCTGCGCCGCCCGTCCAAGGAGCCGGTTGGCCAGCGACGACTTGCCAACTCCGGAGGAGCCAATGAGGCCGATGGTCGCCCCCGGCCCGATCTGCTCCTGCAGCGCGTTCAGCCCCGTCCCGGTTATCGCGCTCACTGGAACGATGGGGACGCCGAGCGCGACGGAGGCGATCTCCGCGATCAGCGGCGCGGCATCCTCCACCAGATCGACCTTGTTGAGGACGATCACCGGCGCGGCCCCGCTCTCCCAGACCGCCGTCAGATAGCGCTCGATACGACGGATATTGAGGTCACGATTGGCCGACGTGACGACGAAAAAGCGATCGACGTTGGCGGCGATCACCTGCGCCGCGCCGGCGTCGGCGGCGCGGCGGACTAACGCGGTGCGCCGCCGCAAGCCATGGTGAATGATCGCCCGCTCGTCGCCATCGGCGACGGCGACCCAGTCGCCGGCGACCGGCCTGTCGACGCCGGCCATGGCCCCGCGCAGGCGGCCGGAGAGCTCGCCGAGCGGGGCGCGGCAGCCGGCGAGATGCCAGACGCCCTGCCCATCGGCGACGATGCGCGCCGGGGTGAGATGGGGCCTATCGAGCGTGGCGAACTGTGCAGCAAAAAAGGCGTGAAACCCGAGATCTTCAGGGGAAAGCAATGCCTGGCTCCTGTCCGAAATGGCTGGTCGAGCCACCTCCTGCAGGGCCGGGCGCATCGACGGATCCGCGTGACATACCGTGACCCGGAACGTCGTCATGGCGAACGGGCGGCCGTGGGCCGCGGCGGATCTAGCGAGCGCGGCTGCCGGAGGTGGCGAACGGTCGGGGGGTTGTGACAAGGACCATCATCTGCCTCCTCCTTCGTGAAGCCGCGCGGCAGTTCCGCGCGGCAGAGGATACACGACCGGCGCCACGCAATTACAGGGCGGCTTCGCTGAGGGCCAACAACTCGCTCAGGCCAGTGGAGATGCGCCGCCAACGCTCCCCGGCGTCGTCGGTCAGCAGCAGATCGCCGTTCTGCAGCCCCGCGATGAGGGTGTTCGGCCGGTTGCGCGGGGCAACCAGCGCGTAGGGCATGTATGGCAGAGGGCGCTCCAGGCCCGAGCCGTCGCCGCCCAGAGCCTCCCAGGGCGCGTCTCCCCGCTTCCGGTAGAGGATGGCGCGCGCGTCGCCATTGCTCCGGTGCGCCTCGCGGGCGCCGAACGTCGCCGAGACGTACCAGAGATCCGGATCGGCGGCGTCGACGGCGATCCCCCAAGTGTAGTGGCGGTCCATCCCCGCGTCCGCCGGCTGCCACGTCAACCCGGCATCGTCGGAGATGGCGACCCCGCCGCCCGCGGCCTCGTAGACGCGATTCGGCGCGGCGGGGTGCGTCGCCAGCGCGTGCGCGTCGAACTGCGAGCCGGGCTTGCGGTCTTCCCAGGTGACGCCCCGGTCCCGGGTGACCATCACCCCGCCCAGCTCGATGCCGACGTAGATCGTCGCGGGATCTCTCGGGTGCGGCGCGATCCAGCGCGTGTGGTGCGTCCAGGGCCGGGGCGGGAAGGACCAGGTCGGCGCGCTCGGCAGCCGCGTCAACGCTGGCGAGGGTTGCCACGTCCGCCCGTCGTCCTCCGAGCGATAGAGATTGCTCGGCTCCGTCCCCGCGTAGACAACCGAGCGGCCGTCGACCCGATCGCACGGGGAGACCGCGATCGAGAGGACCCGCTGGTCTGCCATCCCCTCCCCGACCGACTCCCAGAGGCGCCCGCCATCGAGCGTGCGGTAGACGCCCCGGTCGAACGTGCCGGCGAAGACGCGGTCGGGATCGTGCGGATCGACGGCGACGCAGACGGCGCCGCGCCCTTCGAGCAGCACGGCGGCATCGACGGCATCGCCATCAGTGAGCTCGAGCCGCGCGACGGCATCGCCCGTGGCGGCGAAAAGGCGAATCGAGATCATCGTGTCATCTCCCTTCTTCGGCCCGGCCAGCGCGACGCCTGCGGCGTTTCGAGGTTACGGTGCAGGCGACGGGACCGGCGTGCGCCGGTCCGGCGGAACGTGCAGCGTAAAGGTCTCCGCGATGAACGCCTTTGCCCAGGCCGCGCCGCGCAGGCGCAGCCAGAGCGGCCCATTGTTCGCGGGAAAGATCACCTCGAAGGTCAGGAAGGGGCAGCAACGCCGTTCGACGGTGATGAATTCGAGGATTGCCGCCAGCCGCGCCAGGCCATCGTCAAACCGGTAGCTGTAGCCATCCGGAAATTCGGCCACTTCTTCGACGTAGGCGAAGATCGTCTCCGCGATCTGCTCGCCGCGAATGGCCAACTCGCGCTCAGAGAGGAGGCAGCCCAAGGCCTCCACGTCATCGCCCTTCATCCCGGTTCCTCATGCACCGTCATTGCGGCTTCGCGCCGGCTTGGACGCATATGGTACCGCTGACTTGCGGCGTGGAGAACGTGCCAAGAGGTGCGGAAGATCATAGGGACAGGCAATTACCTGGCTGGCGACACCCACGAGTATGCTCTGAGTTATTGACGGGCGAATACACGGATTCCCTTCGTCGAGAGCGGGACATGGGTGGAACGCGCCACGATTTACCCTGCTGGAGGCGAACCGACATAGTCCTCGACCGGGATCAGGCGCGCATCCTCGCTCCAAACGAAGTCGGTCATTTCCTGAATCAACCACCGGTCACCGCTCTTGATGAAGAACACCGCTTTTGTCGTACCAGAATTCGGCGCAGTATCTCCTTCGAAGCGAAACCTTACCGCTGCCATAACTCTGCCGTCTGGAAACGTGACGACATGCCAAGGCCGGCTGAGCACTTGGCGCGCTCCGACCGCAATCGGTGTTGGCGTCTTGTGCGCGGA
>JADYYO010000220.1 GCA_020853615.1 Thermomicrobiales bacterium
ACCTCAGCGGTTATCAAACGCCCGGGTACTACACCTACCAGTGCGTGATCGTCCCCCTGGAGGGCGATCCGGTCATGTTCACCCGCTATCTGGAAGAGACCAACGTGCGCGGCCTCTCCTGGATCGATACGCGCGCCTACTACAACGACAACCAGGATCCAGTCGAGGAGACGTTGCGCGCCCTGCGCGAGCATGGCCTCGCGGACAAGACGATCGGCGTCGAGGAGAACTCCTGGTTCTTGACGGTCACGGACTATCGCAAGCTCCAGGAGGGGCTGCCTGGGGCGACGTTCAAGGATGCCTCGGGGACGGTCGAGCAGCTGCGGCTGATCAAGTCGGATCAGGAGATCGCCTATATCCGGGAGGCCGCTGCCGCCTGCGATGAGGGGGTGCGGCGCGCCATCGAGGTCGCGGCTCCGGGCGCAAGTGAGAACGACCTAGCTCTGGCGTTGTACGCCGGCTCACTGGAACACGACAGCGAGTACATGTCGCTGCCGCCCTTCGTCGCCTCTGGTTATCGCTCGGCGCTCGCGCACGCGACCTGGTCGGGTCGCGAGCTCGTCCCTGGCGAGGTCGTCTTCGTCGAGCACGCGGGCGTGATTCATCGCTACAGTGCGGCCCTCATCCGGACCCTCTCCGTCGGCGAGCCCTCGGACCAGGTGAAGCGGATGGATGAGGCGGCGCGCGCGGGGCTTGCGGCCGCGATCGCCACCTCAGCACCCGGCGTACCGGCCTATGAAGTCGACCGGGCGTGCCGGGGGGCAATTCGCGACCTCGGATTCGGCGACTACTTCCGCCACCGCACCGGGTACTCGATCGGGATCAACTTCCCGCCCGACTGGGGCGAGGGGCACATCATGAGCATCAAGGAGAGCGAATCTCGTCCCCTCGAAGCCGGCATGACCTTCCACTTCGTCCCGGGCCTTTTTGATTACGGCCACGCCGCAGTCGGCTGCAGCCAGACAGTTCTGATTACCGAAAACGGGTGCGAGCCGCTAAGCACGATCCCGCCGCAGCTCTTCGTGGTCTGATTCCGGAGGACGCTCTCCGCACGCGCCGCATATCGCTAGACGATAGGGAGAAAGAAGATGAAGACCAGCGCTCGCCTCGACGATCTCTTCGCAGACCTGGCGCGGCGTAGCATCTCCCGCCGCGAGTTCGGCAAGCGCCTCACCGCGCTCGGACTCGGCAGCAGCGCCGTTGCGGCCGTGCTGGCTTCCTCCGACGTGCGGGGGGTAGCCGCGCAGGACAAGCCGTTCAGCGGTAAGACGATCCGCGTCCAGTTCTGGTCGGGGCCGGAGGGGGATAACATCCAGAAGAACGTCGTCGATCCCTTCGTCGAGGAGACCGGCGCGGAGGTCATCGTCGAGTACGGGTTCACCTCCGGCTCGATCGCCAAGGTTCGGGCGCAGGCGGCCGACCCGCAGCTCGACGTGGTGCTGATGGACGACATCGGGGTGATGACGGTTGCGCCGGAGAATCTGCTGACGACCCTCGACCTGGCCAAGATCCCGAATGCGGCCGACATCGACAAGCGCTTCATCGTCTCCGACGGCAAGGGGATCGGCTTCTTCACCTACGTCGACACGATCCTCTTCAACACCACCGCCTACCCGACGCCGCCGACGACCTGGCGGGATCTTTGGGACGAAAAGCTGCGCAACAAGGCGTCGGTGCCGACGTCGAACCAGACCCCCGCGCTGCACGTCATCATCGCGGCGGCGATCCTCGGCGGGGGCGATCAGATGAATCCGGATCCCGGTTTCGCGCTGCTCGAGCAACTGCGCCCCAACATCCGGGTTCTGGCCGAGAACACCTCGCAGATCGCCGAGTTGGTGAAGAATGGCGACATCGAGCTCCTCAGCTGGACGAGCTACATCTTCCGTGACTACATCCAGCAGGGCTACCCAATCGAAAACACGTTCAAGCTGAAGGAGGGGGTCTTCGCCACCCCGGGGTGCGCCTGCATCCCCGCGGGTCACCCGGGACCGCAGGACGTGGCCGAGGCCTTCGTCAACAAGCTCCTCGATCCGAAGGCGCAGGAGGGAATGGCGGAGGGCCTCTGGTTCGGGCCGACGAATAGCAAGGCGGTCATCCCAGAGGAGACGGCCAAGAGGGTCATCACCTTCGCCGAGCTCGACAACACGATCCCCGTCGACCTGGAGCACCTCTTGAAGGTCCGCCAGGACTGGATCACCCGCTACGATCGCGCCTTGATCGGCTAGCGAGCACGTGGGGCGCGGCACCGACACGAGCCGCGCCCCAACCTGTCGGAGGCCACCCTGTCGTCCGAAACCGCCATTGTCGACACGTCGGACGTGGCATCATCCGCGCGGCAACCTGGATCTCCGCGTGCGCGTCGGCTGCGCGAGGCGCTTACGGCCTACGCGCTGCTGCTGCCAGCGGCCTTTTTCCTCGTCTTCCTGGTCATCTCCGTCGTCTTCCTGATCCGCTTCAGCCTGAACGGCTGGGATCCCGGTCTCGGCATGTACCCGAGCCTGACCCTCTCCAACTACGGCGACTTCATTTCCGACCCCTACTTTCGCGGCATCTTCCTGAAGACGCTGCGGCTCGCTCTGGTGGTGACCCTCGTCGCCCTCGTCCTTGGCTACCCCTACGCCTACCTCCTGTCGATCTCGCGCGGGGTCGCGCGCAATGCGCTCCTGCTGATCGTTATCGTCCCACTCCTGATCGACGTCCTGGTGCGTGCCTACGGCTGGCTGATCCTGCTCGGGGATCGCGGCCTGCTCAATCAGACCCTGATGGCCAGCGGTCTGCGCACGGAGCCGCTGCAGATCCTCTACACCGAGTCGTCGGTCATCATCGAGTTGCTGCATGAGATCCTGCCGTTCATGATCCTGCCCATCGCCGCCGTGCTCGAGAAGATCGACCCCTCCTTAAAGGAAGCGGGCCAGAGCCTGGGGGCCAGCAAGCTGCAGACCTTCCTGCGCATCACGCTTCCGATGAGCCTCCCGGGCGTGCTGGCAGGGACGCTCCTCTGCTTTGCCTTGAGTGCCAGCGCCTTCGTCGCGCCCCTGGTGCTCGGCGGCGGCAAGGTGATGGTGATGAGCCTCTTGATCCGCACCCAGCTCTCCGTGCTCCTGAACTGGCCGTTCGCCGCTGCTGAGTCGATCATCCTGGTCGCGCTCACCCTCGTTATCCTCTACTTCTACACGCGCGCCTCGCGCGCGGGGCTCAACTGGCAGCGCGCTTGATGACCAGCGCGGCCCAGAACCAGCGCCCGGAGCGGCGACGAGGTCGAGTCGACATCGGCGGCGTCCTGTTGCGCCTCTACGTGATCCTGGTGGCGCTCTTCCTCCTGTCTCCGATCTTCATCATCCTGCTGACCTCCTTCACCCCGACCGAGAGCGTCGAGTTTCCGCCCCGCGGCTTCTCCCTGATGTGGTATGGGCGGCTGGTCGACCACCTTGAAGGGAACCCGGGTACGAAACCCGGGCTTACCCCCTCCATCCTGATGAGCGCGCAGATCGGCCTGGTCGTTGCCATCCTCGCTGTGGTCGTCGGCGTGCTCGTCGCCTACGCCCTGCACAAGTACGCCTTCCCCGGCAAGGAGGTCTTCCGCAACCTCTTCCTCTTGCCGCTGATGTTCCCTCAGCTCGTGATCGGTGTGGGCCTGCTGCTCGTCTTCAGCGAGTTTCGCTGGTTCGGCTACTTCGAGCGGCTGGTCATCGGCCATGTGATCCTGACCATCCCCTTCGTCATCCTCACCGTCGGGGCCAGTCTCGAGGTCTACGAGCAGGATCTGGAAGAGGCGGCGATGGGGCTCGGCGCGAATCCCGTGCAGACTTTCTTCCTGGTCACCCTGCCCCTCATTCGGCAGGGGATTATTGCCGGAGCCATCTTCGCGTTCGTGACATCGTTCACGCAGTTCACGGTGACCTTTTTCCTCTATTCGGGTTCGACCAAGCCGCTGCCGATGTGGATCTACGAGATCGTGGTCATGAGCGTCGATCCGCTCCTCGCCGTTGTCAGCATCCTGCTGATCGCGCTTGCGATCGTCGTCGTGGTGGTGCTCTCGAAGCTGGTCGATGTCCGGCGCTTGTTCGGCGGCCGCTGAGCGGCCTGAGAGGGAGGTCAAGCGTGGACGAGCTTGCGGTGCGAGCCGACGCGATTACGAAGCGGTACGAGCAGGCCGTCGCCGTCGACGATCTGTCGCTCGATGTCTACCGCGGCGAGTTCCTGTCGTTTCTGGGGCCGAGTGGCTGCGGCAAGACGACGACGCTGCGCATGATCGCCGGCTTCATCGAGCCGGACGCGGGGACGATCACCGTCATGGGCGAAGACATGACCAATCGCCCCCCGCATCAGCGCAACCTGGGAATGGTCTTTCAAAGCTACGCCCTCTTCCCGCACATGACCGTCTTCGACAACGTCGCCTTCGGCCTCAAGATGCGAAAGGTGCCCGCCGCTGAGAGGCGCCAGCGAGTCGAGCGGGCGCTCGAACTGGTGCAGTTGTCGGCGATGCAGCAGCGCTATCCGCGTCAATTGAGTGGTGGCCAGCAGCAGCGCGTCGCTCTGGCGCGGGCGATCGTTATCGAGCCGTTCGTCCTGCTCCTCGACGAGCCGCTCTCCAACCTCGACGCCAAGTTGCGCAAGGCGATGCAGACCGAGTTGCGCGACCTGCAGCAGCGGCTGGGCATCACGGCGATCTACGTCACCCACGACCAGGAAGAGGCGATGACGGTCAGCGACCGCATCGTTGTCATGAACCAGGGACGGATCATGCAGATCGGGGCGCCAGAGGAGGTCTACCGACACCCCGCGAACGAGTTCGTCGCCGGCTTCATCGGGCAGGTCAACTTCGTCCGTGGGCGGCTTGCTCGAGCCTCCACCGGCTGGCTCTTCACGGGCGATCTGGGCCTGACCGCCCACGTTGCGGACGACGCGGTGCGCCCGGCGGCGCGCGAGGAGGGGATCCCGGTCGATCTGGCAATGCGGCCAGAAGCGGTCACCTTGCGGTCGGGCTCCGCTATCTCGGGCCCGTGCGGCACGGTCATGCGGGTGATCTACACCGGCGCGAGCACGACCTACCAGGTCCGGCTCGAGGGTGGCCAGCTTCTGCAGGCGGTCGATCAGGATCGGCCCGGTGCGCGCCGCTGGCGTGAGGGGGATCCGGTCGCGATCGAGCTCGCCCCGGAGTCGCTCTTCGTCGTGCCTGTGGCCGACTGACGATGGTGCAGGAGGAAGAGGGAGCGGAATGACGGACCGTTGGCTCGCGTGCCGCCGCTGCGGAAGCGAGTTCGACCTCGGCGCGTACTTCTTCGGCTGCCCGCGCTGCGCCGACGACGATGCGGTGGCGACCCTGGAGGTCCACTACGACCTGCCGGCGGCCAGGCGGGCGCTCGATGAACGATTGCGCGACGGCGAGCGGGTGGATCTCTGGCGGTTTGCCCCCCTGCTGCCGCTACGTGATCCGGCGCACGCCGTCTCCCTCGGCGAGGGAGGCACCCCGCTAGTGGCGATCCGCCGCCTCAACGAGGCGATCGGCCTGCCCAATCTCCTGCTCAAGAACGAGAGCCAGAACCCGACCTGGTCGTACAAGGATCGCTTCAACAGCGTGGCGATCTCGGTCGCGCGCGAGCTCGGCTTCGCCAAGATCGCCTCCTCCTCGACGGGAAACCACGGGGCATCGGCCGCCGCCTACGCGGCGGCTGCCGGGATGCGCTGCGTCGTCCTGCTGCCAGACGAGACGCCCGAGTTACTGCGCGACCTGATCCTCGCCTATGGGGCGCAGGCGATTGTCACCCGGTGGCAGGCGCGCGGCGCGTTTCTCGAGGCGCTGATCCGGGATCACGGCTGGTTCCCCGCCTCCACGCTGGCCCCGATGCCGGTCGCGGTGCCGTACGGCGTCGAGGGGTACAAGACGATCGCCTTCGAGATGATCCTGCAGTCGCGGCCCGCGCCCCTCGACATGGTCTTCGTCCCGGTCGGCGGTGGGGATGGTCTCTACGGCCTCTACAAGGGATGGCGAGAGTTTGCGCGGATCGGGCTGGCCGATAGCATTCCCCGCTTCGTCGCCTGCCAGGCCGCCGGGGCAAATCCGGTGGTGCGTGCTTTCGCGCGCAAGGAGCGGCAGGTTACGCCGCTGGCGCACGCCTGGTCGATCGCCACCTCGACGCGGGAGGAGACCGCAGGCGACCACGCGCTCGACGCCCTCTACGGCACGGATGGCTTCGCCATTGACGTCACCGAGGCGGAGATCCGGGGGGCGATGCGGCTCCTGGCGCGCCACGGCATCGCCGCCGAGGCTGCCTCAGCTCTCGCCATCGCGGGCGCGGAGAAGGCGGCGCGCGCGGGCCTGATCCCCGTTGAATCGCGCGTGAGCGCGCTCCTGACCTCCAGCCTCATCAAGTGGCCGCGGCAATTGGCCGAGGTCGGCGGGCGAGCGACGACGATCTCGTCCTCGCTCGAGGAGTTGCGTGAAGTCGTCATGGTCGATTGAGTCCACGGTCAGCATGGGCGGGTGACCCAGGGAGGGGATGTGAATTTTCCGAGAGCCGAATTCGAAGCGCGGTACGCGCGACTGCAGGAGGCGTTGGGCCAGATCGGGGCCGACGCCCTGCTGGTGACGAGCGAGGCGAATTTCAACTACTTCACCGGCTACATCGCCGCTCACCCCTGGGTCAGCTTCAGCCGCAACCTGCTCGCCATCCTGCCGCGCGAGGCCCCGCCGGCGATCATCGCGCCGGCCTTCCTCGCCGACGAGGCACGCGATCAATCGTGGATCGAGCAGGTCATCCCCTCCACGGAGGTGGGCGAGGCGCCCGTGCCGGCGATCATCGGCGCAGTGCGGGAGCTTGGGCTGGCCGATGCGCGGATCGGGGCGGAGCTCGGCTATGAGCACCGGCTCGGCGTCAGCTATCTCGACTTTCAGCGCCTGCAGGACGCGCTGCCGCAGACTACCTTCGTCGACGCGGCCGAGGCGATCTGGTCGTTGCGCATGCGCAAGTCGCCGGCGGAGGTCGATTGCCTGCGCGAGGCGTGCCGCATCACGGACGTCGCCCTGGGCCAACTCTTTGATGAAGTACAACCGGGGATGACCGAGCGAGCGATCGCGCAGCGGCTTGGCGAATTGCTCCTGGCGGCGGGGGCGGACCGCGTTGGCTGGATCATGATGACCTCCGGCCGGGGTCAATACCACCGCACCTTCGGTGTGCCGCGGCAGCGCATCCCGGAGTCGGGCGATATGGTCTGGCTGGACGTCTCGGCGATCGTCAACGGGTATGGCGCCGACTACGACCGGGCCGCCGTCGTCGGCGGGCCGACGGCCGAACAGGTGGCGTTGCAGGAGACCGTCCACGAGGCGACGATGGCGGGGGTGCGGGCTATTGCGCCGGGAGCGCCCGTCAGTGCCGTCGTCGAGGCTGTCAGCGCGGCACTGGTCGATGCCGGGCTGCAGCCGCTCGACTCGGGCCGCATCGGGCATGGACTGGGCCTGCAGAGCACGGAGCCGCCCGATATCTCGCTGACCGACCCGACCATCCTCGCGCCCGGCATGATCATCACGGTCGAGCCGGCGATCATCCGGGACCACGGCATCTACCAGGTCGAGCAGAACGTCGCCGTCACCGAGACGGGGTACGAGCTCCTCTCGCGCACCTCGCCCGAGTTGCGCACGATCTGACGAGCCTATGAGGAGTTTAACCGAGTCGCCATCGAGGGAGGGGAAGGAATGCCGCGCAAGATCGAAGTCGTCCTGGAGCAGCGCGGGGTACGCGCCGTCGCCGAGTTGCTGGAGGAGGAAGCGCCGAAGACGTGCGAGGCGGTCTGGAACGCGCTGCCGCAGACCGGCGGCGTCCACCACGCGAAGTGGGCCAACAACGAGATCTACATCCTGACCCCGCCCTTCGCGCCCGAAGAGCCGGGCCGCGAGAACGGGACGGTCTTCCCCATCCCTGGCGATCTCCTCTACTTCTTCATCCCTCCCGGCGGCCCGGTGTCGGCCGAGTGGCGCGAGCAGTGCGCGGCCACCGGCCTGATCGACCTGGCCATCTTCTACGGGCGCAACAACTACCTGCACGGCCCGGAAGGGCACATGCCAGGGAATCTCTTCGCCACCATCACCGAGGGGCTCAAGGAGTTCGCCGCGGCCTGCCAGGACGTCTTCCGGAACGGGATGGAAGGGGAGCGGCTGACATTCCGGAGACTGCCGGGATCGTGAGCCGAGCGCTCCGGCCGCTTCTTGTCCGGTCGAGCAAGGGGGTAGGCGTCTCGTTGCGTCCGCACGCGGCGCTCGCCAATGTGCGGACAAAGGCATCTGGGAATGGTGCGAGACGCTCGATGACGGCAGGCGCTTCAGCGGCTACAGCAAGACCCGGATCGACGCCAAGCAGAAGTGCCTTGCCAAGGTCCGACAGGCTGAGATGGGTCCTGATGTCAGGGCCGCGGAGCAGCGACTGGCGCAGTACCGCGAGTGGTGGTTCGCCGACATCATCGCCCCGAAGCATTCCCTGGAGACGCTCAAGGGCTATCGCCAGACGGGGCGCCTCCACAGTGCACCCGAGCTGGGCAAGCATACGCACAACAAATTGACGACGCAGCTGGTGACCACCTTTCATTGCAAGACGGAGCGAGAAAGCTACTCTTCTGCACAGGTGCACGCGATCCTGCAAGCAAAAGTGCCCGGACACTCGGCACAAGAGCGTCAGGCGCTCCAACGGCAGTCGGAGCGGGAGACGTAGCTGTGGCTGTGTGCCGGCGTCATGATCCGTGAAGTCTTGCACTATGCGCTGAACTCGGTGATCACGATGCAGATCGGCGCGCGCAATGTCGCCGCGATGGCCGAAAGGTCCCGGGAAGTGAAGATCGAGCGCCGCGTGCTTGCGCCCGATGAGGCGAGGCGGTAGCTTGCCGTCGACGACGGAGACCGGCCGGCCGCACTCTATCGCCTACAGCGGCGTGCGCAAGACGTGTCATGCTGAGGAACGAAGCATCTCGGCGCAGGGGACGCGATGGTCCGGGGAGCCGAGATCCTTCGCTGCGCTCAGGATGACACCACTTCCGCAAGGCGCTGTAGCCCTTACACCTGGCACGCGGCAGTCGAAAATTCTCGGTCTGCGATGGCAAGATGTCGATCTCGGAGGCCGGACATTGCGCGTGCGCCAGACCCTGCAGAGGGTAGGCAAGGAGCTCGCGATCAAAGAGCCGAAGACGGAGCGCAGCCGCCGCACGCTTGCGCTGTCCGCCTCGCTGGTAGCTGCGCTGACCGCGCACAAGGACCGGCAGGCGCTCGAGCGGGCGAAGGCCGGCGCGCGCTGGCAGGAAACCGGCCTCGTCTTTACCTCGACAACCGGAACGGCCCTCGACGCGCGCAACCTCACGCGGGAGTTCAAGCGCCACCTCAAGAGCGCCGGGCT
>JADYYO010000221.1 GCA_020853615.1 Thermomicrobiales bacterium
GCGGCGGGCAAGCACGTTCTGCTGGAGAAGCCAATCGCGCTCTCCCTGCCCGATGCCGAGGCGCTGTCCCGCATGGCTGGCGAGACCGACCGGGTCTTCATGATCGCCCACGTCCTCCGCTTCTGGCCCGAGTACGTGGAGATCGCCCGCCGCGTCGGCAGCGGCGAATTGGGCGCGACCCGCTCCGGCTTCGCCTCGCGCCGGCAGCCCTTCCCCGCCTGGTCGGCTCTCTTCAGCCGCGCCGACCTGACCGGCGGCGCGGTGATCGACATGATGATCCACGACTACGACGCGCTGAACTGGATCTTCGGCGCTCCGCGCGCGGTGACGGCGCACGGCCACCGCAACCCGCGCTCGGGCGGGTTCGACCAGGTCCAGGTGCTGATCGACTATGGCGATGCCGGCTCCGCCCTCGTCGACGGCGGCATGATGATGCCGGAGTCGTACCCCTTCTCGGCGCGCTTCGAGATCCTCTGTGAAGCGGGCGCGATGGAGTACGCCTTCCGGGCGGGCGGGCGCAGCGTCGAGATGGGGAGCGGCGTCAACGAGTTGACCCTCTTCCCGCACGAGGGCGAACCGCTCGTCCTCGCTCCGGCGCAGATGGATCCCTACGCCGCCGAATGCGCCTACTTCCTCGACAGCATCCGGCAGGGCTCCCCCGCCGGCCGCGCCACTCCGGCCCACGGCCTGCAGGCGCTCGCCGTCGCCCTCGCCGCCCGCGAATCGCTTGAGCGGGATGGGGAGCGAGTCGACCTGATCGCGTGACAGCATCCGCTGTAGGCATCCGAGCGATCCACGCTCGTGAGGGTGCTTGACAGCTCCCCGCTTCACCCGTATCGTCCCCCCATCTTCGAAAACAGGACCTGCACGCCGGCGCGTGGATCACCAGATCGCCGAGCGAATGACGGTCGCTATCCCATTACCGGGCGGCGACGAAGCCCGATTACCAACCGTCGAAACCGGAAGCAGATGCGGCCGAGCCGCACGCGGGCAAAGACGCCGGATCTCTCCACGTTTCGTCCGCCTCGCAAGGTCTGGCGACCGGACAAGGCATCCGGTAGCGCTTCGAAAAACGGGGTCTGGTTGATGGATCAGACTGCTGAAGGAACCGAGTTCGACCGGGATCGCGCCCTCGACGGGGCACTCGATACCGACAGCATGATCACGGCCTGCCAGCAGATGGTCCGCATCCCCAGCCTCTCGGGCGAAGAATCCGAGGCCGCGGCAGCGATGGTCGATTGCCTGCGCGCCCTCGATTACGACCGCGTCGACATTGATGACAAGGGGAACGTGCTCGGCTGGCTCGACGGCGAGGGCAATGGCCCGACCCTCCTCGTCAACGGCCATCTCGATCACGTGCCGCCCGGCGACATGATCGATCCCTACGGCGGCCGTCTCGTCGATGCCGCGCGCTGGAACGAGCCGGGGATGGCGATCGTCGGGCGCGGCTCCTGTGACATGAAGTGCAACGTCGTCGCGGCGGCGTTCGGCCTGGCCGCGATCAAGCGGGCAGGCATCCGCTTGGCCGGCACGGTCATCCTCAACGCCGATGTTGGCGAGGAGGTCGACTCGCCCGATGGCGTGCAGCACCTCCTCGCTCGCGGCCTTCGGGCGGACTTCGGGCTGAGCGTCGAAGCGACCGGGATGAATGTCTATCTCGGCCACCGCGGCAAGGTCGAGTTCGAGCTCCGGGTTCACGGCCGGATGGCGCACTCCAGCGAGCCATCGCGCGGCGACAACGCCATCGCGCGAGCGCTGCCGCTCCTCGCGGCGCTGGAGCGCCGGGCGACCATCCTCCCGCCTCACCCTCTGCTCGGGCAGGCGACGCTTGCCGTAATCGATATCGGTGCCAGCCCGGGTGGAGGCGTGGCCGTCGTTCCGGACCGCTGCACGGTGCGCGTCGATCGCCGCTACATCCCGGGCGAGACCCCGGAGACCCTCTACGCGGAGATGGCCGAGATCGTCGACGCGATCGGCGTCCTCGACTCCCGGTTTCACTGCGACATCGAAGAGGTCAATCACTATCCGCTCTTTTTCACGGACCCCGAACACCCTCTGGTCGAGATCGCACGAGCCGCCCGGGCCGACATCCTCGACGATCGAGGGTACGTTGGCGCGTGGCGCTTCGGGGTGAACGGCACCTTTATGGCCCGCGCTGGCATCCCGACGGTGGGGTTCGGCCCCGGCAACGAGCGTTGGGCCCACACACCGGATGAACACGTGCTGGTCGATGAGCTGATCACAGCCGCGCGAATCTATGGGCGGCTGGCCCTGCGGGTATGCGGCGTCGCTTCCCCTGAGTGGCATGAAGAAAGGAGCGATGGACAGTGGCAGTGACGGAACTTCCGTTTCTCCGGCCACCGGAACTGGTTCGCCGGTCGCCGTGGGAGGACGCCCACGAGACGCGGGTGGCGAACTGGATTCGACCTTGGGACGGCGAGGAAGCATTCGATGTCGGCCTGTTGACGGTGCCGATCGCGCGCGGCGCCATCAAGCATGTCGCGGCCCATCTCGGGCCGAACGCGCTGCGCATGGTCTGGCCCTTTTTCACGACCTACAGCATCGACTACGACGTCGATGTGGCCGGCTTGCGTGTCCGCGACCTGGGCGATGTCGAGATCTCGCTCCTTGACGTTCCCGAGGCGCATCGCGCCATCGAGGCGGCGGCCAGCGCGCTGTTGACGACGAATCGGGACTTCTTCCCGATCACTATCGGCGGCGAGCACTCGCTGGCGCATCCCCTGCTCCGGGCGTTCAAGGCGAGCCGCGGCTACGATCGGATCGGTCTCATCCAGTTCGACGCCCACATGGATTTCCAGACCGGCGAGCATGGCCCGCACAATGGGACGCCGATCCGCGCGATCATCGAGGATGGCCTGGTCGACCCGCACAACCTCGTGCAGATCGGCATCTCGGGATTTGTTCAGGCGGCCTGGCACGCGCAGTGGGGACGCGAGCAGGGCGTCACCATCTTCACGGCGCGTGACGTGGCGACGCGGGGCCTGCCTCCGCTCCTGGAGGAGGCCCTCGCCATCGCCAGCCGCGATACCGACGCCATCTACGTGACGTTCGATATCGACTGCTTCGATCAGGCCTATGCCCCGGGAACGGGCGCTTCGCTCCCCGGCGGCATCACGCCATGGGCCGCTTACGACGCCCTGTTCCAGCTCGGCGCCGATCCGCGCGTCAAGGGGTTCGACCTTGTCGAGGTCGACCCATCGCGCGATCTGCACGACATTACCGCGCGACTGGCCACCAAACTGATGCTGACCTTCATCGCGGGCTATGCCATGCGGTCGCGCGGCAGCGACGGCAGCCCTTCGTCGACAGGCTGATATCGCGCCGACCGCGGCTTGAGCAACAGGGAGCGAGAACCGAGCATCCGACGTCTGGTAAGGAGAGCAGGAGGAACCCATGCGACCCTACGGCGCCATCATCTCCCGGTTCGTTTTCGCAATGCTCTTCGTAGGCCTGCTGCCCGGGTTGGCATCCGCGCAGTCGACACCGCAGGCGGCCGGCGAGCCGGCAACCCTACGCCTTGCCGTCTCGTCATGGGTCGGCTACGGCCCCCTCTGGCTGGCGGAGGAGCGCGGCTACTTCGACGAAGAGGGCGTCAACGTCGACCTGAGCCTGGTCGAGGTCTCCGCCGACCGCATCACGGCCATGCAAGCGGACCGGCTCGATGCGTCGGCGACGACCATCGACACCTGGACCCTCTTCTCCGCCCAGGGCGCCGATCTCGTCCAGGTGCTGGCCGTTGACGAGTCGGCTGGAGGCGACGGGATTGTCGCCAAGAAGGAGATTGGCTCGATCGCCGACCTGAAGGGAAAGTCCGTCGCTGTGCAGAGCGCGTCGACCAGCCAGTTCCTGCTCGCCAACGCGCTCCAGGCGGCCGGCCTGTCGCTCGGCGATCTCAATCTGCTCGACATGTCGTCGGGCGATGCCGGCGCGGCATTCGTCGCCGGTCAGGTCGACGCCGCCGTGACGTGGCAGCCCTGGCTCGCTAATGCCCGGAAGACCGACTTCGGGCACGTCCTGCTCGACAGCAAGGAGACCCCGGGACTGATCGTCGACACCGTCGCCTTCCGCCCCCAATTCGTCCAGGAGCACCCGGAGGCGGTCGCCGCCTTCGTCCGCGCGTACTATCGGGCCATCGACGACATCGCGGCGAACCCCGACGAAGCGAACGCGATCATGGCCAAGAGCATCTCCATGGACACTGACGATTTCGTGGCGACGCTCGCTGATCTCCGCCTCTGGGGAAAGGATGAGAACACGGCCTACTTCGGCACGGCCGCGGCTCCGGGCCCCATCGACGATCTCGTCACGAAGGCCGGCGAGTTCTACAAGGAGATCGGCGTCACCGACAATGTCCCCGACCCGAAGACGATCGTCGACCCATCCTTCGTCGACGGCACGGCGGGCTAGCCTTGTCCGCTCGAGACCGTTCGCTCGCGCCGGGGAGTGGCGATCCCGCGTTGTCGCCCTCGGCCCAGGAAGACGCGCTCTCGCGGCGGCCGGCCGGCCCGGAACAATACGGCGATGGCTCACTGGCGGTCGTGCCGCCGGTGAGCCGTCCCGGCTTCTGGGCCTATCTCGCGCCCAAAGAACCGATCCCCGGGCGGATCGCGGCGGCGCTCGCTCTGGTTGGACTGGGAGCTTTCATTGCCATCTGGGCGCTCCTGACCTACGGTGGCCGGGTCTCTGACTACTTCCTCCCGTCTCCCACCGCGGTCCTCGCCGAGTGGGGAAGACTCATCCAGGGCGGAGCCTTCTTCGAGGATGTCTGGGCGAGCACCCGCCGCATCTTTCTTGGCTTCGCGATCTCGGCGGCGATTGCCGTCCCGCTCGGGATCCTGATGGGCAGCTTCCGCTTCTTCCAGGCGCTGCTCGAGCCGCTGATCGGGGCCGTTCGCTACATGCCGGCCTCGGCGTTCATCCCGCTCCTGATCATCTGGCTCGGCATCGGCGATGCCCAGAAGGTCGGCGTCGTCTTCATCGGGGTCTTCTTCCCGCTGACGCTCCTGATTGCCGATGTGTCGGCGGGAGTTCCCAAAGAGCTGATCAACATCGCCTACACCCTCGGCGCCAGCCGCTGGCAGGTCTTCTGGCGGGTCCTGCTTCCCGCGTCGCTGCCGGGAGTCGTCGACAATCTTCGCATCACCATGGGCTGGGCCTGGACCTATCTGATCGTCGCCGAGCTTGTCGGTGCGGACAGCGGCATCGGGCACCTGATCCTGCAGAGCCAGCGCTTCCTGGCGACAGACCGCATCATCGCCAGCATTCTTACCATCGGTCTCCTCGGCGTGCTAACCGATACCCTCTTCCGCGTCCTGTACGCGCGGCTCTTCCCATACGTGGAGAAGTTGCAAACGTGAGCGAAGTCGTCATCGCCAACGTATCAGTCTGGTTCGATGACCGCCAGCGTGGCCGCGTCATGGCGGTCGACGATGTCTCGGCGACCATCGGCGATGGCGAATTCGTCTGCATCGTCGGCCCATCGGGCTGCGGGAAGTCGACGCTGCTCAACGTGATCGGCGGCCTGGCGCGCCCGAGTGCGGGTGCCGTTTTCGTCGATCAGCGCCCTGCCAGCGGGCCGGGCCCCGACCGGGGCATGGTCTTTCAGAGCTACACCCTCTACCCCTGGCTGACGGTCCGCGCCAACATCGAATTCGGCTTGCAGCTCGCCCGGATGCCGTCCCGGCAGCGCCGCGCCATCTCCGACCGTTTGCTCGAGCTCGTGCGCCTCGAGGGATTTGCGGACGCCTATCCGAAGGCGCTCTCGGGGGGCATGCGCCAGCGCGTCGCCATCGCCCGCGCCCTGGCGAACAATCCGCTGGTTCTCCTCATGGATGAGCCATTCGGCGCGCTCGACGCGCAGACCCGCGCGCTGATGCAGGAGCTGCTGCTGGATGTCTGGCAGCGAGACGCGCGCACCGTCCTCTTCGTCACCCACGATATCGACGAGGCGATCTTCCTGGCCGACCGGGTGCTCATCATGAGCCACCGCCCCGGACGCATTCGTCTCGAGCTGCCTGTTCCGCTCCACCGCCCACGCGAGTATTCCATGCTGGCGACGCCCGAGTTCGGCGCGCTCAAGCGGCAGGTCCTCGATATCATCCATGAGGAGAGCGTCCTCGCGCTCCAGCACGCCCGCGACCATGCCGCGGAGGCTCGCGTCTGACGCCGCTGGCCGAAGCGGGCGAACGCGACACGCCCGGCGGCAGGCGAACCGCGTGCTGCTTGCCCAGACATTGCAGGCGGCAGAGAGATCTTCCCCGTGCTCGGCCAGCGCAATAGGGCCGGCCAGGATTCTCACTCTCCGTCCCCCACTCCGGACGTTGTCGATTGCCGGCGCCCTCGTGCGACTACTCATGAATGAGTGCCGGCACTTGGCGGCAAACGCTGCAATCGAGGAGGCATCGCTCGTGGGACGCACCACCGATCGTGAAGCGGTCAACACGGACACCCAGGCGCATGGCACGATGACGCGCCGGCAGTGGATGACCGGCGTCGGCGCGCTGCTTGGCGGCATCGCCCTGAACCGAACACCGGCCTTTGCCCAGGAGGCCACCCCACTCGCCTCGCCCGTGGCTGCCCGTCGCGACTGGCAGCGCGAGCGCTGGATCGGGAGTTGGGCCGCGGCCCCGCACATCCCCAGCCCTGGGTTCGAGGACTTCCTGCCGAGCCAGGTCGTCGCGCTCGACGATCAGACATTGCGCCAGTTCGCGCGCCTCTCGGCCGGGGGCGAGCAGGTCCGCATCCGCCTCTCCAATCTCTTCGGCGACGCCCCGGTCCGCATCGGCGCGGCCCACGTCGCGCTGTGCGACAGCGAGCAGCGGATCGCCCCGGCGGGCGACCGCGCCGTCACCTTCTCCGGCAACCCCGCGATCGACATCCCGCCCGGCGCGCTGGTCCTGAGCGATCCGGTCGACCTTGCCGTCCCCGCGCTCGCTGAAGTGGCGGTGAGCCTCTATTTTCCCGAGCCGACCACCAGCACGACGGTCCACGGCTTCGCCCTGCAGACGAACCAGATCTCCTCCCCTGGCGACTTCACCGGCGATGCCGAGATGCCGGTCGCCAGCACCCTCGAATCGTGGCTCTTCCTGACGGGCATCGATGTCGTGGTCGCGGAGCCGGCGGCCGTCGTCGTCGCCCTGGGCGATTCGATTACGGATGGCACCGGCTCGACGCCCGACACCAATCACCGCTGGCCCGATCTGCTGGCCAACTGTATGGCAGCGTCCGAGAGCCTCGGTCCCGTCGGGGTCCTGAACCAGGGAATCGGCGGCAACCGCCTCCTGGCCGATGGCGTGGGCGACTTCACCTTCGCCGGGCCCGGCGCCCTGGCCCGGCTCGACCGGGATGTGCTTGCCCAGGCCGGGGTGACGCACCTGATTGTCTTCGAGGGGATCAACGACATCGGCTTCGCCGTCATGGGCGGCGAAGGCGCCGCGCCGGTCGGCGCGGGGCAACTCATCGCCGCCCTGCGTCAGATCGTGGAGCGCGCCCACGAGCAGGGGATCGTCGTCTTCGGCGCCACGATCACGCCGTTCGCGGGCGCGATGTATTTCACGCCCGAGGCCGAGGCGACGCGGCAGGCAGTCAACGCCTGGATCCGCGACAGCGGCGCGTTCGACGCGGTCCTCGACTTTGACGCCGTCGTGCGCGACCATGCCAACCCGGCCAGCCTCCTCCCCGCCTTCGACTCCGGCGACCACCTGCACATCAATGACGCCGGCTACCAAGCGATGGCCGAGAGCATCGATCTCGCGCTCTTTGCTCTGTGAGGTCCAGCGAGGGTGACATTCGCGGCAATCGATCGATGTCGAGCGGTTTCATCCGCTCGACATCGCCGCGAGTGAGCGCGAGCGACGAGAGATCGCGTTCGGCTCGCTTTGACGTTCAGGGATTCATCTTCTCGCCGCGCTCGAGCTTTTCAATCGCCTCTCTGATCCGCTTCGCCCTCGTTTCGGGGCGCTTGGCGGCGACGATGCGATAGAGAAAATAGAACTGCTGCGTCTTGCTGAGCGTCGCGAAGAACACCTCGGCCTCCTGATTCGCCTGCAGCGCCTGCACAAACTCGGGTGGCGGCGTCATCGTCGACGGCGAGGCGTATGCCCGCTCCCACTCGCCATTGGCCTTCGCGACCTCGACGGCCCGGTGGCCGGCCTCTCGCATGCGGCCCTCGTGCACCAGCCGCGCGACACGGCCCTTGTTGATCTCGGACCAGGGGCTTTTCGCCTTTCGCGGCCCGAACCGCTGGATGTACGACTGCTCATCGAACGATTTGGCCTGGCTGTCAATCCAGCCGAAGCAGAGGGCCGCGTCGACGGCCTCGTCGTAGGTCACCGTCGGGATTCCCGAGCCTTTCCGGTAGAACCGAACCCAAAGGGCGGCAACCGCGGTATGGTTTTCGGCAAGCCACGCCTCGAACGCTTCGAGGTCGGGGAATGACCGCAGCGGAAGGTCTCGATACGTATCAGCCATGGCGCACAGTGTAATGCCATCACGTGCTCCTGCCGCGCCAGCGCGCGTTACCCGAGGCAGCCATGAGTGATCGCGCACTCGTGCCAGAACGGCTCTACCTGCTGCAGCTCGCAACGGCGACCTTCATGGCGGGCGATCAGCCGATCTCGATGTCCGCCGGGTGCTCGTTGATCCGGATGAGCAACGGGCGCAACATCCTGGTCGACACCGGGTTTCCACCCGACTATTCCCTGCCGCCGAACATGCCCTTCGCGATGGGGAAGATGGTCCTCGAGCATCTCGCGGCGCTCGGCCTGCAGCCGGATGACATCGATCTCGTCGTCAGCACCCACTTCGACATCGACCACTGCGGGTTCCACGACGCCTTCCCGCAGGCCGAGCATGTCGCCCAGCGCGCGCTGGGCGAGGCGGTCACCCCCGCTTCGCTGCCTCGCGACCGCACTGGGATCACCCTGCGCTCGACTACCGGCTCATCGATGGCGACGCGGAGATCGCTCCCGGCGTCGAGCTGATCGCCACGAGCGGTCATGCGCCGGGCCACCAGTCGGTCCTCGTGCGGTTGCCGCAATCCGGGCCGGTGCTGCTGGCGATCGACGCCGTCTCGATGGAGCGGCAGTTCACGCCGGAGCGAAGCGCAACTCCCCTCGACGACGACGAGGCGCGGTTGCAGGCGAGCACGCGCAAGCTGCTCGATCTCGTCGCCCGGGAAGAGGTGCAGCTCGTCGTCTTCGGGCACGACGGCGAACAGTGGCAGTCGCTCCGGAAGGCGCCCGACTGGTACGAGTGAACTGACCAGTGATTTCCGATGCGCACTCAGCGACAAGAGTCGCTCGGTGTCATACCGAGTGCTGTGACACAGCAAACGTGTCATCCTGAGCTTGCGAAGGATCTCGGCTCCTCGGAACGGCGCGTCCCCTGCGCCGAGATGCTTCGTTCCTCAGCATGACACGGCTTGCGCGGGCTGATCTTGCACATCACCGCCGCCGTCACGAACAATCTCGACCTGCGTTACCAGCCGAGCGGGATGCCGCGCGCCAGCAACTGGCTCCCCAACGCCAGAAAGTAGAGGTAGCCCTGCCGGTCGCCAAAGTGGTCGGCGTAGGCGTTTGCCTCGGCCGGGGTCAGCCCGTCGGAGACGCCCAGAAGCGCGGCGAGGTTGCGCGCGGCGCCGACATCGCCCGGCGGGAAGACATCCAGCCTGCGCAGGCCGCGAAGCATGATCAGCCCCGCGCTCCAGGGTCCGATGCCGGGGAGCGCGCGGAGCGCCGCCAGGGCATCCGGGGTCGAGAGATGAGCAAACTGTGCGGCGTCGAGCTCGCCGGAGAGCGCCTGCCGCGCCAGCGCCTGCATCGCCGTCGCCTTCGTCCGGCTCAGACCCGTCTCGCGCAGGGCATCGAGCGGCGCATCCGCGATGACCTCCGGTTGTGGAAACGCGAGCCAGCTTTGATCTTCGATCGCGAGCCCGTCGCCGAAGCGCTCGACCAGCCGGCCGACAATAGCCGTGCCGGCATCGAGGCTCAACTGCTGATAGGGGATCACGCGAGCGCACGTCTCGAAGAGGCTCGGGAAGCAGGGAGGCCGAAAGCCGAGCAGCGCCGCCGTCACCGGTTCCAGCCGGGGATCGATGTCGGCAAGCCAGGCGGTCGGCGCCGGCTGGGCGTCGAGCCCGAGCATCCAGCGCGCGGTGGCCATCAATACGCTCGCCGTCTCGCCGGAGACCGGGCCGCCGAGGATCTCCAGCCGCGGGTCGGGCGCGTCGACTGTCCCCAGGTCGCGGACGGCGAGCAGGCGCAGCCCCTCGCCCGTCTGGAAAGCGCGGCGGTAGCGGTCATCCTCCCAGCGGTCGATCCGGTTCGCCGGCCTCCGCTGCAGCAGGCGTACGGTCGCTTCCAGATTGAAGGGCGCGGCGACCGGGAGTTGCTCGGCAAAGGACGCCGGTGGCAGCGCCATCAGCGTTGCTCCCGATTCGCCGTGACCCTACCGTTCATCGCGCGTTCTCCGGCAGCGAATCGTCCGGCGGATACGTGACGTTCGTCCCTTCGATGCGGGCGAACGGGGTCAGCGCATGCGGCGTCGCGCGGGTCGGCGACTGGATATCGCGCGATGCGACGCCGCGCGCGAGAAGCGCATCGGCGATGAGTGAGCGGTGGCAGCGCCAAGGGACCGCCTCGGCGCACATCAGTGCGACCGGGCCATTGGCCGCCAACTGGCGCAACTCCTCCATCCCCTCGGCGAACTCCGGGCTCTGCATATAGTCGGCGTACCCCCGGAAACTCGTGTTGCGCCACCCCGTGTTCGGCGACGCCTCGCCCAGCCCCCGGCGCAGCCCGCCCAATCGCGGCAGGTGCGCGTAGGCGATGCCCGCCTCGGCCAGCGCGGGCGCCAGCGCCTCGCTGTTGAACCAGGGATGGCGCCGCGAGCGGGGCATGCTCCGCACATCGACCAGTGTCCCGATGCCATACTGCCGCAGGAGCGTGATCAACTCCTCCTGCGACCGCGTCGAGTGACCGATGGTGTAGACCGTGGCGCCCGCCCAATCATCGTCCGGATTTGGGCGGACCGCCGGCTCGCATGCATCCACAGATCGACTCGCTCCCGCTGGTTTGGTCGTGCGTCTGCTACGCCCGGTCTTACGCGCGGTCGGCCGGCTGGTAGGTCAAGTAGAGCACGCCCGTATCGAGGACGTGAGAGTCCGCCAGCCGCGACAGCCCCTGCTAGTGTCGCCGGCCAGCAGCTTCTTGCCGCTGCCGACCACGATCGGAGGTGCCTGCGGCCGCAACTCGTCGAGCAGGTTCTCCCGCAGCAACAATTGGACCAGCCGGGCGCTGCCAATGACATTGATGTTCTTCCCGGGCATCGCCTTCAGCCGCTCGATCTCGGCCACGAAGTCGTTGCCGTCGAGCAGCGTCGAGTTCTGCCACGCATCGACATTCTGCAGCGTCGCGGAGACGACGTACTTCTGCGCCGGGTTCATGAACTCCGCGCCCGGCGTGTCGTCTCCCTGCTGAGGCCAGTAGCTCGCGAACTCCTCGTACGTCACCCGTCCCAGCAGCAGGGCGTCGGCCTCGGCCATCTGCTCGTCGACCGCCTGCCCCATCCGATCATCGAAGTAGGGGAAGTGCCATTGGTCCGGCGACTCCATCACCCCGTCGAGCGAAACGAACGTCCCCGCCACGATTTTTCTCATCACGCGCTCTCGTGTCACCCCGGGCCGATGCCCGGCTCGGCGTTGACTGATACCTGATGTCGAGCAAATTACTCCGATACCAGGTTGTCGAGCGGCGGTGAGGGAAATCGGCACGTTCCCGCGAACCTCGCTCGCCTTCGGATGCAATCGAGTCAGACGAGCCATGCCGCCACCCGCCGGCCGGCGGCATGGCTCGCCGTCATGTCGCGGCGACCGGAGCGCCGGAGGCTTTCAGCCTCCGGCTATAAAACGTGAAAGGACCCTAAAGGGGCCGAGTCCGCCGTGGCCGCCGTATTTTACCAACCGCCATCAGGATCCCACGTCTCGCGGCTGCATCATGGAGGCAATCGCCAACTTGGGGCCGAGATGGGCACGCTGCCTCGAATCGAGCCCCACATGTATAGC
>JADYYO010000222.1 GCA_020853615.1 Thermomicrobiales bacterium
AGCCGAGAGGCTTCGTGCCTCAGCATGATACGGTACACGTGTCGCGGCACTGAGGCGACGCGTTTGTCAGCCCGCCTCCATGCCATAGTCGGGCAGGGCGAAGTCGTCCTGGAAGCTGCGGCCGATGAGGAAATTGGCCAGCGGCGGGAGGGCCAGCAGCTTCAGCGCCTGGTTTCGCCGCCAGAGCGCGAACGGCGTCCGCGGCACGAAGGTGGGCGCGAAACGCTCGGCGGCGGCCTGCTTGCCGGCGACGAACGCGCGCAGCCGCTCCTCGTGGCGGCGGAAGGCCTCGCGGTAGTCGCCGCGCGCCCGGTGCAGCTCGCCCGCGAGGACGTACGCCTCGGTCATCGCCAACCCCGTCCCCTCTCCGGCGAGCAGCGAGACGCAGGCGGCGGCATCGCCGATCAGCATCACTCGCCCCCGCGACCAGTGGTCCATCCTGATCTGGCTGACGCGATCGAGGTAGATCTCATCGACGCCATCCATCGCCTGCAGGATCCGCGGGGCCTCCCACCCGGCATCGTGGAAGACGTGGCGGAGCAGCGCCTTCCGCTCATCGAGACCGCGCGGCTCCGGCCCGTTCATGCGATGGTCGGCAAAGATGCCGAAGACGAGCGTCCGATCGTCACGCAGCGCGAAGCGCGCGAGTTGCAAGCCCGGCCGGGTATGGCTCACGTAAACGAGCTCGTCGCGCGGGCGGTAGCCCGCCACCTCGAACGCGGCCACGTGGTAGCCGAGCGCATGCTCGAACTGGCGCTCGGGGCCGAACGCGAGCCCACGCACCGTCGAATGCAGCCCGTCGGCCCCGATCACCAGGTCGAACTCCCACGGTGCGCCCCGGGTGAAGGCCACCCGCACGCCACGGTCGTGCTCCTCGATGGCGGCGATGCTCTGGTCGTAGATCGTCTCGAGGCCCCCCTCGACGGCGCGCGAGATCGTCGCGGCAAGATCGCCGCGCGGCAGGCTGATGAAGCGCCCATGCAGGGCGCGGCGAAAGGGTGCGACCGGGAAGCCGCTCACGCGGCGGCCCTGGTCGTCGACGAGGCGCACCTCCTGGACGGGGTAGCCGATGTCGCGCAGGGCCGGGGCGAGCCCCATGCGCTCGGCCACCTCATACCCGACGCCCCAGAAGTCGATGAGGTAGCCGCCCGTGCGCGGGCGCGGGGCCTTCTCGATCAGCGTCGGCTGGTGTCCGCATCGGGAAAGCCAGAAGGCCAGGGCCGAGCCGGCGATCCCGGCCCCGCTGATAGCGATTCGCATAGGACCCTCCCGGCACTGCGGCCCGCGGCGATCGCCGATCCTGGAGCCAGCCGGCCAAAGGCAAATCGGCGGATCTCTCGCAGCGGCCGGCACTCACTCGCGATAGGCGTCGCGCCGGTGGGCCACGACGAGGATCCTGACCACGCGCTCTTCACCGTCGACCTCGAAGATCGCTCGCCAGTCGCCAACTCGGAGCCGGTATTCGTTGTCGGTTCCCCTGAGCTTCTTGATGTCGCCCCGACGAGGGATGACCGCGAGGCCCCTGAACGCGGACAGGACCCGGCGTCGAACGTCGGGTGCAAGGCGGCGGATATCACGCTCGGCAGGGTTGGCGATCTCGACGCGCCAATCCGTCTCTGCCATCCCTCAGGATTCCGACACGGGTGTGGCCTCTTCGCCAACCAACTCGTGCCAGACATCGTCCAGCGATGCGAACTCCCCGCGCGCGAAGGCCTCGCGCCCGGCCTGCGCCGCGGCGCGCTGCTCCTCCGTGTACGGCTCGTCGTCCTCCTCGGCGGCGGCCAGGGCCGCGAGGAATGGATCGGTTTCGGCGGCGCCGGCCAGCCCTTCCGTCTCGCGGTCGTACGCCTCGGCCAGCGCCTGCTGATGGTCGAGGCGCTCCGGCAGGAGGCGCAGGAGGCGGCGCGCGGCCAGCGGCGGCAGAACGAGGCGCGCGATAACGTCGGATTCCGCGGCCTCGGGCACGTTCGACGGCTCGCCAGCCGTGGGCGTGCGCGTAAAGATCAGCCGCAGCCCGCCCGGCTCGGCCACGACGGTGACGCCGTTGGCGTAGACGAGATCGGCAGCGGCATCGGGTTGGCGGTCTGGGACGCTCACGACGACTCTCCGGGCGAGGGTAGCGATAGCGAGACTATCGCCGCTATCTCTCCACGATTCTACCCGCCAAGCAGCGCGGGATCATCCATATCTTTCTCCGGCGCGAAGGCGTAATGCTCTCCACTTCGTGAAGGCCTCACCAAACCAACGGCCTCTCCCGGCACGATCGGATACGCAATCAGGCACGATTAGCACCGATCTTGCGTCAATATTGGCGATGGGCTGCCAATGGCGGCCGGGGAAAAGGAGGTTCTCGTCATGATCGATCCGACGACCGCCAGCAATGACCGCCTCCGCGACACGAGCCGCTGGGGCTACACCGGGGTCGGCCTCGATGAGCCGATGCCGGTCGAGGAGCGGGGCGGCGGGCATCGCTGGCTCCTCTGGGCGGCGCTGATCGCCATCGTCGTCATCGCGCTCATCGCCCTCGTCGGGCCGGGCGTGACCGGCGGCGTGTAACCGCCCGTCAGGAAACACCGCGGCGGGCCGCACCCGCCCACCGAGAACGCCGGCGAACGGGGCTGAATCGCTCGGCCCCGTTCAGCGCCTCCGCCACATTTCCGCTCCCGGAACGCGCCCGCGCCGGCCCGAATTGGCACCGTTCCTGCAACGTTCAGCAAGCACGGGCCGGCGATTCGGCCGCGCAAAGGACAGATCCGATGGCCACCAACCCGCAGGACGTCCGGCAGCAGGTGCAGCGCGAGGAGACCAACGAGGCGTTCGACGTCGTCGAGCCGATGGAGAACCCGCGCATCGCGCCGCGCGTCATCCCGGTCATCATCATGCTCATCATCGGCCTGACGCTGCTGGCGATCCTCTTCTTCCTGCAGCGTTAGGCGAAAGGACGCTCGACCATGACGGAACCCGCCCCCGGGCGAAAAACCCCGATCAGCCGCGACCCAATCGGCGTCGACCCGATCGGGAACGACCCGCTCGATCTCTCGAACCGGCCGCCGGTGCAGGGTGAGGGACCGAACCGCACCCTCCTCGGCTGGACCGCGACGGCGACGACCGTCAACGTTGCGGCCGTGATCGTCGGCGTCATCATGGTCATCGCCATCATCTACTTCGCTACGACGCGGTAGGGCCGTGAACCCGCCAGCATAATCTCTACATAATCGCCCTCTGGTATACTTTTCCGGTTGCGCGGCCCGTGCCAGTCGAGCACGGGCCGCCCCATGTGCGCCGCCCCGGCGCGCCCGGGATTGCCCAACAATGACGACGCCAGCACACGAAGGACAGATGCGATCGATGGTGACCGCCACGCGACACTCGGATATGCCCATGACTGCAACCACGCTCGATCCGGCGCACCTGCGCAACGTGGCGATCATCGCCCACGTCGATCATGGCAAGACGACCCTGGTCGATGGGCTGCTCAAGCAATCGAACGTCTTCCGCGACCCGACCGCGGCGGGGAACCTCATCCTCGACTCGAACGATCTGGAGCGGGAGCGGGGCATCACCATCCTCGCCAAGAACACGGCGGTCACCTATCACGGGGTGAAGATCAACATCATCGACACCCCCGGCCACGCCGACTTCGGCGGCGAGGTGGAGCGGGTGCTGAACATGGCCGACGGCTGCCTGCTCCTGGTCGACGCGGTCGAGGGGCCGATGCCGCAGACGCGGACCGTCCTGGCGCGGGCGCTGGAGCGAGGGTTGCGCCCGATCGTGGTCATCAACAAGATCGACCGACCCGCCTCCCGTGTCGACGAGGCGTTGGAGCGGCTGCAGGATCTCTTCCTGGAGTTGGCGACCGACGCCGACCAACTCGAGTTCCCGGTCCTCTTCGCCATCGCGCGCGACGGGCGCGCCGGAACCGAGCCGGACGCCGCCGCCCTCGCCCCCGACCTGCGCCCCCTCTTCGAGACGATCGTGCGCGAGGTGCCGCCGCCAGAGGTCGACCCGCACGGCCCGGCGCAGATGCTGATCGCCTCGCTCGACTACGACCCGCACCGGGGGCGGATCGCCATCGGCCGCATCCAGCGCGGCACGATCCACGTCGGCGACACCCTCCTCCACCTGACGCCGGAGGGGGAGGAGACACGGCAGAAGATCACCGCGCTGACCGTCTTCGACGGCCTGAAGCGGGTCGAGGCGCCCGAGGCGGGCGCGGGCGAGATCGTCGCCCTGGCCGGCTTCCCCGAGGCGAAGATCGGCGCCACCCTGACCGACCCCGAGGCGCCGGAGGCGCTGCCGGCGATCGCCATCGAGGAGCCGACGCTGCGCCTCACCTTCGGCGTGAACACCTCTCCCTTCGCCGGGCGCGAGGGGCAGTATTCGACCTCGCGCCAGCTTGGGGAGCGGCTGAACCGCGAGCTGGAGACGAACCTCTCGCTGCGCGTCGAGCCGACGGAGCAGCCGGACGTTTTTGCCGTCTCCGGGCGCGGCGAGCTGCACCTCTCGGTTCTGATCGAGACGATGCGCCGCGAAGGGTACGAGTTCCAGGTCTCGCGACCGGAGGTGATCACCAAGACGATCGACGGCGTCGTCCACGAGCCGGTCGAGCAGCTTGTGATCGACACCACCGAGGATCTGGTCGGCACCGTCAGCGACCTGGTCGGCGGGCGCCGCGCGCGCCTGACGAACATGGTCAACGACGGCCGGGGCGCGGTGCGGCTGGAGTACACCATCCCCACGCGCGGCCTGATCGGGCTGCGCAACGCCTTCCTGACGGCGACGCGGGGCAACGGGGTGATGGCCTCGCGCCTGATCGGCTTCGAGCCGTGGCATGGGCCGATCGCCTCGCCCCGCTCCGGCCCACTGGTCGCCACCGAGAGCGGGGTGGCGCTCAGTCACGGCCTGGCCAACGCGCAGGAGCGCGGGGTGACCTTCATCGAACCGCAGACGCCGGTCTACGAGGGGATGATCGTCGGGCAGCAGCCGCGGCAGGGGGATCTGCCGGTCAACGTCTGCCGGGCCAAGAAGCTGACGAACATGCGCGCCTCGACGAAGGACATCGCCATCGGGCTGACACCGCCAGTGGCCCTCTCGCTGGAGCAGGCGCTCGACTTCCTGGCCGACGACGAGCTGCTGGAGGTCACGCCGCAGACGTGGCGGCTGCGCAAGCGCTTCCTCTCCGCCGACGAGCGGGCCAAGGAGCGGAAGAAGGCGCAGATGCAGGCGGCGGGGCGGGGGTAGCGTCCCGGATTCGCGTTCGCCGCGATCGCCTCAGGCGCTGACCGGCGCCAGTGCCTCTCCCTCACCCCGCACCACCATGCGCGGCGGCCACCCCAGCTCGGGATTCGCCGAGCAAGTCATTACATTCTGCCCATCTCCGGCACCAAACGCGAGCGGCCATCTGTCACTGAAGTTGACGATGGTCGTTCGCTTTCATGTGTGACGCGCCTGACCATCGGCGCTCAAATGGTCACCACGGTTCGGTGCCAATTACCCTCATCAACCGATATCAATCGACTGTTCAGTCCTCAAAGCGATTAGCAAGGCCATGGCCCTTCCACTACCGACAGATGGGCTTGCGTTCGGTGCTGCATCATGTATGATGCAGGATATAGAATCCCGGGAAGGTCAAGGACAACAATGCCGGACGTTCAGTCGTTCAGCGCTCCCAGCCGAGCCGACTGGGTATTCGAGAATCTACGAGAGGCGATCGTTTCGCTCGACATCGAGCCTGGCGCGGCCATTGTCGAGGCCGACATTGCGCGACGATTCGGCGTAAGTACCACGCCCGTTCGCGAAGCGCTCCAACGCCTCGCGAAAGATGGCCTGGTCGTGCTCAGCCGCTATCGCGGCGCCACCGTGCTGAAACTGGAGGCGCGAGATGTCCGTGAGATCTATCAGTTGCGGGAGGCGGTAGAACCGCTTGCTGTCAGGCTGGCGGTTCCGCAACTTACCGAGGCGGAAATCTCCTCGATGGCTTCCCTGCTCAGGGATGCCGAAGAGGCTCTGGCGCTTGGAGACTGGGACAAGCTCAGCCAATGCAATCGACAGTTTCACGACATCTTCATTACGCGTTCCGGGAACAAGCGACTCCAACAGGTGCTGGAGAATCTCCAGGAACAGAATCGCATCATTGCGCTCCTCACCTGGAGAACACATGGACATGACGTTCGGGAGCAGAGAGAGCATCTGGCGATTCTCGAAGCGGTTCGCGCACGCGATGGCGAATTGGCTGCAGAGCGACTTCGCAAACACATCGTCCGATTTGGAGAGTGGGCACTCAAGGACTGGCAGAGGGATCAAAGTCGATCGTCACCATCGGAGGAGGTCCAACGATGACTATCTCGCGACGTAACGTTATGCGCACGGGGTTGGGAATAGGAGCGGGAATTCTCTCTTCTTCCGCGCTTGGGAAGGGGATTTGTCCCATCGCGGCACAGGAAAGCACCGGAGATGGGGGAGTTTCAGCAGAAGGGAAGCAGCTCCGCCTGCTGACCTTCACCGGCCCGGGGACGCATCCCGCGTTCACCCAGCAGATCCTGAGTGATTGGGCTCAGGCGCATGGCGCGACGCTGGACACCGTCACCGTGCCTTTCGGCCAACTGCCCAACAAGATCATGACGACGATTGTTGCGCAGGACAGCAGCATCGACATGTTCTACGTTGACTCCGGCGCATTTCCGCTGGTTGCGGGTGGTTTGGAGCCACTCGATCCCTTTATCGAACGTGACAATCCCGATCTCAGCCAGATTGGCGAACAATTGATTGGACTCTACACGAAGGACGACCAGCGCTTCTCCATCCCTCACGAGAGCGATACGCCGTTCCTGCTCTATCGTTCCGACCTGTTCGATTCCACGGCCGAGCAAGAGGCCTTCCGCGCCGCGGCCAATCGCGATCTGGCACCTCCTACAACGTTTGACGAATTGCGCGAGGTCGCTGAGTTCTTCACGCGGACTGCCGGTGAAACGCTCAATGGAACGCCACTGGAAGATGACTTCTATGGTTGTGCACTGGCAGGGCGCTCGTATATCTCCACCAGCCGGCAGTGGGAGATGTTCTTGTTCGGCTATGGTGGAGAAATCCTTGATGAGGATCTGCATCCGGTCTTCAATAATCAGGCAGGGCTGGACGCGACCAGCTTCTATACGGACATGGCCGTTCGTTGGCATGTCACGCAGCCAAGCATTACCGCCGACGGGCTTCCGGAAGTCAATGTCTGGATGAACACGGGGCGGGCGGCAATGGCAGTCTGCTACCCCTCCGGCAATCCGAACAATCCGGCACCCGGAGTCCAGTTCGATGCCGTACCGTGGTACTCGGCTACCGAAAAGGCCTGGGGCATTGCGATTAGCCGCTTCTCGCAGAACAAGGACATCGTCTGGGAGATGATCAAACATCTCTCCGAGGCCGAGACGCAGCTTCGCTTCGGAGAGATGGGCGCCGAGCCCACTCGCTCGGATGTTCTTTCGAATCCCGAGCTGGTCAGCAAGCGCCCGCTGCTGAAAGCCCTCGTTGAAGTGCACAAACGGTCGCGCCCGCAGATTCAGATCCCCGAGATCAGCTACATCTGGGATCTGGTATCCCAACCCATCGGTGATGTCATCGCCAACGGAATGCCCGTACAAGACGCGCTGGACAAGACCGTGAATCAGGTCGATGACCTGCTGAAGAATGCTGGCTACTATGCCTGAGCCACTGCATCCGACTCCGCAGGTCATCGATTCACACGCGCACTTCTTCCCGTTTCTGGGAGGACCTTCCGGTTTCCCCACTGCGGATGAGCATTTGGCCTACATCCAATGGGCGCTTCGCCGGCATGTGCAGCCCGTGCGCCGATCGCGCGATAACGCCATCATGCAGCAGCAATCGCTCATCGAAGGCGACGAAAGGGGGCGGAGCAGCCTCACCGATGTCGACTTTCGGGCGGGGAAGTACGGTCGGTTCAAGTGGACAATCGACGGGGAAGACTACTTCCTCCAATTCATGCCGCCGAGCCTCCAGGATATGGTGGCGTCACCCGAGTTCCTGCTCGCGCTGATGGACTATGCCGGAATCGATGTCGCCGTTCTTCAGAATGACGCGATCTATGGCCGGCTGAACGACGAGTTTGCGCGGGCTGTGGCGCAGTGGCCAGACCGCTTCATCGCGCTTGCTCAGGTTGACCCAGCCCCTCATCCGGAGGCGGCGCAATGCGCGCGCCTGCAGCAAGCCGTCGAACAAGGCCACCGCGGTCTCTTTTTCAAGGTGGACGACTTCTACGACCGGGATTTCGCGGTCGATCCCTTCGGCCCCGACTACCGGCCACTCTGGGAGCTCGTCTCTACTCTCCAGATTCCGGTGTTCTGGCACATCACGGGCGTGCCGTCACCGACCGTCGAGAACTATCTCCAGGTCTGGAACAAGTTTGCCAATTGGCTCGACCACTACCCGGAGACGCCCTGCGTTATGGTTGGCGGCATTTCCCTCGATCTCCTCCTCGGCCAGGGAATACCCGATTTCATGCGACGTGCCATTCACGACCATGACGTGATGGTGGAGATCCTGTTTCCCATCCTCAAAGGAGGCGACTGGCCATATCCCTATCCGAAGGGCCAGCAACTGCTGCAATCACTCTACGATGAGTTTGGCGCCTCCAAGCTGGTCTGGGGATCGGATATCCCCAATATCGAGCGCTACTGCACCTATCGGCAGTCACTCGACTACCTGGCTTCGACACCTGGCATCCCAGAAACCGACCTTATGCAGATCACGGGAGGGAACCTGGAGAGGGTGTTCAACCTTGACTAGCCAGCTCAACGGGACACTCGCCGATCTCGCCGACGCGTTCCGCGGTGTGACCGTGACCATTGTCACTCCGTTTCTCAAGGAGGACCGGAGCCTCGACCTGGAGGGAATGCGCCGCAACGTCCAGGCACTCGCCGCGAGCGATGTCTCGGTAATCGTGCCGGCGGGCAATACCGGGGAGTATCACAGCCTTACCCCCCCAGAGGTCAGGACCATCGCGGAACTCACGATCGAGGAGACGGCAGGTCGAGCACCAGTCGTCGTTGGCGTTGGCAACGACTTGAACACCGCCGTCTCCCTCGCACAGGATGCCCAGCGAATGGGGGCAGCGGGGATCCTCATCCATGAGCCATCGCATACGTTCGCAACATCTGACGGGCTCTATCGCTATTACCGTGAGATCGCCGAGGCAATCGACATCGGCGTGGCGCTCTACAAGCGGACTCCGCGATTGCCCGATGGCGTCATGCTCCGGCTGGCGCGAGACTGCGCCAACGTCGTCGGCATCAAGTACGCCTGGAACGATGTGGCCGCCTACGTTCGTCTGGTTGGAGAAGCCCCCTCACACGTGACCTGTGCCTGCGGATCGGCCGAGCGATGGGCGCTCCCTTTCTCCTCCGCTGGCACGACCGGCTTCACCTCCGGTATCGCCAATTTTGCACCCCATCTTCCCCTGGAGTTCTGGCGCGCAATACGGGAGAAGCCCTCCGCGGCGCGTACGATGTGGGAGCAACTGGTTCGCATCGAAGATCTGCGGGCGGCAGACGGGTCCGCCTTCAACGTTCCGGTGGTGAAATACGCCATGGAGCTGACAGGATTCGCTGCTGGCCCGACGCGGCCGCCCCTTTCCCCACTACCAGATGACGTGGCAGCAGCAATACGATGCATCCTGGATGATTGGGGCCTTGTCCCCAACCCGAGAGAGCGGTAGCTCCGATGCAGCGCAGCCGGCTGGGCCCGTACGCGGCGTTTTATGCGCCAGGACTCCTTCTCCTTCTCGTTGTGGGCTACCCCATTGGCTACGCGATCTGGACATCATTCACCAATCTCAACCTGGTGCGGAACACCGGGACATTCGTTGGCCTCCAGAACTACGCGCGCGCGTTGACTGACCCCACCTTCTGGCATGCCATGCGGGTCACGATCGCGTTTGCAATCGGCTCGATTGCCATCGAGTTCGCGATCGGCCTTGGCCTGGCGCTGTTGCTCAATCGGGAGATGCGCTTCCGGGGGCTGATCCGCACCTACATCCTGATCCCGATGTTTTTCGCGCCGGTCGTCGTGGCCATCGTTTGGCGATTCATGTTCGACGCAGAGTTCGGCATCGTCAACTGGATTTTTTCGATCTTCCGCATTCCTCCCCAGACATGGCTCGGATCGGGGCAACTCGCGCTGCCTTCGCTGATTGCGATCGATGTGTGGCAGCAAACCGGGATGGTCTTCGTCATCCTGTTGGCCGGGTTACAGATGATCCCGAAGGAGTATCTGGAGGCTGCATCAATCGATGGCGCCGAAAAATGGACCCTGTTCCGGACGATAACGTGGCCTCTGCTCCGCCCAGCAGTCATCGCGGCGCTCATCTACCGCACCATGTTCGCCCTGCGCGCGTTCGACATCATCTGGGTGACGACGAATGGAGGGCCCGGCACAGCGACGCAGACGCTCTCCGTGTACATGTATCAGATCGGATTCAATCAGTTTAATCTCGGTTATGCAAACGCGGTTTCATTGCTTCTTCTCGTTCTGATCATCCTCTTCGCCGCAATCTATTTGGTCGTGCTGAAGCCGGAGCCAGCGTAGCCAATGGACATGGCAGCCACGCTCGCAGAGCGTCATCCAGCGAGAGAGCAGGCGGCATCGCGGCAGCGAAAGCCATCTCTCCTGCTGATTCTCGGATTTGTCGGATTAGGGGTGTATCTGGTCTGGACGGCATTGCCAATTCTCTGGCTCGTTCTCATGTCCCTCAAGAATCCGACCCAACAATTCGAGAATCCTCCGCTCTTCATCTTTCCTCCCACCCTCGATAACTACAAGGCGATGTTCAGCGCGGAGTATCAGGAAGCCGCTGGCATCGCCGGTCTTGACTTGCCTCGGCTCCTCCGCAACAGCGTGGTCGCCGGCGTTGTGAGCACCGCGCTTGCCATGGCACTCGCGATTCCGGCAGCCCACGCCCTGGCCCGCCAGCGGCTGCGGATTCACGGCTGGTTCATCGCGATCATGCTATTCACGCGAATGCTGCCGCCGCTGTCGCTCGCCTTGCCACTCTTTCTCATCAGCCGGGAACTTCATGTATTCGACTCGCTCCCGCTGCTCATCATCGTCTACGCGGCTGTGAATCTTCCGTTCGCGATGTACATGCTCATAGGTTTCTTCGAGGCGGTCCCCTTGGAGATCGAAGAGGCCGGCATGCTCGATGGTCTAAGCCGATTTGGCTGCCTTGTTCGCCTGGCTTTGCCATTGGTTCTCCCCGGCCTTGCGGCAACCGCGATTCTCAGCATCTGGGTGACGTGGACTGACTACCAATTCGCTCTGGTCCTTACGACACAAGCCGCCGTCACCATGCCCGTCGGGATTTCTCAACTCGTTTCTCAGTACAGCCAGCTCTGGGGAGTCTTCGGAGCAGCGGGCATCGTCTACGCCGTTCCAGTCGTGGCGTTCTGCCTGATCGCCCAGCGCTATCTGGTGACTGGACTGACGATGGGCGCTGTGAAGGGGTAGCTCACAACACCGCGAGGGAAAAGACGAAGTGAGGCATTGACCGATGGAGAGCTACGAGCGACTTGGCGTGCGGCCCGTAATCAACGCGACATGCCACTGGACCCTCTACGGCGGCTCAGTGATGTGGCCAGAAGTGACCGAGGCAATGACCCAGGCGCGAGGCTGCTGCGTCGATATGCGAGAACTCCTGGATCGAGCGAGCGAGGTCATTACGCGATTCACCCACGGTGAGGCAGCGCACGTGGTGTCAGGTGCTGCCGCAGGCCTGCAGATCGGGGCGGCAGCCATCCTGACAGGCGCCGATCCAGTCAAGATGCAGTTGCTTCCTCAGACCACCGGTTTCAAGAATGAGTTTGTCGCGTATCACTTTCCGCGCCGTGTGTCCTCAAACGGACAGGAATACACGCACTGGGGTTACGCCCATGCAGTTCGCGGGGCAGGCGGTGTTTTCCGTGAAGTAGGTGACGAGAAAGGCGTCTCCCAGAAACAACTGGAGGACGCGATTGGTCCAAACACGACTGGTGTCTACTGGCTAAGCGACGGAACACCGGGAATGTCACTTGAAGAGGTCGTGAGAGTCGCCCATCGGCATGATCTCCCGGTGCTGCTCGATGCCTCGAATACGCTGCCGCCTGTCGAGCATCTGCATGCCTTCATCGACGCCGGCGCGGACCTGGTCGCATTCTCTGGGGGCAAGGGATTGCGCGGTCCTCAGGGGTCGGGGATTCTCACGGGAAGACGGGACTTGATCGAGGCCGCTCGACTACAGAGCGCGCCAATTCAGGGCATCGGGCGGCCGCTGAAAGTGTCCAAGGAAGAAGTCATCGGATTGCTTACCGCGCTCGAGACCTTCGCGGGGAGGGACCCCGCGGCAGACCTGAGTGATGCGCAACGACGAACCGCCTTTGTTGTGGACTCGCTCGACGGGCTTTGCGGTGTACGAGCTGAACATCGCTTCCCGGATCACATCGGCCGCCCCTATCCCACGGCGTTCATCCACCTTGACCCGAACATGGGCATGACCGGCGCTGAGGTGATCGCGGCGCTGTTGGCTGGTACGCCATCGGTCGCGGTGATGGACTTTGGGGATCCCCGTACGGTTCGTGTTGATGTCCGAGTCTTGTCCGATACCGAAACCGAACACGTCGTCGAGCGCCTTCGTCAGGTGCTGAGCTCCGGCCAAAAGGGACTTTCCCACGAGACCGGCGCTCGCAGATCCTGATCACTCCACCGGCCAATAATTCTCCACCCTGACTGCCTCCTCAGGCCCGGGCCTGGGCGGCATCGTCACCATGACGAAGCGGAGAAGCGTTTCTCCCGTGGCCCGGAACTGGACGTGGGTTCCAAGCGGGACCGAGCATCGTGGGCTCCGGGGAGCAGGACGTGTCGCGCCGATAGCCGACCCCGCAGGTGAGGCCCAGGGCTGCGCTCGTGCCCGCGGGTCGCTGGCCCGCGTGTCGCACGGTTGACACAAGGCGCGTGCCCGGCATAGCAGTCAACTTCCCGCTGCTCCCCTATCGTGCGGACGCAGAGCCGGGATGGCCCGGACGAGCATCCAGCGAGACGAGAGGAGACGACAATGGGGACCAGCGCGACGACGATGACGCGGCGAGTGTGGCTCTCCCGGCTGCTGATGGCGGCCGCGGTGGCGCCCGTGGCAGGCCTCAGATTGGCCGAGCCCGTGGCCGCCGACAAGACAAAGTCGAGCGCATCTGTCGCCGACCGCACCGCGAGTCAGCGTCAGATGTGTGAAGTTGGCGGCGGCAAGCTGGCGGTGATGGATGGGCCGGAGGGTTCGGGCGGCAATACCACCGAGTGCAAAGGCGGCGCAAACGACGGCTGGACGTGCATCAACACGAAGACGACGAGTGATTGCTCCAAGCAGTTGACGACTCCGCCTCGACTGCCGACCACCACTCCCGGTCACCTGCCGGACCATTCGCTCGAGCCCCTGGAGCCGGGCGATTCGCCGCTCACCGATCCGGCGAGCCAGCCGCTGGAGCCGATGCGGGGCGCCGTCATCCTCTCGGCCGACTCCACGAACACGCGGCTCCAGGCCAGCCAGCACGGCAAGCGCAAGCGCCACGGCCGCGGCAAGCACCGCCGGCGGTAGGGGGCGCCGCGCCCGGCGGATGTCGCGGGCTCTGTGCACGGCCCTGGGCGTCATACGGAATCCGGATAAGCACTGCCGGCTTACCACGCCGGGAGAGGGGGGTTTTCGCAAGATGTCGTGACAAATGCGAAGTGCTTAACTCAGATTTCTTTTGGAGAATTCGGGTCTGTCACGCCGTCTTGACGTCAAGGCCCCCTCTCCCGGCCCGGGTACCCGCTTGCGAGTGGAGGAGAGGGGGCGGGGGTGAGGGTTTTCGAGACGGCAGAGCGGCGGTCACTACCCGGATTCCGTATCAGGGTAGGGCCGTCGCGCGGGCGGCAAGTGTCCGCCATGGACTCCCCTTTTTCAACAGGCTGGACGATTCCACGAGCCCGACGTACGCGAGCCCCAATCACTCAACAGGCCAATAGTCCTCTACCCTGACAGCCTCATCCGACCCGGGCCAGGGGGGCATCGTGACCATGACGAAGCGGAGGGGCGTCTCGCCGGTGGCCCGGAACTGGAAGTG
>JADYYO010000223.1 GCA_020853615.1 Thermomicrobiales bacterium
ATAGGCGGCGTAGACCGAGCCCGCGAAGGCGGCGAGGAAGGCATCGACCGCGAAGGCGAGCATCTTGTACCAGACCACGTTGATGCCCTGGCAGCGCGCCGCCAGCTCGTCGCCCCTGAGCGCGTTCCAGGCGAGGCCGACGCGGCTCGCGTGCAGCCGGCGGGCGCTGACGATGGCGAGCGCCACCAGCGCCGCGGCGAGGTAGTAGAAGTTGGCCTGGCTCGGCAGGCGGCGGCCGAGGATCTCGATCGGGTCGGCGAAGGAATGGCCGGCGATCGAGGGCGCGGGGATGCCGACGAGGCCGTTCGGCCCGCCGGTCCAGTCGAAGTTGTTGAGAAGCTGGTGGATGACGATGCCGAAGGCGATGGTCACCAGCGCCAGGTAGCTTTCCCTGGTGCGCATCGAGGGAAAGCCGAGCAGGAAGCCGAAGCCGGTGGCGACGAGGGCCGCGACCGGCAGGGTCAGCCAGAACGAGACGCCGAAGTTGATCGCGAGGAGCGCCGAGCTGTAGGCGCCGATCCCGTAGGAGGCGCCGGTGGCGAAGTTGGGGATGTTGGCGCTGCCGAGCTGGAAGTTGAGCGCCAGCGCGAGGACGGCGTAAAGCTGCGCGACGACGAGGAGATGCAGCGCATAGCTCGACCCCTGCAGGGTGAAGGGATAGACCAGCACGATGCCGAGGCCGAGCGCCAGGGCGGCCGGGCGCGCCCGCCGGAAGGCGGCGACGATGCGCTCCTCGAGCGCGGGCCGGAGCTGGAGGGCCGCGAAGACCCCGCCGAGCAGCATGAGCAGCGCGACGATCAGGCGGGAATCGTCGGCCAGCAGGAACAGGCCGAGCAGGAGCGCGCCGCCAAGCTCCGCCGCGGCGATGATCGCCAGGTCGGCGGCGGCGGCGCGGCGCGCCGGAAGCGCGATCATCGGGGGTTCGGCCATCATCTCAGACCTTCTCCACGACCGGCCGGCCCAGGAGCCCCGAGGGCTTCAGCACCAGCACCAGGATGACCAGGAGGAAGGCGAAGACCAGCCGGTAGGAGGCGCCCTCGGCCATCGTCGCCTGCACCAGCGTGTCGATCCCGGCGATCAGCAGGCTGCCGAGGATCGCCCCCTGCATCGAGCCGAGCCCGCCGACCACCGCCGCCGAGAAGCCGATCAGGCCGAGCTGGATGCCGAAGTCGAAGCGCACCACCCCGGCATAGCTGGCGAAGAAGAGCCCGCCGATCGCCCCCACCGCCGAGGCGATGAAGAAGGTCGCGGCGAAGATCCGCCCGGGCCGGATCGCCATCAGCCGCGCGGTGGCGCGGTCCTCGGCCACGGCGGTGATGCGCATCCCCAGCGGGCTGTGGCGCATCAGCGCGAAGAGCGCCGCCATCATCGCCACCGAGACGGCGATGACGAAGAGGCTGAACAGCGGCACCGGCAGCTCGCCCAGCATGATCCGCGCCTCGATCAGCCGGGGAAACGGCTTGGGGTTGCTGCCCTGCGGATAGACCATCCGGATCAGCTCGCGGATCACGGTTCCAAGCGCCACCGTCGCGACCAGCGCCATCATCGCCGGCGCGCTGCGGAAGCGGCGGATCACCAGCCAGTCGGCGAGCACGCCGATCAGCCCCACCACGACGATCGCCAGCGCCGAGGCCAGCACCAGCGCCCCCGCCGTGCCGGCCGACGCGGCCAGCGCCTGCACCATCGCCAGGGTCACGAAGGGCGCCACCATCGCCACGTCGCCATGCGAGAAATGGATCACGTTCAGCACCCCGAAAAGCAGGCTGAAGCCGAGCGCCACCAGCGCATAGATGCTGCCCAGCACCAGCCAGTTCATCAGGTTCTGCACCAAGAGAACATCCATCCCGTCTCCTCCCCCGTCTTCCTGCCAGAAGCCGCCGGCCCGCGCCGGGCCCGGCAACGCACCCCGCCCGGGCGGCGGGATGCGTCCGTGCCGGCGCGGCGCGCCGGGTCACTGCTCCGCCGGGTCACTGCTCCTTCGTCACCCAGGCGCCGTCCTTGACCACCTTGATCTCGATCTCCACCGGGATCTGGGTCTGGCCGTTGGCGTCGAAGGTCGTGGTCCCGAGCACGCCGTCATACGAGATCGCCCGGATCGCCTTGGCGAGCGCCACCTTGTCCTCGATCCCCGTCTCCTTGATCGCCGTCAGCAGGATGTTGGCCGCGTCATAGGCGTATTTGGTGTAGGGGCTCTCCGGCTCGGCAAAGCCGCGCGCCGCATAGTCGGCATCCATCTTCTCCAGCTTCGGGTTCGACTGCGCCGCCGGATAGCTCACCATCGTCCCCTCCGCCGCATCGCCCGCCAGCGCGATGAACTCCGGGTCGTAGAAGCCCGAGATGCCGATCATCGGGATCTCCAGCCCCAGCTCCTTCTGCTGCTTGCGCAGGATCCCCGCCTCGGTGATCACCCCGCCGAAATAGATCCCCTCGGCGCCGCTGCCCTGGATCTTGGTCAGCACCGCGCGGAAATCGGTCGTGCCAACCGGCAAAAGGTCGGTCGACACCACCGTGCCCCCCGCCGCGGTGAAGAACTGCTCGAACGCCGCCGCGTTCGCCGCACCGTAGTCGGTCGTGTCGGCCACGATCGCCATCGTCTTCGCCCCCAGCTCGCCCGCCGCCCAGACCGCCAGAGGCTGGTTCTCCGTCACCAGCGTCGGCGTCACCCGCGTCACCTCCGGCAGGTTCTGCTCGGTGATCTTCGGGCTGATCGCACCCCAGACGATGAACGGCATCCCGAACCGGTTGAACACCGGGATCGTCGCCAGCGCAACCGAACTGTTCCAGTGCCCCGTCGCCGCCACAACCCCGGGGTCGTTCACCAGCTTCATCGCCGCACCAACCCCGGTCTGCGGGTCCGCCCCGTCGTCGAGCACAACACCCTCGACCTCATAGGGATAGTCCCCCGCATTGGCCTGCTCGATCGCCAGCAGAAAACCGTTCTGCGCCCCAAGACCCTGCGGCGCATTCCCGCCGCTCAAGGGACCGATGAACCCGATCTTGATCTTCGGCTTGTCCTGCGCAAACCCAACCCCAGAACCCAACGCTGCCGTCGCCGCAAACGCAAGCGCACCAACCACAAAACGACGTGACATCCAACCCATCATCAGTCCTCCCTGTTGCAT
>JADYYO010000224.1 GCA_020853615.1 Thermomicrobiales bacterium
CGACGGTCCATCGGCGACCAGTGCGTGACGCGGGACGGCCATCATGACATCATGGCCGAGGAACGCCAGAACCACGAGCACACCGATGAGGCAGGTCTTCCACCCGCTCATCGGTCGCATTCGTAGCTCCAACTCGCTCATCACGTGTGACCTTTGTCCGCTACGCTAAGTCGCGCTCCACGCCCTTGAGCAGGACGGCGTTGACCGCGACGATGATCGAGGAAACACTCATCAGCAGCGCCGACCACTCCGGCCGCAGCATGATGCCAAACTGGGGGTACAGAATCCCGGCGGCGATCGGAATGGCGAGGATGTTGTAGACGCTGGCCCAGGCCAGATTCTGCTTCATCTTGCGCACGGTCGCCTTGGAGAGCGTCCAGGCGCGCATGACGTCGACCGGATCGGAGCGCATCAGCACGACGTTCGCCGTCTCGATGGCGACGTCCGTCCCTGCGCCGATGGCGATCCCCACATCCGCTTGGGCCAGCGCCGGGGCATCATTGACGCCGTCGCCGACCATGGCCACCCGCTTCCCCTCTTCTTGCAAGGAGACCACGTACCCCGCCTTCTGCTCCGGCAGGACTTCGGCAAAGACGCGGTCGATTCCCAACTCGCGCGCGACCGCCTCGGCCGTGGCGCGGTTGTCACCCGTCATCATGACGACCTCGATCCCGGCCTCTCGGAACCGCCTGATCGCCTCCTGAGCGCTCGGTTTGATCGTGTCGGCAACAGCGAGGATGCCGGCCGCCTGACCGTCGATCGCGACGTACATCGGTGTCCGGCCGACCGAGGCAAAGTCCGCGGCGCGTTTCTCCAAATCGGCAAGCTCAACGCCACGATCCCGCATCAGTTTTGCATTGCCGATCAGGACAGCGCGACCCTCGATGCTCGCCTCGACCCCGTGCCCGGCAATAGCCCGGAACTGCTCGGCGGGCGGACTGGCAAGTCCTCGATCGTGGGCCCCAGTGACAATCGCTTTCGAGAGCGGGTGTTCGCTGCCAATCTCTGCACCCGCGGCGATGCGTAAGAGCTCATCGTCATCCCAGTCGGGTGCTGTCACCACATCGGTGAGGCTCGGTTTGCCCTCGGTGAGGGTTCCCGTCTTATCAAGCACCACCGCCTGGATGCTCGAGAGACCCTCGAGCGTGGCCGCGTCCTTGATCAGGATGTTGTGCCGGGCCGCAATCCCGGTGCCGACCGCAACGGCCGTCGGTGTTGCCAGGCCCAGTGCGTCGGGACAGGCAATCACCACGGCGGAGATGGCGAAGGTCAAGGCCAGGACGAAGCCGAGGTCCCCAAACACCATCCAGGCAACAAAGGTGATGATGCCTGAGCCGACGGCCAGGATGACGAGATATTGCGCCGCCTTGTCCGCCAACCGCTGCCCGGGAGCTTTCGAACTCTGGGCTTGTTGGACGAGCGCCACGATCTGCGCGAGAGCAGTCTCGTCACCGACCTTGGTCGCCCGGAAGGTGATGGCTCCCGAACGGTTAATCGACCCGCCGATCACGGAGTCCCCCGGTCCCTTCTCCACCGGCAGTGACTCACCGGTAACGAGCGCCTCGTCGATACTCGTCGTCCCGGTCAGGATCTCTCCGTCCACTGGCACTTTGTCTCCGGGCCGGATCACAATTGTGTCGCCGACGACGATCTCAGCCGTGGGCAGCTCGATCTCGCGACCATCGCGCAGCACCGTCGCTGTCGGCGGGACGAGATCGAACAGTGCCCGCAGCGCGTCGGTCGTGCCGCGGCGGCTCTTCATTTCCATCCAGTGCCCGAACAACACAAAGGTGACGAGCATCGCGGCAGCTTCGAAGAAGACCTCCTCCCCGCCGACCGCCATCAAAATGAGGCTGGCGATGTAGGCAGCCAGCACGCCGGTCGCGATCAGCACGCTCATGTCGAGCGTGCGATGGCGCAAGGCGCGATACGCTCCGCTGACGAAGATCCATCCAGACCAGAAGACAACGGGCGTCGCCAGAATGAGCATGCCCCAGTCGCGCGGAAACTCTTCCGGTACGAGATGAGGCAGAAAACGCTCACCAAGCGGTGAGAGGAGTACCGTCGGGATTGTCAGGAGCAAGGCGACAATGAAGCGGTTGCGGATGTCGCGCTCCATGGTCGCCGCCATCGCCGGGTCACTCATGTCGTGGGCCATGCCGCCATGGTCCATCGCTGCGTGCCCGTCTTCAGGCAACGTGGCGAGGCCGTGTCCCATGGCGACGTGGTCGACCGCCGTGACGTCTTCGAGCTCGGGGTACGGATCGAGGGCATGACCTACAGGCGCCCGCGGGATGATTGGCTCGGGAGCATCGACATACGCCGGGGTCACGTGCGGGGCATGATCGCCAGCCACATCGTCTGTGGAGCGTAGTGGCTCCGGGTGATGAGCCCTGCGGGCGGAAGGCGGAGTCATCGTGAGCTCTCGTCTGCGGATTTGTTCATCAGCCCGACCTCCTGCTGACCCTACATCCATTCTACGTGTCATTCCAGAGGATCACCCCGGCCCTGAGAGTGGTGTGGTTCCCACCCTTTCGCGTGAGGGTCCCGGGACCCGAGGCACGTATGGCAATCCCAAAATGACTACAAACGGCCGACCAGGGGCATTAGCTGACGCTGCGACCGAAGCGGTCAATCGCGCCGATCAGCTCGGTCAGCAACTCCTCCCGATCGCTTTCGCCATGCGCGTTCTCCGCTCCCAGCACGCAGCCACGGACATGGTCCTCCAGCACCAGCAGACCGGTCTGCCGCGCCGCGGCGATGATGGCCGAGAGCTGAGTTAGTACATCGAGGCAGTATTGGTCCTCGTCAACCATGCGCTGCACACCACGCACCTGGCCTTCCATCCGGCGCAGGCGCGCCGTGATCTTGGCCTTGTCGTGGGCGTAAGACGTTGACGTCCGCCGCACC
>JADYYO010000225.1 GCA_020853615.1 Thermomicrobiales bacterium
AGGGGGCGCGCGGCGGGCGCGGCGCCATGGTGCGGCTCCTCCCCCTGCTGCTCGCCCTGGGGCTGGCGCTGCCGCTCCTCCTCACCTCGCGCGTCCACGTCGGCCGGCTCGTGCCGGCGCTTCCCTTTGCACTTTTACTCGCTGCCTCGGGCGTCTGGGTCTGCGCAGGCTGGCTGGCGTCGCCGCTGCGCCGCGCGAGTTGGGGGAAAGGGGTTCCCACGCCTGCGGTCGCCCCGCTGCTGGCGGCGGCCCTCCTCGTGCCGATGGTCGCGGGGGCGAGAGGGGAGATGCTCACCCCCCTCTCGCCAACCTGGGAAGCACAGGCGGCGGCGCTCATGGCGCAGTGGCAGGGCGCGGCGCTGGCGCACGGGGGCGCGGTGCTGGTCGAGGATCCGGCGCTCGGCGACGAGATCGAGGGGGTTCGCGCCGCCACCTACCGGCTCGCGCTCGACCGCCTCTATCTGCTTGTCGACCTGCAGGAGCCGCCGGCAACTCGTGCCGCCGACGCGCGCCCCCCCCTCTTCTGGCATGGCGCTCTGGCCGCGCTGCACGAGGGCGCGATCGATCATCCTTGCGAACGGCTCTGGTTCGTGGCGCCGGAGATCAGTGGCGAGTTCGTGACCGCGTGGCGGGAGGCTGGCTGCGTGGGCGCGCCGAACAGCGTCAGTCTGCCGTAGCAAACTCCCGCTGCCCCGCGACGATCTTGTTCGCCAGCTCGGTCAGGGAGTTGACCGTCGGGATGTCGGTGTCCGGATGGCGGTGGTAGCGGTCGATGAGGACCGCGCGCATGCCGACGTCGAGCGCGCCGACGATGTCCGATTTCGGCTGATCGCCGATGTGGAGCGCCCGCGACGGCTCGACCTCAAGCGGCTCGAGCGCTGCGTGGAAGGTGCGCGGGTCGGGCTTCTCGTAGCCGACGAGCGCCGAGGTGACGATCAGGTCCATCAGCGGGGCGAAGGCGAAGTGGACGGCGATCACGGTGACGTCGTTGTCGGCGTTGGAGATGAGCGCGGTCTTCAGCCCGGCCTTGCGCAGGGCGCGCAGCGCCGGCATGACGTCGTCGAAGAGGCGGTAGTGGTAGTGATCCCCCATGTCGTCGAATTCGGAGATGTAGGCGTGGCGCACGGCGCTGACCGTCTCCGGATCGTCCGGCAACCCGGCCGCTTCCAGCCAGCGTCGCATCAACTCCAGCCGGAACGCCTCGCGCTCGGCGACAGAGCGGTCGCGAATCGGGATGACCCCGTTCTCGATCGTGAAATAGTCCTCGGCGATGATATCCGCCTCGCGCAGGATCAGCGGGTCGGCGGCGATGCCCAGCGCGCGCAGGACATCCGCCAGCCGCTCCCAGCGCGGGGGGCTCATCTCGATCAGCGTGTCATACAGGTCGAACGTGACGAGGTCGACCGGTCCATCGGCAAGAAACGTTCCCATGGGGGAGAGGGTAGCACGCCGGGCGCATCTGGCTCCTCCTCGGGCCAGTCGACAACGGCCGCGTGCCCGGCAGCCTACAGCTGCGTAGGCACGACGTGTCATGCTGACGGAGGAATCAACGCGGCACATGGGAGACGGTGTTCGAGGGAGCCGGGATCCTTCGCTTCGTTCAGTGCTCTGACACACGGATCGTGTCATGCTGAGGAACGAAGCATCTCGGCCGAGGGGACGGCGGCTTCCGGTGAGCCGGGATCCTTCACTTCGTTCAGGATGACACCTTTGCCGTGTCGTGGTACTCAGTACAGCGTCCACGCAATGATGTCGTGTCGAGGGCGCAACGCGTCTCGTCTTCCTCCGCGACCGTTCGCGCGCTCGGACCGAGATCCTTCCTTCGTCAGGATGACACGAGTGCGTGGACGCTGTACTCAGGATGTCGCCACGTCCGTATGTCGCTGTAACCCGACGCGCCGCTCTGGAGCCGCCTGGGTCCCGCGACCGACTGCCCGGCGACGCCGGCTCCGTAGCGCCGGCGACCAGTGGCGCGTGCCCCATTGACAACGGCCTGGGCGTGGCAGTTCGGCGTCAGCAGGCGATGATTCGGCAGAATCGCTTGCTTGCGAGTGGCGTGGAGCACACTCGGCGATGCGGTCTTGCCGGGCTGGCACGTGGGATGCGTAGAGGAGCAGAGAACGGCGGGAACCGTTTCTCGATTGCCGTCGTTGCACTAATACGAGGCAACCAGGACTTCCCCTTCCCTCCCCTGGCCCTCGTCCCTCCAGGGGCCCCGGCTTCCATCCCAGCCGGGGTCCCGCCTTTTCTGGCGCAGGCGGCCGGCGCCCGGAGGGCGTGCGATGCATCAGGCTGACGCAACGTGGCGCATTCGCTTCGAGACGCCCGCGGACCACGCGGCCATTCGTACCGTCAATCGGGAGGCGTTCGGCGGCGAGGCCGAGGCGATCCTGGTCGATGCTCTGCGCGACGAGGGGGATGCCCTCTTCGGGCTGGTCGCCGAAGCGGCCGGCGACATCGTCGGGCACATTCTCTTCTCCCGGTTGCCGATCGCGATGGGGAACGGCGACGAGGTCGTCGCCGCCGCGCTCGCGCCGCTGGCGGTGCTACCGGCGTGGCAGCGCCGGGGGATCGGGTCGGCGCTGGCGCGGGAGGGCCTCGCCCGCTGCAAGGAGCTTGGCGTGCCAGCAGTCGTCGTGCTCGGCGATCCCGGCTACTACACCCGCTTCGGCTTTCGCCCCGAGCTTGCCCGAGGGTTGGCATCGCCCTGGTCCGGTCCGCACCTGATGGCCCTCGAGATCACCCCGGGCGGCCTTGCCGGCGGGCACGGGGCCGCCCATTACGCGGACGCCTTCCGCATGGAGGAGTGAGCCGGCCGCGATTGCGCGCGTCCATCCGTGGCGATGCCTGCATCGCCCGCGTTCGCCACCGGCCCATCCAATCCCGGCAACGCCGTCCATCATTCACGTCCGCGGCGGATCAGCCCGGGCGACACAGGCGCCGCCCCTACGAATGCCTCCCCCGTTGCCCTGCGTTCCCTGGCGACCGCCGCGATCAGCAACAGGATCGCGCCGATGCCGAAGACGATGTTGCCGATCAGGTCGATCTGGCCGGGCGTGCCGAGCCCGGGCCACTGCGGAAAGGCGTGCCAAGCGTAGGCGAGGAGCGCCCCACCCGCCAGCGCCAGCGCGTGCACCCCCCCCCCATCCGCTCCGCCGCGACCAGCCCAGCGTCAGCCCGAGGATGACGGCGTAGAGCGCGAGGTAGAGGAGGGCGACGACCCAGGCGCCGATCGCGTCGATGGCGAGCGTCAGGCCGAGGAAGAGGCTCCAGACAGCAAAGGAAACCACGCCGACCAGCCACGGATCGGGCGCGCTGCTGGCGACTGGCGAGAGGAGCGGGACCGGGAGTCGGAAGGCGATGACGACCAGCGCGACGATGACGACGAGCGAGCCAAGCAACTGCCCTGCCGGTGCGACGAACTGGTAGATCGCGGCGTTGAAGACGGCATTCAGCGCCGACCCGAGGACGAAGAGCGCCCC
>JADYYO010000226.1 GCA_020853615.1 Thermomicrobiales bacterium
GCCCCCGAAGAGGAAGCGGCCCGCCAGCGGGCCCGGGTCGAGCCGGCTCGGCGTCATCGGGAGTTTGTCGCCGATCAGCTCGCCGAGCGCGGCCAGGGCTGTCAACCAGCGCGCGACAGGGGTATGTAACTGGCGCACGACCAATCCCGCTGCGCCGCCGCACGCGCCTGGTGTCGACCGCGCCAGGAGCGCCAGCGGAAGTTGTGAGCGCATCCCGGCGACGAATCCGAGCAGCGCGGCACGCGAATACGTCGTGGTCGAGCGCGATTTCGCCATACCGGCATGCTCCCTGATGACCACCTCATCCCCGGCACCTCATCACCCTATCACCTCATCGCCCTCGTTGAAACCAAACCAGGCATTCGGGCGTAAGGTGGAGTGAGAGCGGCGGAGGTCCCTAGCCCCGGCGCTCGCAAAGCCCCAACCCACACCCACTCTTCCCGCACGCGCCCGGCCCAACGAGGCCGGGTACGTGTGTTCGCGAGACGGCGAGCCGGCAAGCCGGCAAGTCGGCAAGAAGAGCGTCGGAAGTCGGAAGCCAATGACCAACAGCCAGTAGCCAAAGGCCAATAGCCCCCTACGGACAATGACTCCCGAACTCCCGGTAGCGTGGCGGGTCGATCTCGTGGTATTCGCGGCAGAGGGCGACGAGGCGCTCGACCAGCGTCGTGAAGAGCCGCTCCCCCTTCTCGGCCGAGGCGACGAAGGGGTCGCCCATCACGCCGTGCGCCATCTCGCGGCGGCGCTCCGGGAACTTCGCGAAGCGGCCGACCTCCGGCCCGAATTTCAATCGCCAATCGTCCTTCACCGCGCGCGGCATATCGACGAGGTGTGGCCGCAGGTGGAGCTGCAGGCTCGTCTCCCACTCGCCGCCGTGCCCGATGCTCCCCTTGTCCGCCTCGCTCCAGGCCGCCAGCTCATCGTCGGCCATGTGCCAGTAGGTGAGGGCCACCGGCCAGACATCCTCCTCGGCCAGCTTCACCGCCGCCGCCCAGGTCGGCTGCTCGTTGCCGCCGTGCCCATTGAGCAGGATGATGCGGTGGAAGCCGTTGGCCCAGATCGAGCGGGAGACATCGCAGAGGACGGCGATGAAGGTCTCCAGCGAGAGGGTGATGGTGCCGACCTCGCCCATGTTGTAGTGGGTGAAGCCGAGGGTCACTGGCGGGGCGACGAGGACCGGAAAGTCGTCGATGGCGTCGGCGGCGGCGATGGCGAGGTGGTAGGGGATGCTGATGTCGACGTCCTGCGGGCAGTGCGGCCCGTGCTGCTCGACCGAGCCGACCGGCACGATGACGACCGGCCGCCGCGGCAGCGCCTCCTGAAACTCGTGCCGCAGCGTCTCCTGCCAGAGAACCTTCTTCCCACTCCTCGGCCTGACCAGCACAGCGATTTCCCTTTCCTGTCTCGTTTCGTTGGATAGCTCATGAACAGCGCCTCTCCGAAGCGCCGGTCAGAAACGTGCCTTGCGAGCTCATCAGTCAGAGCAGCGCCTGCAAGCGCCGCTCGATCACCGCCTCATCCCCGGGGGCGAGGCAGTGAGTCGAGATCATCAGGCCGCCGCGTTCCACGAAGACGGCGATGCCTGGCTCCCCGGCCAGCAGGGCGTCACCGACCTGGCGAGGATCCCAGCTCGCGGCCACCGGGAAGATGCGCACGACGGGCGCGGGCCACTCCTCCCAGTCGGCTTCGAGGGTGCATCGTGTGTCGGCGCGAAGCGCAAGCCCTGCGATGATCGCTTCCGCCTGCGCGAGGTGAGCGCGGTATTCTGCCTCGTGATCCGTCTCGCCAAAGCGGTCGAGCGCCGCCCAGAGGCCGGCCATCGCCTCCTTGCTCACCTTCATGCCGCGGCCGACCGTCGCGTGGGGGCTGCCGTTCGCGCGCGCGGCCGCGATGAGATCGCGCCGGCCCGCGAGGAGCCCCGAATCCTGCGGGCCACGCAGCCCTTTCCCGCCGCTGTAGATCACCAGATCGGCGCCGTCGCGAATCCAGCGCTTGAGGTGGTCGACCGGCGGCACCGTCGAGGCGGCATCGACGATGACGGGGACGCCATGGGTGTGGGCGATGGTCACGACGGTCTGGAAGTCGAGCGCGCCGGGGCCGACCGCCCGGGAGTCGACCCAGGCAACAGCGGCCGTCCGCTCGGTGATGGCGCGCTCCAGCTCCCACGGTTCGGTGCCGGAGAATAGGCCGATTTCAACCAATTTTCCGCCGCCGACGCGAAACATCTGGTCGTAATTGATGCGGTGCGAGCGATGGATGATGATCTCGTTCGCCAGGCCAGCGCTGTCCGGCAGGCGGCGGATGGATGCCGGATCCTCACCGGCAATGCAGGCCGCCACGGCAAGCGCCATGCCGGCGGCGGAACCACTCGTGACATAGCCGGCTTCCGCGCCCGTGATCTCGACGATCTTCTGGCTGACTGCCGCGTTCAACTCGTCCAGCACGACGAACGCCCGCGCCGCGTCGGTCATGGCGGCCAGAACCTCGGGCGCCATCAGCGTGCCACCGACTGATGTCGTGGCGCCACGGCCATTGATGATCGTGCGCACCCCCATCTGCCGATAGATGTCGCTCTGTATCGCCACCGCGCGTTCCGCCGCGCTGGCCATGGTGTCCCCCCTCCCTGATCACGTTCCAGGGTAGCGATGGAACCGGGAACGCGGAGCGCGGCGTTCCACGCTCCTGGTTGCGGGGTCAAGCCGACTCGTGCTCGACGAAGTAGGTGCAGTAGTACTGCGGGCCCTTCTCTGGCGCCTGCCAGGAGAGGATGCCGTAGGCATTCTCATGGAGGCAGGAACCCTCGATGTACGGTTTCCAGAGCTGGGTGAAGACGGGATGCCAGAGGAAGACTCCGCCGACATCCGTGATCAGGATCTCCTCAGCCTGTTGATAGAGCTCGGCGCGCTTGGCCTCATCCCCGACGATCCCGTCTGCCTCCTGCACGAGCTTGTCGAAGTCCGCGTTCGACCAGGCGTGCCGGCCTCCGGTGACGAAGACGTCCATGAAGTTCGAGGCGTCGTAGTAGTCCATGTCCCAGGGGATGAGGACAAAGGGGAGCTCGTGGGCGTTCAGTTGCTCGGTGAACGTCTTCCGCTCGAGACTCTGGATGCCGACGTCGACCCCGAGATTCTCCTTGAGCATGGCCTGGATCGCCTGCGCCACGGTCTGCACGGTCGGCGACGGATCGCGCAGGGTCAGGTCGTAGTGGGGGAAGGCCTGGCCGCCCTCGCCGTAGCCCGCTTCCGTCAGGAGCGCTCGCGCCTTCTCCGGATCGTAGGGGTACGCCGCGGCCTGCTGCTTCTCCGCGTTCGAGGAGTGGAAGCCCGGGGGCAGCAGGCCATACGCGGGCACTGCCTGGCCGCGTAGCGCCGAATTGACGATCGCGTCGCGATCGACCGCCTGCGCGAAGGCCTGCCGAACCTTGAGGTCGCTGAACGCCGTCCCTTCATCGCCGAAGGCGAGCCACCAGGTCTGGAACTGCGGGAATTTGTGGAGCTGCGCGCTGAGGACGGGGTCGCTCTCGATGCGCGCCTGATCCGCCGGCGAGATGATCTGCTCGTAGCCGCGTTCGATCAGGTCGATCTCGCCGTTCTCGTAGGCGGGGAAGACAGCCTCGTCCGCGCCAATGAGATAGACGATCTGCTGCCAGTGGGCCGCCGACGGGCCGTTGTAATCGGGATTGTTGGCGAAGACGACCTCGCGCCCCTTGTCCCACTTCTCGAGAAGGAAGGGGCCGCATGAAAGCGCGGTTGCGGGATCGAGCGACCAGTTGTCGCCGAGCTCCTCGACCACATGCTTGGGAACGACGTAGATGTCCGCGGCGATGAGGCCGAGGAACGGGGTCGGCTGCTCCGTGGTGATGGCCAGAGTCAGGTCATCGATCGCCTCGACACCGACCTCGTCGACCGGCACGGCGCCTTCGGTCGCGGCGGTGAAATTCTTGATGGAGCTGTAGTAGAACGTGACGTCGAAGGCAGTCTCGGGATCGGCCATCCGCCGCACGGTGTAGGCGTAATCCTCCGCGGTGACCGGCTGGCCATCGCTCCAGGTCATGCCGGGCCGCAAGTGAAAGGTCCAGGTCAGGCTGTCGTCGGACGTCTCCCACGACTCCGCGCCCGCTGGGACCAACTCGTAGTTCTCGTTCCTGCGCACGAGCGGTTCAGTGATCAGGGCCGACTCGAACTGGCGTTGCTGAACCGACTTCGACCAATCGAGATAGCGACCTTCACGCCCCATGGTGCGCAGGATCTGCTGCTCCTGCGGGAGGGCATTCGCTGGCAGTTCCGGGGCGCTTGCCCGCGTTGCGGCTGGCAAGGGAGGTTCGATGGCTGCGGTTACGGGATGCGCCTGGCGAGAAACGCCAAGGGCGAACGCTGTTGCGACTGAACCCCGCAGGAGAACTCGCCGGGACAGATATCTCGAACCCTGCTCGCGATTCATGAGTGACCTCCCTCGCGGGCGTTCGCGCCCCTGTCAATCGATCGCGCCGTTCATGAATGGTCGTGTCCCCGGCGCAGACGGACACCGGTACGCGCCAGGCCGTGGCGCGGCGGGAGCCTCAGCTCTGCGATCGGGGGTCGAGCGCATCGCGCAACCCATCGCCAAGCAGCACAAAACCGAGCATCGTGAGCCCGATCATCAGCGCCGGAAAGAGCGCCAGGTGCCAGTAAAAGCGGATGGTGCTGACGCTCTCGCCGACCATCTGACCCCAACTCGGGATGGGCGGATTGATGCCGATGCCGAGGAAACTGAGGCCGGCTTCGGCGAAGATCGCCTCGGGCACCCCCAGCGTCAGCGCCACGATGATCGGGCCGAGGATGTTCGGCAGGAGATGGACGCGGGCAATGCGCGCTTCCGAAGCGCCCAGGGCGCGCGCGGCCGTGACATAGTCCTGCTCGCGCTGACCAAGAAGCTGGGCCCGGGTCAGCCGACAGATGGGGATCCAGCCGGTGAGCGCGATCGCGAGGAGAACATTGCCAAAGCCACTGCCGAGCACGGTCAGGATCATGATGGCAAACAGCATGCGGGGGAACGCCCAGACGGCGTCGACGAGGCGCATGATCGCGAAGTCGATCCGGCCTCCCTGCATGCCGGCAGCGAGCCCGAGCGCGATACCAAGGGTGAGGGCGATGGCCTGGGCGCTCAGGCCAATCGCCAGCGACGTGCGCGCTCCATACGCGATGCGCGAGAAGAAGTCCCGGCCGATGCCGTCGGTTCCCATCAGATGCTGGCTGGAGGGGAACTGCCATGCCGCGCCGAAATCGGGCTTGTCATACGGGTAGGGCGCGATCACGGGCGCACCGACGGCGAGGAGGACGAGCGACACGACGATCGCGAGACCGACGGGGCCGAGCCGGTTGGCGCGAAAGCGCCACCAGGCCTCGCGCGCGGGCGACGATTGCCTGGCGCCACGGGTTTGCGCCGGATCGATTCGCACCTCGCCCGCGAGCGACGCCGCTGCCGCGCCGGTCTGGCTCACGATGCCAACCTGATGCGGGGATCGATCATCAGGTAGAGGAGATCGGTCGAGAGGTACGCGAGGCTGACGACCAGGGCCGCCAGGAGCGCAAGCGTCATGATCATCGGGTAGTCACGTTGAAAGACGCTGGTGACGAAATAGCTCCCCAGCCCCGGGATGCGAAAGATCGTCTCGATGAAGATCGACCCCGTCAGCAGGTCGGGAACGAGCGGCCCGGCAATGGTCAGGATCGGGATGGCCGCATTGCGAAGAACGTGCCGCCACATGATCGCCCGTTCGCTGAGTCCTTTGGCGCGCGCGGTCCGCACATAGTCCGTTCCGATCCCCTCGATGACGCTGGTGCGGGTGTACCTCGCGATGATGCCTGCCGGCCCGAGTGCGTAGGCGGTCACCGGCATGATCCACGTCGATGGTCCTTCCCAACCGCCCGTGGGGAGCCAATGCAGCGTGTTGCTGAAGAGGAGGATCAACAGGATGCCGATGACGAAGGTTGGCAGCACGATGCCTGCCGTGGCGAGGAGCGTGACGAGGTTGTCGAGCCAGGAGTTGCGATGGCTGGCAGCCAGGATGCCGAGCCCGAGCCCCAACGGGATGGCGACGGCGAGCGTGAGTGCGCCGAGTTGCAGCGAAACCGTCCAGACACGAGCGATCAGTTGGGTGACGGTTTCGCCCGGGCTCTGGTACGAGTACCCGAACTCGAAGCGCAGGGCGTTGCCGACGTAGAGGACGTACTGTTGCCAGAGTGGCTTGTCCAGGCCGTATGAGCGGAGAATGTTGGCTTTGGCCTCCTCGGAGAGAGGCATCTTCTCCTCGTCGTACGGTCCGCCGGGGATGAGGTGCATCAGGCAGAAGGTGATCAGCGAGACGATGATCAGAACTCCTGCCAGGCCAGCAAGGCGCAAGAGAATGTAGCGTCCCAACGCGCTGCTCCCAGATCGTCGATGCCGCCGGATGCTCCGCCGAGGCGACGGTTCAGCCCGAGCGCGCACCCGCTGGCGCACTCATGCACGAGACGGAAAGCGATCAACTGATCATACCGGTTTCGCGCATCATACGAGGGGGCCACGGGGCTGTCAACGGGTCGGAGAGCACGCCTCCGGGTCGAGCGCGAGCCGCGTTCTCAGCGACGAAACTCGCTTTTCCCAACCGTGCGCGATTTCCAGATGTCGCCGCATTTCACGCCGAGCCTCGTCGGGATCGCCGCCGCGGACTGTCTGGTAGAGCCTGAGGTGGCTGGCATACTCCCCGGACTTGACGTCGGGCAGTGCCTGCTCGATGCGTACGCCCTGGGCCGCTCGCGCCCGGCTCAGCAGTTGGGACATCTTGTAGAGCACGCTGTTGTGCGCCGCGCGCGCCAGTGCGCGATGAAAATCCGAGGTAATCGCCGCGGTCTCCGAGTTGGCCTTGGTCGCGACGCGCAACTTCTCCAGAATCGATTCGATCGCATGCCAGTCCTGCTCGACGCCGCGCTGCGCGGCGAGCGCGGCAAGTTCCACCTCGACGACCATCCGCGCCTCGAGCGTTTCGAGCGCCGCTTCGTGCGTCACGATCTCGAACAGCGCGTCAGGATCGGACGGGACTTTGGGAGAACCGACATAGCATCCGCTGCCTGGACGGATCTCGATCAGTCCGATCGTGACGAGCCCCTGCATGGCCTCACGCAGGACCGGACGGCTGACACCGAACTTCTTGGCGAGCGTGTACTGCGACGGGAGGGGATCGCCAGGTTGGAGACTTCCATTCTTGATATGCTCCATCAGTTGCTCCGCTACGCGCGCGGCGAGCGTGATCTTTTCCACCGGAGCAAATGCATCGAATGTCGTCATCGGTGAGCGTCCCGAACGCACGTCGGACGATTGGGCCAAGGGCGCTGTCCGCTCGGAGGTGATGGTCGAGCGCGCTCGTGATCATATCCTGGCGCGATCGCTCTCAACCGATCCCGCCGAGTTCTTCCGAACCGCGCGCGCCCCGTCACCCTATCACCCAACACCCCGCCTCACCCAAACATTCGCCACAGCCGCTGCAACCCATTCAGCCGTTCGGCGCGGACCATCAGCCAGTAGGGGTCGTCGCGCTGGATGTGCGGGATGGCGATGACCTCGCCGAACTGGCGGATCTCCGGCGTTAGGCCCGCCTCGCGCAGGACCTCGATCAGCCGGTTGATCGAGTTGTCCGGGTTCCGTTTGGTCCCGTGGAACTCGAGCACCACGCGCTTCACCAGCGAGAGATGCGGCGCCGCCTCCGCTAGCACCGCCGTCTCCATCCCCTCGATGTCGAGCTTCAGCAGGTCGACCGGCTCGGTCAGAATCGAGGAGAGGGTCACCGCCGGCACGCGCACCGCCGCCGTCACCTCGTTTTCGTGCCACGGCTGACGGATCGCCGAATCGCCCCAGGCGCCCGGCTCGTCGTCGCCGGCGGCGGCATAGAAGGTGATCTCCCCTGGCTCCGGCGCCAGCGCCGCCTGCGTGGCGACGACGCCGTCGAGCTGGTTGCGGGCGATGTTCTGCTGCAGCAGGCGGAAGGTCACCGGGTTCGCCTCGTAGGCGAGCACCCGCGCGCCCGGATAGCGCCGCTTGAAGTAGTGCGTGGCCACGCCGACGTGTGCCCCGGCATCGACGATCAGCGGCGACCGCTCCCGGGTGGCAAAGCCGTATTCGTGGCCGTCGAAGACATCCTGACAAATTCGCGTGAACTCGTCCTGATTTCGGTAGCCGAACCGATAGCCGGCATACTCCATCACTGGCTCGTCGCTCGCCGAATCTCGCGCTTCCTGATCGCTCACTCGCTCGCCTCATCGTCTCATCGTTGCGCAGCGCCGTGAAGGGTAACAGCGCCGGCCCGATGATGAACTACGCTTTAGCGCGCGCTCGGCCGCGAGGTGTTGCCACGAAGACTCCTCTCGTGACCGCGAGCGCGCACGGGATGGGGAGAAGGAGTACGACGCGCATGAGCGATCCGGCAGCGGGGAGGCGGGCCCCGCACATCGAGTTGACCGACTTCGCCGTCTCGCTCGAGCGGGGCGGCGGCCGGATGCCGCTGCAGCCGGTCGTGCAGGGGCTGCGCGCGCGCCTCTCCCCGGCCGGGCTGGCGGCGCTGATGCAGAGCGTTATCGACGAAGCGGGGCGCCGCGCGCCGGTCGGCCTCGCGCTGAAGGATATCCGGGTCGGGCCGAACGGCATCGACCTCCTGGTCCGGGTCGAGAAGAGCATCTTCCGGAGCGACCTCGCCACGCGCCTCGCGCTCTCGGCGCCGGGCGGCAACGTTCTGCGCGTCTCCCTGACCGAGCTCGACATGCCCGCCTGGATCCCGCTCGACCTCCTCCTCGACGAGGCGGTGAAGCGCGGTGGCGGCGCGCTGCGGCGCGACCCCGGCGACCGGCGCGCCCTCCTCCTCGACCCGGCCGCGCTCCTCGCCCGCTTCGGCGTGCCGGGGCGCTTCGCCCCGGGGGAGTGGGACGTGGCGACGAGCGACGCGGGGATCGAGCTCGGCTTTCGCGAGTTCGCGCCGGGCGCGTGATCCGGCTGGCGCGCCGGCCGCGCTACTATGGTTGGACGATCGTCTGGACGCTGGCGATCACGGAGACGATCTCCTGGGGCATCCTTTTCTACGCCTTCTCCGTCTTCATCGTTCCCATGCAGGAGGAGCTCGGCTGGTCGACCCCGCAGATCACCGGGGCGTATTCGCTGGCGCTGCTGGTGGCGATGCTCCTCTCGCCGCCCCTCGGCCGCTGGCTCGACCGCGCCGGGGCGCGCGTGCCGATGACGCTCGGCTCGTTGCTGGGCACACTCCTCCTCCTCGCCTGGGCGCGGGTGCAGACGCTCCCCGCCTTCTATCTCCTCTGGGCGGGGATGGGCGTCGCCCTGGCATTGACCCTCTACGAGCCGGCCTTCGCCGTCGCCGCGACCTGGTTCGCGCGCGGCCGCTCGCGGGCGATGCTGGCGCTGACGACCGTCGCCGGCCTCGCCAGCACGATCTTTCTTCCCCTCACCGGCTGGCTGACCGAGCGCTATGGCTGGCGCGAGGCGCTGCTGGCGCTGGCGGTCATCCTCGGGGTGACGACGATCCCCGCGCACGCCCTCGTGCTGCGCCGCCGCCCCGAGGATCTGGGCCTCCTGCCGGACGGCGCGCCGCCCGACCCCGCGCGGCCGGCGGTCGCGCTGGAGGGGGCCACCCCGCGCCAGGCGCTGCGCGACCCCGCCTACTGGTGGTTCAGCATCGCCTTCTTCCTCGCCACGGCGGCCTCGGTCGCCATCGGGCTCTACCTCATCCCCGTCCTGCTGGAGCGGGGGGAGCCGCTGGCGCTCGCCACGCTCGTCACTGGGCTGATCGGGGCGGCGCAGGTGGTCGGTCGCCTCCTTGTCACCCTCCTCGAGGGGCGCGTCTCCGAGCCGATGCTCGGCGCGGCGGTCTTCGCGCTGCAAGCGATCGCGTTGGCCATCATCCTCGTTCCGGCGGGGCTGCCGGTGATGCTGCTGGCCGTCACCCTCCTCGGCATCGGCCGCGGCGGGCTGACCCTGATGCGCGCCACCCTCGTCGCCGACCGCTACGGCCGCGCCCACTACGCCACCATCAGCGGCATCCCGGC
>JADYYO010000227.1 GCA_020853615.1 Thermomicrobiales bacterium
GACCTTGCCGGTGCGCGGGCAGCCGAGCCTCTACCCCTTCGACCAGTACCGACTCTGGCTTGGCGTCGGCGGGTTCGTCACCATGCCCGATGGCTCCCGGGTCGAAATCCGGCCGGAGACCTTCGCCGGGCGGGCTGTCGTCACTCTCCAGAACCGCATCCCCGACATGATCATGGCGGCGCCGAAGCCGATCGCCCCGACCTCGATCAGCGCCGCGACCGATCCCTTCGGCTTCCTCGCCGTGCAGGCCCTCACGCTCCAGCGGCCGGCCTATCTCGAGGTGCTCGCGGTCGCGCTGGTACTCCTGGTGGCCGTCTCGGCAGCCATGGCCCTCTTCACGCGCGGCCTCGACGACCTGGCGCTCGGGTTCGGCGGCATCATCCTCGGCGTCTGGGGGGTTCGCTCGGTCCTCATGCCGCAGGCGGTCTCGACCGTGACCGCCATCGACCTTGCCCTCTCCTGGCTGATCCTGCTCCTCCTCCTCGGCCTGGCCGTGCGCGCGATGCGCCATTTTCACCGGCACAGCGATCTCCCCGTCCCCCGGCCACGGCGCAAAGCCTGAGTTCGCCGCGCAAGGGAGTCGCGAGGCATTGCCGCGCGGGGCGCTGGATCGTCGCCCCCAGGAGACAAGTTGCCCGTGTGACTGCCGGTCGGCGTATCCTTACCGCGTCCCCGCTCGCCCCCGCGCCAATCGCAACGCCGCGCCAGGCCCTCGTGCCGGGTGGCCCGCGTCTTGCGCCGCTCGCTGGAGCGGTCGGAATCCAGCACGGCTCACCATGGAGGGAAGATGGACGCCCAGCGATTCGACAACCTGGCGAAAACGCTCGCCGATCGCTTCTCGCGGCGCAACGCCCTGCGCCGCGCCAGCGCCGCGGCGACCGCCTCGGTCCTCGCCGCCGCTGGCCTGCGCGACGAGACCACGCGGGCGCTGGCCCAAGCCTCGACGCCGACGCCTGCCGCCGGAACCTCGGGGGCATCGGGGGCCTCGAAGAAAGAGGAGAAGGCCTTCTACACCCGGGTCCGGCGCTACACGCTCGACCGGCCAGCGGCCGACGTGCGCAAGGCGCTGGAGAAGGCCTACCTGGAGGGGATCTGCAACGCGCCCGGCTTCGTCGCCTTCTTTACTGTCGAGGACGACAAGGACGCGGACGCCTTCGCGACCGTGATCGTCTTCCGCACGAAGAAAGACTACGACACCTTCGAAAAGGCCGAAACTCCCTGGCTTGCCAAGAACGTTGGCAGCCTGCTGCCGGCGCCGGACGACACCGTCACTGGCGCGAGCGCCCTCTTCGCCGGCGACCAGCAGGCGTTCCGTAACACCTGCCCCGGCAAGGAAGTCAAGCCGGCAGCGGCCCAGCAGGGAACGGGCGGTGGCAACAAGCCCGCCAAACCCGCAAAGCCGGGTGGCGGCGGCGGCGGTGGCGGCGGCTCGAACAACGGGCCTCGGCCGACGCAGGCTCCGGCCCAGCCGACCGCGATCCCCGGGACGCCCACGCCGACCGAAGAGCCCGCCTGCCGCGACCAGGGGTGCGCCTGCACCACCGGCACGCGCCGCCCCTGCAAGGGCGATCTCGTCTGCTGTCCGACGGGCGACACGCCGGGCGGCCCCGGCATCTGCCAGCCACAGTCGGAATGCACGACCAGCCAGTGCATCGCCAATGACTCGGCCTGCCCCTCGACCTGCGCCGCCGGCGCCGATTGCGCCGACTGCTGCTCCGGCTACTGCGTCGGCTCGGCGGTTTGCGGCGCGCCCCCGACTACCTGCACCGGCGCCGGCTGCGAGTGCACGACCGGCGCCGAGGCGCCCTGCGACGAGGGGCTGGTTTGCTGCGCCTCGGGCAACACCCTGGGCGGCCCGGGCACCTGCATGACCGAAGCGGAGTGCAACCCGCCCTGCACCGGGGTTGGCTGCGCCTGCAACGGCGGCGTGCAGGGCGCGTGCGACGCGGGGCTCGTCTGCTGCCAGGAGGGGGAGTCGATCCCGGGCGGGCCGGGCACCTGCCAGGCCGAGGCCGACTGCGCGCCGCCCCCCTGCACCGGCGAGGGCTGCGCCTGCAATGGCGGTGTCGAAGGCGCCTGCGATGCCGGGCTGATCTGCTGCGTGACCGATGGCACGCCCGGCGGGCCGGGCACCTGCCAGACGGAGGCGGTCTGCAACCCGCCGGCCTGCACCGATTCGGGCATTGCCTGCCCCGCCGCCTGCAACTGGGGCGATAGCTGTGCGAGCTGCTGCAGCGGCTTCTGCAACACGTCGGGCATCTGCGGCGAGCCGCCGCCGCCCCCGACCTGCACGCGGACCGGCTTTGCCTGCGACGCGACCTGCAATTGGGGCGACGCCTGCGCGAGCTGCTGCTCCGGCTTCTGCGACGCCAACGGCGTTTGCAACGAGGCGGTCAATCAGGAGGAGGCCGTCTCCCAGGAGGAACCCGTCGGGCAGGACGTGGAGGCCGCTGGCTGCACCGGCGAAGGGTGCGCGTGCGTCGACGTCTGCGACGAGGGGCTCATCTGCTGCGCCCCGGCCGACGGCTCCGACGGGCCGAGCATCTGCCAGGTGAGCTGCTAGCGCGGCGACCGTCGCCTGACGGTGAGAGCAAACAGGCCGGACGTCTGGCCCGGCCTGTTTGCGTGTGCGGCATGGAATCAGCGCGATTGGCGAGCGGCTTATGATCGCCACGGGTGAATTCGGGAGTGTGAAGGAGGCAGGATGGGCGCCGCATACGAGGTGATCGTCGTCGGGCTCGGGGCGATGGGGAGCGCGACGGCGTACCGGCTCGCGCGACGCGGGCAGCGCGTGCTCGGGTTGGAGATGTTCCAGCCGGGCCACGACCAGGGATCATCGCACGGCTACCACCGCATGATCCGTATGTCGGCGCTGAGCGACGACGGCTACGTCCCTCTCGCCACGCGGGCCTTCGCGCTCTGGCGCTAACTGGAGGAGGAGTCGGGGCGAACGCTGCTGGAAATGACCGGCGAGGTCGAGCTGTTCGACGCCCGGGCGAACCTGGAGCTTCGCAACGCGGTCGACCACATGATCGCGCGCGGCTTTCAGGAGTTGCTGGACGCGGAGGCGCTGGCCGAGCGCTTAACGGGGTTCCGGCTCGAAGAGGAGATACTCGCCACCTACGAGGCGGACGTGGGCTACCTCCGCTCCGAGGAGGGGATCATCACCCACGACATCGGCTTTCTCTCGGCGGACCGCTTCGCCGCCAGCACCGCACCGGCGTGAGGCTGCACGGCCAACTGCGACATTGGTTCCCTTGGTGATCTCGCGGACATGGTGCACCGCGTCCGTAGGGGCGACAGGCGCCTCGGCGTTCCGTCGTCACGACAACGATGGAAAACAGGACGGGGCCGGATCGCTCCGGCCTCGTCGCTCGTTGCATCCCGTGAAGAACGGTCGAAGGCGGGCTACTCCCCCTCGTCCGGCACCACGTTGATCGCCCGCTGCCGGCTCGGGTCGCGCGGATCGGGTGCGACCTCGAAGGAGACGCGCTGCCCGACCTGCAGCATCTCGAAGCCGCGATCGGCAACTGCCGAATGGTGAAAAAAGAGCTCGCCACGCTCATCGCTGCCATCGGGGGCGATGAAGCCGAAGCCCCGGTCACGCAGCGTTCTGATCGTGCCTGTGGCCATGAATGGTGTCCCTTCCGTTTCCGTTTCTGCTCGCGCGGCGTCCCTCCGACGCACACGCTGTGGCTCGGGCGCCCTCCGAGTCCGGTTTCTGGCCTACACCGGCAGGCGCAGGCCGATCCCGGTTGCTGCTCGGATGGTCATTCCACCGCTCCGAGCAGGCCCAGGGGGCGAAAGGTCGCCGGGTCACGGGACACATCATACGGTGACTGGCCGCGAACAGCACGCCCGCGGGGCGCAACTCAGCCGCCGGCCGCGCTCACCGGGACTTCGCTTTCGGCCGCTGTGCGGCGCGCCGCGCGGGCCAGCGGGAGATTCAGGGGCTGGCGCGGCTGCAGGAGAATCTTGCGCAATGCCGCGCATTCGTCCTCTTCCAGCCATTCGGCCGCATCCGCCTTGATCGTGTCGAGGATGCCGGGGAGCTCGCTGTGCGACGAGCCCCACCACCCCGCCCAGATGGCGGCGCCGGAGATGGGGATGCCACACGAGCTGCACTCGAATGCCGCCAGGCACCAGAAGCGCGGCTGGTTAGGGTCGCGGACGGGGGCGACGCGGAAGAGCCGCTGATCGTCACCGACACGGAGGAAGACGCCGAGCCCGCCCGAACCGCGCAGCTCGACAACGTGGACGAGGCTGGTATCCATCACGGCGTCCAGTCCTTTTCGCGAACTCGGGCATCCGGCGAGGAAGACGGGGCATCGCTGGCTCGAGTCACCGCGCGTTCAGGCCGATCGGTCATCGTCACCCCCTGTTAGCCAATGCCCGCCAGGGCACGGACGCGCACGACGGTGGCGACGCCGCGAACGCGGCCTCGATGCACGCACCAATCGTTCGAAAACGCCCGAGGAACAAACATCCTGAACGCGTGCGTAGCCGAGGATACCATAAATGAATCTGATAAGGCGAATGGGTGGTGATCGGCTATCAGCTATCGGCTATCAGCCATTGGCTTCTGACTCTTGGCTGATAGCTGACAGCTCACGACTTCCGACGCCCGACGTCCGACTCCCTTTTTGCTGGCTTGCCGGCTGGCCGACTTGCCGGCTGGCCGTCTTACTCCTCGACTCCTCGACTCGCAGATATGCCAGCGTCCAGCGCTCGGCGGGGCTCAGGGCGGGGTCTCCGCCCTCCTCGCACGGGAAGGGGCTGAGCGTGCCCTGTTCGTAGCCGTGGAGGATGGCGGGATGGATATATGAGGCGCGGCAGACGGCGCGTGTGTTGCCGAGGCGCGCGGCCACCTGGTCGACCGCAGCGACGATATTGGCGTTGATCGTGGTCTTCGTCTCGGCCGGGTCCATCGCCCGCAGCGCCTTCGCCGCGAGCACCGTGCCGGCCCAAGTGCGAAAGTCCTTCGCCGTGATCGCCTCGCCGACGATCTCGTGAAGATAAGCGTTGACCGCGTCCGAATCGATCGACTGCGCCTCCCCCGCCTCGTCGAGATACTGGAAGAGGTGCTGGCCGGGGAGATCCTGCAGCCGCTTGACGACGCGCGCCACCCGCCGGTCGCGCACATCGACCTCGTGCTCCTTCCCGCTCTTGCCGCGGAAGGTGAACCGCATGGTCGCGCCGGAGACGTCGACGTGCGAGGTGTGCAGGGTGGTGAGCCCGTACGAGGCGTTCTGCCGCTCGTACTCGACATTGCCGACCCGGATCAGCGACTCGTCGAGGAGCCGGGTCACGGTCGCCAGCACCTTCTCACGGGGCAGTCCCGGCTGGCCGAGATCGGCGTCCACCCTCTCCCGCAGCCGCGGTAACGCCTCGCCGAAGCGGATCATGTGGGCGAACTTCGTTTCGTCGCGCGTCGCGCGCCACTTGTCGTGGTAGCGGTATTGCCGGCGACCGCGGGCGTCGCGGCCGGTCGCCTGGATGTGGCCGAGCGGGTCCGGATTGATCCAGACATCGGTCCAGGCGGGCGGGATCACGAGCGCGCGAATCCGGCGCAGCCGGCGTGCATCGCGAATCAACTCGCCGTGGGCGTCGCGGTAGCTCCAGCCGCGCCCGGCGCGACTGCGCGTGATGCCGGGGCGATCGGTATGGGTGTAGCGCAGCCCGGCAGCGCGGGCCGCGGCGAGCGATTCGTCAGGGATCTCCGCCACGGCAAATCCTGCTGCTTCTGCGGTTGTTGGGTCGTGCGGCTATGCCGAGCGACGGGAGGTGTCGTCGCCGCGTTGCCCCGGCAAGAGGCGCGCGGCGATGAGGGTGTCGGGAATCGAGAGGCGCTCCGGGATGGGCGGCGGCAGGGCGCCTGGCTCGAGGGCGAGGAGAACCCGGTCAATCGCCTCGTCGAGCGAGAGCGCGATGGCCGGCGCCGGCCCCATCATGCGCTCGGCAAGCACCCGGTCATCCGCTCGGGGCGTCTCTGCCGCCCCTGGTTCGACGGATGCCGCCGCCGCGGCATCGTCGCGCGCCCCACGGCGGCGCGTGCTGGTCACACAGCAGCCGAGGTTCGGCCGCCGAGGTCCCCAGGGACGTGATCTGCTGAATGCCACTTGCTCGCTACCCTTGTCATGAACCGCGTGCGGGGTCTCGGCACGATGACCTGCACGATTCATGCCATGAGGGCACAGGACGTAGGAGCATCGACGGCGCGCCTACGCCGGGTCGATGTCGACTTGTGAGGGCGCCAGGTCGGTATCCCCGGCCGCCACGATCGGCTCCATGTCCCGCCGCGTGCCGTACCACTCGACGGCGGGCGGGCCGTCTTCCCCCCAGGTCGCGGGGTCGCTGAGGCCGCGCACCGCCTCCAGAATGGCGAGGTCGCGCGCGGCCCGCTCCCACAGGGTGGCGATCCGCTCCGCCGCGTCCCGCTGCGGCGCGAAGGTGACGTCATTGATCGAGACGTCGACCAGGGAGAGGAGTTCATCGGTTTCGTCTTCCGCCTGGCGCGCCAGACCGACCGAGGCCGCGGCCTGGGCGTAGGCTAGCTTCAGCATCGTCTGCCGATCGACCGTTGTGCTGCTCATCATCGCTCCTCCCGTTCGGGCTGGTTCGCGTTCGTCTTTTGTGGCACCTCGTGCACGAGACGTACCAGCCGTCGCGCCGCATGGGGCTACGACGATTACGATTGCTCGGGAATGATCGAGATGTTCCCGTTCCGCTCCAGGATGGCGTAGCGGATCTGCTCCATCCGCTCCACCCCCTGATTCAGCCGGGCCGTAGCCAGGATGTCGCTCTGATCGACCCGGGCCTCGCGCATCCGGTCCTCGAGCATCCGCCCGTTCTCGACGAGGATGAGCGGCACGTCTTCCACCACCTTCTGCAGCGCGGGCAGCCGCGGCTGCACCAGCGAGAGGAAGAGCTCGATGCCGAGGAGGGTCAGCACGAGCAGGAAGCTGTTCGTCATCGAGGCGTCGTTCCCGACCAGGCTCGGCGAAACGGCCTCAGAAATGACGAGCAGGAGGATGAAGTCGAAAGTGGTGATCTGCGCCAGCGAGCGCTTGCCGTAGACACGAAAGATCAGAAGCAGAATGACGTAGGCGACACCCGCCCGGATGATCGAATCCAAGCTGTTCTCCCTTCTGGCGCTGGCTAGGGCCAGGTGAACTGACCGACCGCAAGCTCATCCCTGCCGACGATGCCCGCGTGAATGGACACCATGCCGACCGTGGCTGGCTGGTAGGCGAAGGTGATCTGCGCGGGCCGCGAGGGATCGGCGAGCGCGAAGTGATAGACGACCCGGTCGGCGCCGGCCAGGCTCTCGGCCGGGTCAGGCTCGATCCCCTCGAGGTCGATGGCATCGAGGAAGTCGGTGGCGATCCAGACGGCGACCTGGTCGTCGCCGGGCATGGCCGCCGCGGGGGCGATGCGGAATTCGAGGGAGGTCGGGCCGCGCTGGCGCGCGAAGCGCTGGTAGTCGAGCGTCAGCGCACCCGCGGTCGCCGTGGTGTGGCTCAACGGCCCGCCGCCGAAGCCGCCGGCGAGCCCAAAGACGAGGATCAGCAGGAAGGCCACCCAGCCGATGCGCTGGATGCGCCACTGCCGGCGGGTGAAGTCGAGGTCCTCACCGATCTCGAGTGAATCGACACGTTTGATCTCGGCCATCTCCGGCCTCCGCCCATACGAAAGCGAGAAGCGGGGTTGGCGGTCATTGCGGCACGTTCGAGGATACCCGCGCTGGCTCCGCAATGCCGGATTCGTGCCATGTCGCGTGGTGATCCCGCGTGCGAGAATCGGGTCGCCCGGCACGGAATCCGCCACACCGGTGGTCCAGAGAAAGGTTGCGAGCCATGCAGCACGATTCTCCTGCGCTCTCGCGGCGCCCGGCATCGCGCCGTGCCGCGCTCGCCGGCGGCGCCGGCATCCTGGCGGCCATCGGACTGGCGGCAGGGCAATCGGGAGTCGCCGCCCAGACGACGCCGGTCGCTGGAGGAGTCGCGAGCGGGCTCCTGCTCGTGCAGGCGTTCGGCGATGGCAGCCTCTTTCCCACGCAGGGGAGCGCTGGCGTCCTCCCCTACACCCTGATCGTCTGGGATGCGGCCAACCGGGGCTTCTTCATCGTCTCGGCCGCCGATCGGGTCGCCGGCTTCGCGCCGACCGACGCCCTGATCGCGGCGATCACGGCGGGCGAGCGGCCGCTGGCCGCGGTGGTTCTTCTCGGCGCGCCGGACGGCTCCGAGGGGGATCGCGCGTGGCCGCTGCGCCTCGCCTACGCCGGCCTCGGCTCCGACCCCGGCGCGGTGACCTACCAGGGAGAGGCCGTCTCCGCGGATGACGCTTCCGCATGGCTCGGCGCGGCGCCCCAGCCGCTGCCGAATGGGCCGCTGGATCTGAAAGACGGCTTCCTCGTCATCGCCGGCCTCCCCGCCCTCGATCTCCCCGACACGGAACACGTGCGCATTCCCCTCGGGTAGC
>JADYYO010000228.1 GCA_020853615.1 Thermomicrobiales bacterium
ACCATCGAGATCGCGGACACCCTCTATGGCGTCAGCATGGGCGCGGACGGAGTGTCGCAGGTCCTCTCGCTGCGGATGAGCGAGTCGCTGTCCGCTGACTGACGCCGCGCCGAAGCCGTGTCATCCTGAGCGCAGCGCAGGATCTCAGCTCCCTCGAACACTGTCTCCCTTGAGCCGAGATGCTTCGTTCCTCAGCATGACACGGTTTATACGGAATTCGGGTGATCACTGCCGCCTTGCCACGGCCTGCCCTCACCCCCAGCCCCTCTCCCACTCCGGTGGGAGAGGGGAGTTGTTTCGCCAGTTTCCGTGACAGACGCAAAGTCTTTACGCGGATGTCGTATAAAGAAAAAGAATCCGGATATCTCACGCCGTCTCGACGTCACCCCTCCCCTCGCCCAGCGCACCGGGAGAGAGGCTGGGGGTGAGGGCAGGCCGTGGCAAGGTGGCAGTGATTATCCGGATTTCGTATTAGGGGCGCCGCTCTAGCTCCCGTCAGGGAGGAGAATCGGCTCGCGCCCGAAGACCGCGGCGACGTAGGCGGCCACGTCCGCCCGCTCCTCCGTCCCGTCGAGCAGCATCGACTCCATCACGTCGACGCTTTCGGGGTGGACGTCGTGCAGCGCCTGCACGACCGGTCGCTCGTTGCGTGAGGGGTGCGGGTCGGTAACGAACTCCCACATCGCCTCGGTGAGGGCGTCCTGATCGATATCGAAGCGAAAGAATCGTGTCATCCCTGCTGCCTTACATGCGGCCGCGGCCACGGGTTCCCGTGCCGGCGGACCGGCGCTGCCACGGCTCGTGCTGCGTGCGGACCGCGTTCTGCCGGGCGACGGCATCCTTGTCACGGAAGAGCCAGACGAGGATTGCGCCGGTGATGAAGCCGCCCACGTGCGCCCAGAATGCTACGCCGCCGGTATCGGCCGCGCCGAGGGTGGTGAACCCGCTGAAGAGCTGCAGCGCAAACCAGATGCCGATCATCACCCAGGCCGGCACGAGGATCACCTGCCCGAAGAAGCCGAAAAAGACGATCGTCCGCACCTTCCCTTGCGGAAAGAGGACGATGTAGGCGCCCATCACCCCGGAGATCGCGCCCGAGGCGCCGATGATGGGGATGGTCGAGTTCGGGCTGAGCAGGATCTGCGTCGCCGCCGCCGCGAATCCGCAGAGGAGGTAGAAGAGGAGATAGGGGAGATGCCCCATGGCATCTTCGATGTTGTCGCCGAAGATGTAGAGGAAGAGCATGTTCCCGAAGATGTGCGCGAGGCCGCCGTGGACGAACATCGAGGTCAGGACCGTGTAGAGGTTCTGAAACTGCGTCACCTCCGCCGGGATCGCGCCGAACTGGAAGAAGAAGGCCTCGAGCTGGCGCGGGGGGAGGATCAACTCGTAGAGAAAGACGACGACGCAGAGCCCGATCAGCGCCCAGTTGACATAGGGCTTGATGCTCGTGCCGACATTTTCGTCACCGATCGGAAACATGCCGCGCCCTCGCTCTCCGGCGACCTGGCCGCGTGCCCCAGCTCGCTCGCGTCAACTCTGGCCAGGTTGTCTCAGGCGCCGGCCGAACCGCTGACGTAGCCGCGCGGCGCCCACTCGTCGGGGATCCGGTCGCGCAGCTCCATGTCGAGTTGCGCGATCTCCTGGGAGGTCCGTTCGCCGACGTCGTGCCAGCGTTCCGTCAGCTCCGCCCGCGTCGCCTCGCCGGGGCGCGGGGCGTTCAGCAGCCCATAAACCGCGCCGAGCGCGCCGCCGATCGCAGCGCCGAGCACGAACGCGACGGCATGTCGCTCTTTCGCCATGTCGTTCCTCCCGTGTCCGCCTCTGCAGCGCCAGCGTCGATGCCCCCGGTTTGTACCAGTTTTCGGGGCATCGCGCTGAGAAGCGCCGCGTCTCACGTCGTTGCCGCGCGCTCTTCGGCGCCGATCCACGCCGCAATTTGCGAGGGGTAGACCTGCTCCGTGAGAAGCCGGCGGAAGCGCGGCACGCGCTCCTCCGGTCCCCCGGCGTCGATCCACCGCCCCAGCAGGTCGTGCCCGACGTGATAGGTGAAGATGTAGGCGCGCCACAGCGGCTCCGAGATGAAGCGCAGGCGCTGTCGCGCCTCCGCTTCGGTCGAGAGGCCGTAGCGCTGCAGATAGGCGACGGCCTCCTCCGGACTTCGCCCCTCCTCATGCAAGAGCAGGGCCGCGTTCCCCGCCACCGGCGTCAGCGCCGTGCGCGCCTCGGCAATGGCGATCTCCCGTTCCGGGTCGCCGGCGATGCCCGCGGCGGGGTAGACGCGCTCGCGGCGGAAGCGCGCCAGTTCCTCCGGAGAGAAGATCATCCCTTCGGCGAGGGTGGCGATCCCCTCGGAGATGATGCACTCCGGGGTATTGATGAGCTGCAGGGCGTGCTCGCCCATCCCCTCCTCGGTGTAGAGGCGCTCCTTCAGGGCGTGTTCGGTGTGGTGGCCCGGGTACCCCTCATGGGCGAGCAATTCGGTGAGCCGGAAGGCGTGGATCGGCAGGTCGGTGTTCAGCTCGACCCGCGAGCGCGCGGCGCCGAGATACCAGTTGTAGCCGCTCCACGGCTTGTCGTGGACCATCGCGATCTCGATCGCCTCGCCGGCCGGCAGCCCGACGATCGCCGCGGTCCGCTCGCGCAGCTCGGGGAGGATCAGGTCGACGAGCTGCCGCGCGGCCTCGGGCGAGATCACATAGCGCTCCCGCCACGCCGCCATTCGCTCAGAGACCGAGCCGTCGCCGGGCAGCAGGCGATCGAGGTCGGCGATCGCCGCATCGAAGTCGCGCTCCGGCGCTGCTGCCGGCTCGACGTCGAAGAGAAGGCGCACCTCCTCGCGGTAGGGGATCTCCTCCCCGGCGATGCCCCGGGCGGTGGCCAGCATCGCCTCGGCCTGCTTTGCGAGGTAGCCGCGGCGGCTCTCCGCCATCGGCGCGGCGGCGATCCGCTCCAGCAGAGCGCGCGCGTCGGCGACGAGCGTTTCTGGCGCGGGTGGAGCCGCTGGCTCGAGCGCTGCCCGCGTCACCTCCGGGCCGAGCCAGGCGTCGATAAAGCCCGGAACGTGGCGCTCGATGCCGAAGGCGAGGCGCGCGAAATCACGCCCCAGCGGATCGAGCTCGGGTCTTTCGGCCATCAGTGGTTGCTCCGATCACGTGTTTTCACCATCCGGCAAAGGTCATAGGATACGCGCGTGGCGCGCGCGGGCCGGCGAGGTCCGGCCCGCTCTGCTCAGGATCTGGCCGCGGTAGCGGGAGGGACGCGCGCGGTGGACTCGAAAGCGCTCATCACCGCGATCAGCGAATGGATCGACTACGCTGGCGTCGCCATCATCGCCTTTGGCGCGGCCGGCGGCGTGATCATCTTCCTGCGCGAGCTCCTCCGGCAGCCGATTCGCAATACGCAAGCATACGAGAACCTGCGCCGCTTCCTCGGCCGCTCGCTCCTGCTCGGGCTCGAGTTTCTGGTCGCCGGGGACATCATCAAGACAGTAGCGATCGAGCCGACGCTGAACAGCGTGGTGGTGCTGGCGGTCATCGTCCTGGTGCGGACCGTCCTCAGCCTCAGCATCGACGTCGAGATCGACGGCCGCTGGCCGTGGGACGGCTGGCGGCAGAGCGCTGCCGTCAATGCAGCGGCGCGGGAGAACCCGGGGGAGTGAACCGGAGCCTGGGGAGCATCCGGGCGCAACAAGAAGGGCGGCCGACGGGCCGCCCTCCCTGCTTCACGATGTGAGGCGCGATCGCGGGGCTAGTAGTTGACGAGGTAGCGATCCCGCTCCCACTGCGTGACATGCTTGCGGAACTCGTCCCATTCGGTCTGCTGGGCCTCGGTCAGCTTCTCGAAGACATGATCGCCCAGCGCTTCCCGGATCAGCGGGTCGGCCTTCATCTCGGCGACCGCCTCCCCGAGGGTCGAGGGGAGGGTCGGGATGTGCCGACGCTCCAGATCCTCGTCGGTGAAGTGGTAGAGGTTCTCCTCGACCGGCTCCGGCTCGTGCAGCTCGCGCTCGATGCCGTCGATGCCCGCCGCCAGCATCACCGCGAAGGCCAGGTAGGGGTTGCACGACGGGTCGGGGCAGCGCAGCTCGACGCGAGTCGCGGCCGTGTGGCCGCCGCGGATCGACGGCACGCGGACGAGCGCCGAGCGGTTCGTGCGTGCCCAGGAGACGTAGACCGGCGCCTCGTAGCCGGGCACGAGCCGGCGGTAGGAGTTGACGAGCGGCGAGAGGACGCCCGACATCCCCCGCGCGTGGGCGAGAAGACCGGCGATGAAGTGGCGTGCGGTCTTCGACAGCCCATACGGGTCGTCCTCGTCGACGAAGGCGTTGCCCGGGCGGTCGATGAAGCCGAAGCTCATGTGCACGTGCATGCCCGAGCCGTTGATCCCCTCGATCGGCTTCGGCATGAAGGTCGCGTGCAGGCCATGCTGCTGCGCGATCGCCTTCAGCACCGACTTGAACGTCGTGGCGCGGTCGGCTGTATCGACGGCGTCGCCGTACTCGAAGTCGATCTCGTGCTGGCCGATGGCGACCTCGTGGTGGCTCGCCTCGACGTCGATCCCCATGTCGTCCAGCGCCTTCACCATATCCTTGCGGACGGTGTAGGCGAGGTCGGTCGAGTAGTCGAAGTAGCCGGCGCGATCGTGCGGCAGCGGCGAGATCTCGTCCCCGTTCTTCTGGAAGAGGAAGAACTCCAGCTCCGGCCCGGTCTTGAACGTGTAGCCGAGGTTGGCCAGGCGCTCGAGCTGGCGCAGGAGGACGCCGCGCGGATCGCCCGGGAAGGGAGCCCCGTCCGGGTTGTGAACCCAGCAGATGAGGCGCGCGGTCGTATGATCCCCCCGCGTCCAGGGAATGACGGCATAGGTGGAGAGATCAGGGGTCAGGAACATGTCCGATTCGGCGATGCGGGTGAACCCGGCGATCGAGGAACCGTCGATCCACTGGCCGCCGTCGATCACGTGCTCCAGACCCGAGGCCGGGATGGTGACGCTCTTGACCGTGCCCATGACATCGGTGAACTGGAGATCGACGAAGGTGACCCCGTCCGCCTGCACGCGCTCGAGGATCTCCTGCTTGCCGGGGCCCGCGCCGAGGATCACCCGGTGCAGTGCTGATGTGCCAATCGGTTCCGCGACCGCGACGACCATACGCTTCGACCTTCCTTCCGCGACATTCGCGAGCTTGCGGGCCAGGGACCCATGCGGGGCAACGCTTCGCTCCCGCCGAGCATTGAGTGTATGAGGTTGAAAAGGGCCCGTCATCGTGCAGCGTGAACGGCTTTTCCATGAGTTTTCGTGCAAACTGCACAACTTCCATCGGACGATGGTGCAGGGGCGATCAGGACTATTCGCGACATCGGCCGCGAAACCACTTCGGCCTCGCCCGCGTCATCAAGGGTGGAAACCCGTTCGTACGCGGGCGCATGGTGCTGCAACGGAAAAGCAGCGGCCCGCGTCGTCGCTACCAGGCCCGCCAGCCGGGCCGGATTGGAGAGAGGGATGAGGATCACGCGCATCTTCGCGTCGATCGTGGCCGTCGCCTTGGCGGCGTCGTTCTGGCTGGGCGGCGTCTCCGCGCAGACCGAGAGCGCGACCGCGGAGGATGGCAAGCCCGCGTCGGAGGCCCCGGCCAACAGCAACCCCGCGCCGAGCGTCCCGGTCGGTGCGAACCTGACCCCGCCGGTCGGGCTGGCCCCGCCCGTGCTGTCGAGCCCGAGCGGCACCGGGCAGTCCGGCACCTCGAGCGTGTCGATGGCCCCGGGGACGTTGACCTCCGGCGTCGCCAACGAAGGGCCGCGCGCGAATCGCTCCCGGGGCGAGGCGCCCGCCAGCGCGCCCGAGCCGACGACCGACGAGACCAGTTCAGGGGAGGCCGCCGTGCAGACCTGCGGCGATTTCCCGACCTGGTACGACGCCCAGCTCGCGCTCGAATCGTCGGTCGATCCCGCGCTCAACGCCTCCCTCGACCCCGACGGTGACGCCATCGCCTGCGAGGAGGAGATGTACCCGTAGTGGCCGGCCGCTCCTGCTGCCAGCGCCCCGCGCCGCACATGCGGCGCGGGGCGCTGGTTGTTTCCGGGCATTACGGAAAACGCTGGAGATGCGGGGAGGAC
>JADYYO010000229.1 GCA_020853615.1 Thermomicrobiales bacterium
CGCCTGGATCGTCGTCTCGGCCCTCGGCCTCCTTTTCCAGCTGCAGAGCGTGGCCTCGGTGCGGCTGCCGGAGGAGCGCTGGGTGCCGGCGCGCGCATAGGGAGCGAGCGCCCTTTCGGCGCAACGCTTAGTGAACACGGGGTTGCCGGCTTGCCGGCGACCCCGTTTCGTGTTGCCCGGTGACGTGCATTATGGCACCACTCGACGCTTGATTTAGTTTTGACTAAACTATGATATCTACCAGGATGCTATCGATAGATAGTTATCACTGATTCTCTTCTGGGAAGGATCTCTCCATGGACGCAAGACGGAAATCGCCCCCGCCGGTCCGGCGCGGCGACGCGAGGCGGCTGATCGCGTTGCTGGCCGCCCTGCTCGTCATCACGCTCGCCGCGCCGGGGATCCCGGTCGCCCGGGCCGCCGACCCGATCCAGGTGACGACGACGACCGGCATGATCGGCGACCTGGTGCGCAACATCGGCGGCGAGCGGGTCGAGGTCGTCTCGCTGATGGGGCCGGGGGTTGACCCGCACCTCTACAAGCCGAGCGCCGGCGACATCCGCAAGCTGGAGGGCGCCAGCATCATCTTCTCCAACGGGCTCGAGCTGGAGGGGCGCATGACCGATCTTCTGGTCAAGATCGACCGCGCCGGCACGCCGGCCGTGCCGGTGGCGGAGGGGATTCCGGAAGATCTGCTGCGCGAGTCTCCCCGGTTCGCCGGCAAGTACGACCCCCACGTCTGGTTCGACGTCACCCTCTGGCAGGAGGCCGCGCGGCGGGTCGCCGACGAATTGATCGCCTTCGATCCCGCAAGCGAGGCCACGTATCAGGCCAATCTCAAGGCCTATCTGGCCGAGCTCGACGCGTTGCACGCCTATGCGACCGAGGCGATCGCCGGGATTCCGGACGAACAGCGGGTCCTCGTGACCGCGCACGACGCCTTCGGCTACTTCGGCGAGCGGTACGGCATCGAGGTGCGCGGTCTGCAGGGGATGAGCACCGCGACCGAGGCGACGGCCAGCGACATCCAGGCGCTCGCCGAGGAGATCGCCGAGCGGCGCATCCCCGCCATCTTCGTCGAATCGAGCGTGCCGCCCGCCACCATCGAGGCGGTGCAGGCGGCGGTCCGCGATCGCGGCTTCGAGGTCGCCATCGGCGGCCAGCTCTTCTCCGACGCCATGGGCGCGGAGGGGACGCTCGAGGGGACCTATCTCGGCATGGTTCGGCACAACGTCGACACCATCGTCTCGGCGCTGTCGCCGCCGTAGTGGGAGGGCTCTCATGGTCATCACAGAGCGGTCGCATGCGGCCGCGCCCCGCGATCTCGCCGCGCCGGCCATCGCCATCCGCGACTTGACTGTCGCCTACCGGGAGACGCCGGTCCTCTGGGATATCGACCTCGACATCCCCGCCGGCACGCTGACGGCGATCATCGGCCCGAACGGGGCCGGAAAATCGACGTTGATCAAGGCGGCGCTGGGGCTCGTGCCGGCGGCGGCCGGGTCGGTGGAGATCTTCGTCCGCCCTTACGACGAGCAGCGACTGCGGGTCGGCTACGTCCCGCAGCGTGGCAGCGTCGACTGGGATTTTCCGACGAATGCGCTCGATGTCGTCCTGATGGGCACCTATGGCCGCCTGGGGTGGATCCGGCGGCCGGGCCGGGCGGAGCGCGAGGTCGCCATGCGCTGCCTCGACCAGGTTGGCATGGCCGATTTCGCGCGACGGCAGATCAGCCAGCTCAGCGGCGGGCAGCAGCAGCGGGTCTTCCTGGCGCGCGCCCTGGCGCAGGACGCCGATCTCTACATCATGGACGAGCCGTTCGCCGGCGTCGACGCCACCACCGAGCGGGCCATCGTCGATCTCCTGCGCGTGTTGCAGGCGCGGGGCAAGACCGTCGTCTGCGTCCACCACGACCTGGAGTCGGCGCCCGACTACTTCGACTGGCTGGTGCTCCTCAACGTGCGGGTGATGGCCGCCGGGCCCTTCGCCGAAACGTTCACGCCGGAGAACCTCGCGCGCACCTATGGGGGGCGCATCTCGCTGCTCAGCCGGCTCGCCGAGGAGCTGGAGGGGCGGGCATGAGCGGGCTACTGCGCGACCTCCTCTTCGACTATACCCTGCGCAACGTCGCGCTCGGCTCGGCGCTGCTCGGCATCGTCAGCGGCGTGTTGGGGACCTTCGCGCTCCTGCGCCGGCAGGGGTTGCTGGGCGACGCGCTGGCGCATGCGGCGCTGCCCGGCATCTGCCTCGCCTTTCTACTGACCGGGAGCAAGGCGCCGATCGTCCTCCTCCTCGGCGCGGGGATCGCCGGTTGGGTCGGCACGATGCTCCTGCTCCTCATCGTCCGCCGCACCCTCCTCAGCGAGGATGCCGCGCTCGGCATCGTGCTCAGCACCTTCTTCGGCGTTGGCGTCACGCTCCTCACCTTCATCAACCAGCGGGGCGACGCGAACCAGGCGGGGCTCGACAAGTACCTCTTCGGCCAGGCCGCCGCGCTCGTGGCGCGGGACGTGATCACCTTCGCCATCCTTGGCGGCGCGGCGCTCCTCCTCGTGCTCCTCTTCTCCAAGGAGTTCACGCTCCTGACCTTCGATCCCGCGTTCGCCAGCAGCCTCGGCTTCGGCACGACGCGCCTCAGCATCCTCCTCACCTCGCTGATCGTCGTCGCCGTCGTCATCGGCCTGCAGACGGTCGGGGTGGTGCTGATGGCCGCCATGCTCATCGGCCCCGCCGCCGCCGCGCGGCAGTGGACGAACCGCCTCGCTCCCATGATCGCCCTCTCGGCCCTCTTCGGGGCGACGGCCGGCGTCAGCGGCGCGCTCCTCAGCTTCACCCGGCAGGGATTGCCGACCGGGCCGACGATCGTGCTGACGCTGACGGCGATCGTCTTTGGGTCGCTCCTCTTTGCCCCGGCGCGCGGCCTCGTCTGGGATCGGCTGCGCCAGCGGCATCGCGCGCTGTCCGGCCCGATGCCAACGCCGGTGGCGCTGGTCGAGTCGGAAGGGAGCCGACCATGAGCTCGGAGATCGCGGTCCCCCTCACCGGCGTCCTCGTCGCCAGCGCCTGCGCGCTGCTGGGGAATTTCCTCATCCTGCGCCGCATGGCGATGATGGCTGACGCCATCAGCCACGCCATCCTGCCCGGGCTGGTCGCGGGCTACGTGCTGGCGCACGGGCCGAACCTGCTGGCGGGGTTCCTCGGGGCGGTCCTCGCCGCCGCGATCACCGTTACCGCCGTGCAGGCACTCGAGCGGACGCGCCGCGTCGACGGCGGGGCGGCGATCGGCATCGTCTTCCCGGCAATGTTCGCGCTGGGGACGGTGCTGGTCACCAGCCAGTTCGCCGACGTCCACCTCGACGCCGACGCCATCCTCTTCGGCAATATCGAGTTCGTCGCCTTCGATACGCTCACGATCGGCGAGCGCGACCTCGGCCCGCGCTCGATCTGGGTGATGAGCGCGCTTTGCCTGATCAACGTCCTCTTCGTCGGCCTCTTCACCAAGGAGCTGAAGTTAACGACCTTCGATGCCGGGCTGGCGGCGGCGCTCGGCTTCTCGCCGGTGCTGGTCCACTACGCGCTGATGCTCGTCCTCTCCGTCACGGCGGTCGGCGCCTTCTCCGCTGTCGGCGCGGTGCTCGTCGTCGCGCTGGTGATCGTGCCGGCGGCGACGGCCTACCTGCTGACCGAGCGGCTGGCGCTGATGATCCCGCTGTCGGTCGCCTTCGGCGCGGCGGCAGCGTTGATCGGCTACCGGGCGGCGATCGCCTGGGACACCTCGATCGCCGGGGCGATGGTCAGCGCGACGGGCGCGCTCTTCGGTCTCGCGCTGCTCGGCGCGCCGCGACAGGGGTTGATCGCCCGCGCCTGGCGGACGCGCCGCCAGCGGGCCACCATCGCCAGCCAGATGCTCGCCGTCCACTTGTTCAATCATGAGAGTGGCCCGGAGCGGGACGAGGAGAGCCGCGTCGCCCATCTCCGCGAGGGGTTGCGCTGGTCACCCCAACGCACGGGGCTGGCGATCGCCGGGGCGACTCGCCGCGGCTGGGTCGATCGGGACAATGGCCGCCTCGTCCTGACCGCCCGTGGCCGCCAGGCGGCTGAACAGGTCGTGGCGCGCTAGGTATGGTTCCCTTGTACACCACTGCGCGCCGGCCACGGGCGCGAGAGGCTAGCTGGGACGGTAATGGAGCAACAACCGCGGACCGAAAACATCACCCCCCCTGAGCCGGAACCGGCAGAGTCGCCGCGCGTCACTCAGGCGATGGAGGACTACCTGAAGGCGATCTATCGCCTGCAGGAGGAGTTCGACGCGGTGACGATGCAGCGGCTGGCCGAGGAGTTGCGCATCTCGGGCGCCTCGGTCACGAATATGGTCAAGCGCCTGCACGAGTTGGGGCTGGCCGAGCACAGCCGGTATCGCAACGTGGCGCTGACCCCCGCCGGCGAACGGATCGCCCTGCGGGTCATCCGGCACCATCGCCTGCTCGAGCTCTATCTGACCGAATCGCTCGGGTTCGACTGGGACGAGGTCCACGCCGAGGCGGAGCGGCTCGAGCATCAC
>JADYYO010000230.1 GCA_020853615.1 Thermomicrobiales bacterium
CTGACGTCGCGCGGGCGGGCGTTCGTCGTCGAGTACACCTGCCCCCGCACGTTCTCATTGTTGCCAAAGTCCTGGACGCCCAACGTGGGGTAGAGCCGAACGGTCGTGCCGTTCTTGCTCACCTTGAACGTTTCGGCAGCAACGCGGCCCGCGCGGCTCTTGCGTGCCTTGCCGTGATGCCGCTTGACGCGGTCCCCGTGCTTGCCGCCGTTGCCCTTGCGGGTGACGGAGAACTCGCGGGTGACGATGTAGACCTCCGGTTCCCCGTCCTCGCGTGTTGATGGTTCGTTGGGCGATGTTGCGCGCTCGTCCTCGTCCGCCAGGGCTAGATCAGGAGCCGGGGCTGGCGGGATGCCCGGAGAGAGGAGGATGGCCACGGCGAGGGTCGCTGATCCCAGGATGGTGGACGCCTTCATGATCTCATCCTGTGTCCTGTCGACTGCAATCTCCCCGGGAGGGATGAACGAATCGTGGCGGCGAACAACGGGGACACGATCGAGTTGGAGATCGACTGATGCGCGCAGATTACGCCTGTCTTCACACGAAGTCAATATGATGTTCACGCAACACCTGGGTTCTCACGGTCGTGCCCGGAACGTGCCATGCTGTTGGCAGCGAACGGTTGCGCGAGGCGACGTGGAACGGAGGGGCGCGATGGCGGTGCGATTCGGGGCGTTTGTCCCACAGGGGTGGAAGCTCGACCTGGCGAAGATCGACGATCCGGTGGCGCAGTTCGAGGCGATGACCGGGGTGGCGCAGGCAGTCGACGCCGACCCGGCCTGGGATTCGATCTGGGTCTACGATCACTTCCTGACGGTGCCGCGCCCGGAGTTGGAGACGACCTTCGAGTGCTGGACGATCACCGCGACGCTGGCGCGCGACACGAGCCGCGTCCGGGTCGGGCAGATGGTCTCCTGCAACGGCTACCGCAACCCGGCGCTGGTCGCCAAGATCACCTCCACGATCGACGTCGCCAGCCACGGCCGCCTCTACGCCGGCATCGGCGCCGGCTGGTACGAGGAGGAGTGGCACGCCTACGGCTACGGCTTCCCCGATATCCCGGAGCGGATGCGCATGTTCCGCGAAGGGGTCGAGATCATCCACCGGATGTGGACCGAGGAGTACCCGACGTTCAACGGCCGCCACTACAGCATCGACCGCGCGATCAACGAGCCGAAGGGGGTGCAGAAGCCGCACCCGCCCCTCTGGATCGGCGGCGGCGGGGAGCAGGTAACCCTCAAGCTGGTGGCGCAGTATGGCGACGCCAGCAACTTCGGCTACGGCAACCCGGAGGTGATCCGGCAGAAGATGGACGTGCTGCGCCGGCACTGTGAGGCAGCGGGCCGCGACATCGACGCGATCGTCAAGTCGACGAGCATCAGCCTCCTGCTGCTCGAGAAGGAGGCGGATCGCGAGCGGGCGATCGCGGCGACGCGGGAGGCGACCGGGCTGAGCCCGGAGGCGTTCGCCCGGGACTACTGGGTCGGGACCAGCGACGAAATCGTCGATCGCCTGCGTCCGGTGATCGACGCCGGCATCGACTACGTCATCTTCTACCTGCCGGGCATCGCGTATGATCACGGCCCGATCGAGCAGATCTCCCGCGAGATCATCCCGCAATTCGCCTGAGGCGACCCCCGGAGTCCCGCCGGACCATTCCTGCCTGGCACATCGAGTGCAATGCCGGCCGCAAGATGCGCGGGTTCGGCAGGCGCCGCGCTAGTTCGCATGCGTGCTTCAGGGTTGGCATGAGCAGCGTCAGGACAACGAGGAGCGCGGTGAGCAACCGGGACGACCGGCTGCAAACCGTTGCCGGGGGTGAGGCCGAGAAGACGCCGCTGGCGCCCGATGTCGTCGAGACGGAGGCGGCGCCGGTCGGTAGGGCAGGCAGCGTCGATCTGGACGCCTGGCTCTTCCGCGAGGACGACGAGCCGCGCGAGGTCGCCTTCGCCGAGATCGCCGGGCTTGCCGCCGACGACGAGGACTTCGTCTGGGTCAACCTCACCGACTATGGGCCGGACGACCTGGAAGCGGTGGCCGACGAGCTCGCTTTGCCCGAGGCGGCGGTGCGCATCGCGCTGGCCGGCTGGGAGCGCCCGCGCGTCAGCATCTCCGGCCAGTGCTACCTGGTCTCCGTCACCGTTCCGTATAGCGATCCGGCCGAGCGGCGCGTCGTCGCCAGCGAGCTCGATCTCTTCGTCGGCCGCAACTACCTCGTGAGCGCGCACAAGCGGCCGATCCCCTTCGCCGAGAGCCTGCTGGCGCGGGGGACGCAGAATCCCGCGCTGCTGAAGCTCGACTCCGCCTTCCTCCTGTCGATCATCATCGACGAGCTGCTGGCGCACTTCGGGCGGCTGACCGAGGAGGTGCAGGATGAGATCGAGGCGCTGGAGGAGCGGGCGCTGACCGACACTTCGGAGGCATTTCTGCAGGATCTGCTCCGCCTGAAGCGCTACGTCTTCGCCATCTACCGCCTGGCCGGCCAGCACCGGCCAATCATCGCCGCCTTCATCCGGCCAGACTTTCCGTTTGCCGGTGGCGAGACGATCGAGCCCTATTTCCGCGACCTCTCGGAGCGGCTCGCTCAGCTCCTCGACAGCCTCGAGGCGGCGAAGGAGGCGGTCAATGGCGCCTTCGACCTCTACGTCTCGGAGGTCTCGCGGCAGGCGAACGACATCATGAAGGTGCTGACGATCGTCTCGACGATCCTCCTCCCCTCGACGGTGATCTTCAGCTTCTACGGCACCAATTTCGACCTCGGCGTGATCACCTCCGCGGCCGGCTTCGTCGTGATGATGCTCATGATCGTGGCCGTGACCTTCGGGAGCGTGCTCCTCTTCCACCGCTGGGGCTGGATCGGGAACCGGCGGCGCTGATCGGTTGGCGTCAGACACAACGAAGCGGGCGCCGGAGTCAATCTCCAGCACCCGTCTTGTTCTGCCCTGATCTCGGGCGGTCTCTCCGGCGGGGTTAGCGCCGGGCGTCACCGCTCCGGAACGCGAGCCGGCGATTGCCCGACAAGCCAACCGCGCCAGCGCCCGCGGCGGCAGCCGCGGCAGCGAAGAGCGAGGCGAGCTGCGAGGCAGGAACGCCCGTGCCCGTCACCGGAACCTCGACCACGACCGGCGGCGGGGCGACCTCTTCAGCCGGAGGCGCGACCTCTTCCGCCGGCGGAGTCACCTTGCGCTCCTTCTCGCCGCAGCGGTTCTCGACGTTCTTGCGGACGCCACCGCCATCTTCCGGCACCAACCCGGCCATCTGGGCGGCCCGGTTGTTGGCCAGAATCTCGGCGGCCATGTCGTCGGCCGACATATTGACCGCGTCGTTGCCTGACTGATTCGAGGCGACGTTCGTGACGGCGGCGCTCTCGGTCAGGGCGCCTTCGTCCGGATGGGCGACGGCGAGCGCGGCGGAGCCTTCGGCCAGCGCGCCATCCACGCAGTCGGCGACGGCGCGCGCGCCGGCCGCGATCGTCTCGGCGTGGCCGGGGGAGGCGTGCGCCTCGGCGACGGCCGAGACGGCATCCGCGTGGCCCGGGCTCACGGTGAGGGTCGAACCACCGCGCGTCAACGTGATCGTGTCGTCCTGCGCGAAGACAGGCTGGACGCCGGCGAAGCTGACGAGCGTCGCCGTCAGGGCAACGCCACTGGCCAGCCTCACCGCCTTCGAGGCCAGGCCGCGACGAGTCGATACGGGGGCGGGGTCTCCCCGATGGCTGTCCCTGACAAACTGCATTGTGATCCTCCCTCCGCTGGCGATCGCATTCATTCCGGCGACGCGGCGCCGGCTCGCTTTTGCTTTCACCAGCATGATCTGTTCCAGACCGCGCTTCGAGCCAAGTCCTCTCGCGGGTGAGGAACACCCTTCGCTGTGTTCACCAACGCGCGAACGCGCAAGTGGTTTCGCGACCCGGTTTTCTCCTTTCATCCACGCGATCGTTCACCATAACGATCTCCGGTTTTGCCACGCCGGTCAAGTGCCACGAGTCCTAAAAATCGGCGTCGCCGCGAGGCGGATCTGCCCATCGGGGGGAGCCATCGCGCGGGCGCCCGATTGGCGCTCGCCACGCCAGCATGGGGTCCCGATCACGATGGGGTGCATCGAGAACGGGGAGACGACGCGGCTCGCCATCGCAACCACGTATCATGGTCGAGCGCCGTCGAGGGCGCCGAGTCTGGAATCGAGTCCATGGCGGATCGACCATCTGCTCGTCGTCAAGCGACTCCGTCGCCCGACGTCGCGAGGGGGCTTCCACGACTATTGAGTGATTGCGCGGCCTCCTTGGCCGGCCGGGCGCGCTCGGACCGGAAAAGTCGACGGGACGTGTCCGATCGCGAGGAACAGGACGTGCTGGCGGTGGACGTGCGTGACCGCGCGGGCTCGGTCATCGGAGGGATTGGAGTATGAAGCGACTGCGCACACTGGTTTGGGTGCCTCTGCTGATCGTCACCGGCGTCCTGCTGATCGCCGGCGGTCACTGGCCCGCGGCCTTCGGGCAGAATGCCACGCCGGAGGCGGTCGCCAACGCGCCCGATTGGCGCTTTGTCGTCCACGGCATCCAGGATCCCTATGCCGGGGTGCTGCCTAACCCGAGCGAGTCGTCGCGGGGTCTCCGCTACGTCGCCTTCGACGTCGAGGTCATCAACGACTCCGATCAGCCGCTCACCTACGGCGCAAACGCGATCTCCTTGCGCGACGACGAGGGGTTTTCCTATAGAAGCGGCGCCGTCTCTGGCAGCGAGCCCGCTCTCGGCGCGCGCACGCTGATGGGTGGCGAGCGAGCGAGAGGCTGGGTCTGGTTCGGCGTGCGCGAGGACGCCCAGCTTCGCCAGATCGTCCTCATCCCCTCCGCGCCGGAGTTGGCGATCGACGTCGCCGCCGCGCCGGCCATTCCGGCCACGCCGCAACAGGCCGCGTCCGGGCAGCCCAGCGCGCCCGCGCAATCGACCGCGCCAGCGCCCACGGTCGCGCCTACCCAGCAAGCTGCCATCGTCACGGAGGCAGAATCTCCGGCGGCGACCGCTGCCGCCCCCACGCCGACGCCGAGGCCGGGGGCAGAGTCGGTGATTCTCATCGCCACCGAGCCGCCCGGCGGGGCCCCGGCACCGACGGCAACCGCCGGGCCGGCCACGGAGTCGCCTCTGATCACGATCGAGACCGAGGCGACGGCGACGCCAGCCCCGCGGGCGACAGCGGCCGCGACGACGACCGCGACGGAGGGCGCCTTCACCCCGGGTGAGGCGGTGACGAATGGCGCGGCGGACACCAACCTGCGCGATGGGCCGGGGCTCGATACCGGGGTAATCGCCACGCTGCCGCTCGGGACGGCGTTGACCGTCACCGGGCCGCCCGTGACCGCTGATGGCTTCGTCTGGTGGCCGGTGGAGGTCACCGAGAGCGGAGAGACTGGCTACGTTGCGGAAGAGCTCCTGACGCCGGC
>JADYYO010000231.1 GCA_020853615.1 Thermomicrobiales bacterium
ACCGGCGTCACGTCCGGGCCGCTCAGGTGGCGCTCCCAGTAGCGCTCGCGGATCGTCTGCGTGATCGGGCCGAGGCCGCCGGCGCCGACCGTGCGCCCGTCCGCCTCGGCGATCGGGTAGATGCCGCCGGCGGTGCTGCAGAGGAAGGCTTCCTCGGCAGTGTAGAGATCGAAGGGGGTCAGATCGTGCTCGGCGGCGGGGATCTCCCGCTCGGCGGCGATCTCGAAGACGGTCTGCCGGGTGATCCCCTCCAGAATCCCCGCCCGCGGCGTGTAGAGCGTGCCGCCGCGCACGAGAAAGAGGTTGGAACCGCGGCTCTCCGTGAGGAGGCCCCGGTCGTCGAGCAGCACGATGTCATCCGCGCCGGCGCGTTCGGCCTCCATCCGTGCCAGATGGGTGTGCATCCGATTGAAATTTTTCACCTTCGGGTCAATGACGGAAGGCGGCCACTGCCGGATGGAGGGGATCATCACGCTGATCCCGCGATCCGCCTTCTCCTCGAGCCAGAGCGAGACATAAGGGATGGCGTAGACGATGAGCGTCGGCTCGTTCGAGGGGATGGAGGGGGTCGGGCGGCGGCCGCGCGTGGCGATCGCCTGCACGTAGGCGTCGCGCAGGCCCGAGTGGCGCGTCGTCTCGATGATGATCGCCTCCAGCTCGGCACCGGAATGGCGGAGGGGGATCATCGCCGCGTGCGCCGAGCGCTCGAAGCGCGCCCGGTGTTGCGGCAGCTTGAAGAGCCCGCCCCGCCAGCAGGCGAGGGTATCGAAGACGGAGACGCCGCCGATGAAGCCGCTGTCGAAGATAGAGACCTTCGCCTCGTCGGCCGAGACGAACTCGCCGTTGAGGTAGGCCGCGCCCGTCAATGTCATCGTTGCCACGTCATCGCTCCCGTGCTTCCGTCATGCGCCGTGCCGGCCTCCTGGCGCACCGCTCGACGGCTTCAGACAATCGGCAAGAACACCTCGAGGCGGTCATTCTCCATCTCTGTCACGAATATGCGATCGGCGATATCGACCGCGAGGCCGATCGGGTCGAAGCCGGCCGGCGCGATCGCCATCGTGCTGAACTGGGTCAGATATTGCCCGGCGATGGTGAAGACCTGCACCCGGCTGTTTCCCGAATCGGTGACGAAGACGCGCCCTTGCGAATCGACGGCGACGTCTTCGGGCCAGCGAAAGGCGCCGTTGGCGCTCCCCTCCCGCCCCCACGCGCGCAGGAAGTCGCCATGGGCATTGAAGACCTGCACGCGGTGGTTATTCGTGTCCGCCACGTAGGTGCGCCCCTGCGGGTCGGTAGCGATGCCGCGCGGCGACGAGAAGCGGCCGGACACGCTCCCCCGGCTGCCCCATGATTGCAGGAAGCGGCCCCGCGCATTGAAGGCCTGGATGCGGTGATTCTGCGTGTCGGCGACGAGGATGCGCCCCCGGCGGCCGATGGCGACGCCCCATGGGTATTCGAATGCGCCGTCGCCGCTGCCACGCTGGCCGAAGCCGCGCACGAAATCACCGGTGGCGGTGAAGATCTGGACGCGGTGGTTGAAGGAGTCAGCGACATAGACCTGGCCATCGGCATCGACCGCCACGCCGCGCGGCCGGTTGAGCTGGTCATCGCGGCTGCCGAACCCGCCCCAGGCGCGCACGAACTCCCCGGCCCGCGTGAACTGCTGGACGCGGTTGTTGAAGCTCTCGGCAATGTAGACCTGGTTGCGGTAGACGGCCACCCCGACCGGGCCATCGAGCCGGCCGGTCGCCGTGCCGACGCCGCCCCAGCCCCGGAGGAAGACGTAGCGCGGCGCCGCGACCTGGGCCGCGACCCGATCGCGCGAGAGCGCCGCGGCCAGAGCAGCGCCGATCAGGCCGCGCCGGGAGAGGGCTATTTCGCTACCGCCACCCCTTGCCTCTGCCGGAGAGGGCGCATGTGACGCCACGTCCACCTCACGCCGCGCGGGCGCGCCCCCGATTCCAGAGCAGCCAGGTCAGGACCAGCAGGGCCACGCCGCCGACGATCAGCACCCAGCCGATCAGTTGCGTGCTGCCGGTCGATTCCGTCGTCTGCGTCAGCATCAGATAGGCGAGCACGATCACCAGGGCGTCGCCGACCAGCGCTCCCCAGCGCAGCCCCCCCTCCTCGCGGCTCATGACGGCGGCGAGGATGCCGATGATGCCGTAGGCGAGGAGGCCCAGCGCCAGGATCTGCCGCGAGCCGTCGGCGGGGATGAAGGTCGACAGGAGCGAGACCAGCGTCAGGACCGCCGCGCTCGCGCCGACGCCGCCCCGCAACGCCGTCCAGGCCGCGACCGCGGGGTGCTGCGCGCGAAAGCTTGCCGTGATCTGCCCGGCTGCCGCCACGAGCAGCACGACGGCGATGAGCTGCCGGATGATGCCGCCCGCCGTCTGCGGCTGGGCGAGCGCGAAGATGCCGATCAGGAGCGCGACAACCCCCTCGATCGCTACCACCCACCAGCTCTGGCCGCTCCGCCACGGCGTGGCTTGTCGTGCCACCCCCTCCGCCATTCCTCTGGCCCGGCTCGGTCGATTCGCATGCGCCGCCATCTCATCCTCCCACTCACCGGCCGGGGAGCGCGAGCGCATCCAGCGCCATCGCTCTCGACCGGCGAAACGCCGCGGGGCATTGCCGGTAGTGTATCCGGGACTCGCAACACGTGGAGCGCGCCTGAATCGCCGTGCGTTCTGGCGGCTCGGCCAACGTCACGCCTCGGCCAGCCACGTCCGCATCTGCTCCGGCGTGAGATTGCCGCCGCAGACGATCGTGCCGACAGTCTTGCCGGCGAAGCCCTCGCCGAGCTGCATGATCCCCGCCAGGCCGACCGCGCCCGACGGCTCGGCCACGAGCCCGGCGTGCTGGTGCAGCAGGCGCATGGCGCGCAGGGTGAGGTCGTCCGGGACGAGGACGAACTCATCGACCAGCCCCTCCAGATCGGCCAGCGCCTCCGGCACCGGCACCCGGATGCCGATGCCATCGGCGATGGTCTCGATCCGCTCGTGCGTGACGAGCGTTCCCGACTGCAGCGACTCGACCATCGCCGGCGCCCCGCTGGCGGCCACGGCGACGACCGCCGTCCCCGGCATGCGCGCCTTGACGACCGTGGCGACGCCGGCCAGCATCGCGCCATTGCCGAGCGGCACGAAGAGGGCGTCGAGCCGCTCCGGGAAGGCGAGCCACTCCAGCCCCATCGTGCCGGCCCCCTCGGTCGGCTCCGGGTCGCGGCTATCCTCGACGAAGCGGATTCCCTGCTCGGCGGCCGCCGCCTTCCCCAGCGCCTTAGCCGCGTCGAAATCGTCTCCCGCCAGCACGACCGTCGCGCCCATGGCGCGCATCCGGGCGATCTTGAGGGGGTTGGCCGTCTCCGCCGCGTAGACGGTCAGCGGCACGCCGCGCGCGCGGCAGGCGTAGGCCATCGCCTGCCCGAAGTTCCCCGCCGAGGCGCACATCAGCGCGGCGCCGGCCGGGAGGTTCTGCACCAGCCAGTCGGCGCCCCGCCCCTTGAAGGAGCGGATCGG
>JADYYO010000232.1 GCA_020853615.1 Thermomicrobiales bacterium
GGGGGTTCGGCACGCGGCGCAACTTCGCGCGCAGTTCCGGCGGTAGTGGCTGGCTGTCGGGATCGTCGAGGGCGTTCTGCAACGCTGCCTCCGGAGTCATTGTTTCCAGTCGCGCCCAATTTGTGTGGCCGTTCTCATCCCCGAAGCGGGCTTCGGGCATCGTGCGGAAGGGCGGCTCTGGATCGGTCGTCTCCGCGCCTTGAAGTCGGAAAACGCCCGGGCGTGCGGCATGTTGTAGCACGGCAGGCGGGGGAATACCGTTTCTTTCGCGATCTGTCGAATCGCGATACGCTGCATGCTGCCGGGCGTTCCTCGGCATCGACGGACAGCCGCTCGTCAATCCAGGAGGAGAAGCCATGCACCGCCGCTCCCTCGTCGCTGCCCTGTCCGGACTCCTGCTCTCGCCGGGCATCGCCCCGGCCAGAGCCCTGCGCCAGGACGCGACCCCCACTGCCTGCCCGACCACGAGCGAGGAGGAGAACGCGGCCATCGCCCGGCAATTCCACGAGGTCGGGACGAACCAGCGGCGCCCCGAGAAGCTGCGTGGCATTCTGGCTCCCGATGTCGTCCACCACGCCGCCGGCGGCTACCCGGACGTCAAGAGCGCCGATGGCGTCGTGGCGATGATGAGCGACTTCCCCCCCGCCTTCTCCGATCTGCACTACACGATCGACCTTCTCATCACGAAGGACGACTACGTGGTCGAGCGCTACACGGCCACCGGCACGCAGGACGGCCCCCTCGGCGATCTGCCCCCCTCCGGCCGCAAGGCGACCTGGACCGGGATCAACATCTACCGCTTCGCGTGCGGCAGGATCGCCGAGATCTGGTCCGAGGTCGACGCTCTCAGCCGCCGCGCGCAACTCACGGGCGAAGCCGCCGCGACGCCAGTGTCGTAGTCGAGGACGCGAGCGGCTATCGGCTATCGGCTATCAGCTATCAGCCAGAAGCCTAGCTGATAGCTGATAGCCCTATCACCCAACACCCCCGTCCCGCCCTCCGCCACATTTCCGCGCCAGCTTCACGGCGTCTCCACAGTTGCGCCCTACCGTTGGTGACAGATCGCGGTGATGTGACGCCGCGGAGATGGGACGTCGCACGGGAGTGCGAGACGACGTTCAAGACGCGATGGCCGCCAGTGAGCGGCCGCGCAGGAGGGACACCGGCATGTTGGCCGCGCACGGTCCGGTCTATCTGATGGGGTGCGGATTCCCCTGGGGGCTGCTGATCATCGGCGGTTTCCTCTATCTGCTCTGGCGGAATGGCGCCTTCGGCGGTCCCGGCCGCCGCGACTTCGGCCCGGGCCAGCACTTCCGAGGCTACGGCGGCTATCCGCCTGCGCCAGCGCCCGGGCAGCCCGAGCCGCAGCAGGACTGGGGCATGCACTTCCGCGGCCCGCGGGACCTCTTCGAGGAGTGGCACCGGCAGGCCCACGCCGCCGGTCCCCAGAAGCCGCCGGCGCCGCCCGCGCCCCCGGCCCCGCCCGCCGGCCAGACTCCGGCCCCAGGCAACGGCGAGATGTCGGTCTAGCACCGCCGGCCACAATCCACCCATTCGCGCGGCGCGCCCAATTGGGCGCGCCGTTGCGTGTGGAGGAGTCGAGGAAGCTATCGGCTATCAGCTATCAGTTGTTGGCTCCTGGCTGATAGCTGATAGCCGATAGCCGATAGCCCTATCACCCAACACCCATCACCCCCGTCCCGCCCTCCTTCACATTTCCGCGCTCCCTTCACGGTGTCTCCACATTTCGCGCCTACCTTAACAAGAGACAGATGGCGGGATACCGTTGGTGGTGGATGAAAGGAGCACGTGCGTGCGCAATGGGAACGGACGAGGCAGCGGCAAGCGCTGGTTGCTGATCGTCCTGCTGATTCTGGGGGTCTACTGGCTCATCAACGACTCGTATCGGGATGGCTACACCGACGCGCTGGTCCAGACCGGCCAGGTCGCCAACGCCCGCTACTACCGGGGCGGGCCGCACTTCCCCTGGGGCCTGCTCTTCGTCGGCGGCATCGGCTACATCGCCTGGCGCAAGGGCGCCTTCGATCGCTTTGGCGGGCCGGGCGGCCCCTTCGGGAGCGGCCAGCGCGGGATCCAGCAGTACGGCGCGGGGTACGATGCCCGGTTCGGCCAGGAGCAGGGCTATGGCCCGGCTTTCCGCGGCCCTCGCGCCTTCTTCGACGAGTGGCACCGGCAGTCACACGAGGCGAGTGGGACGTGGGACCATCAGCCGGCGGCACAGGCTGCTCCGGCGGCATCGCCCCGGACCGAGAACGGCCACGGCGAACCGCCGGCGACCATGAGCCAGACCCCGCCGCCCCCGCCGCCGGCGCCGGACTACTGGGCGTCAATGGCCCAGGCGGCAGGCGCGGCGGACACTCCGGGGGCGACGACGCCCGGCGCGCAGGGCTCACCCGCGGCGGGTTCGGCAGGGCGCAGCGACGCGCCGGGGGGCGGCCCGACCCTCGAGCGGTGGTAAGGTGACGACAGCGATCCTGACCGGGCGCGGCGCGGGAGAGATCCCGCGCCGCGCCTCGACCCCGGTGACCGCCATGAAGAGCATTCTTGTCGTCGAAGACGAGCCGGAGATCGCGCGGGTCATCCGCGACTACCTGCAGGCCGCGGGATTCACCGTCAGCGTCGCCAGTGATGGTGAATCGGCTCTGCAGAGCGCGCGGCTGGCCCATCCCGATCTGGTCGTGCTCGACCTCGGCCTGCCGGGGCGCGACGGGCTCGACGTCACCCGCGAGTTGCGGCGCACCTCCGACGTCCCGATCGTCGTCGTCACCGCCCGCGGCGACGAGGCCGACCGCATTGTCGGGCTGGAGCTCGGCGCCGACGACTACGTGGTGAAGCCCTTCAGCCCGAAGGAGCTGGTGGCGCGCGTGCGCGCCCTCTTCCGCCGCGTCGACGGCCGCGACGAGCCGGGCGACGTCATCCGCGTGGCCGACCTGGAGATCGATGTGCCGCGCATGCGGGTGACGGTCGCCGGGCGGCCGGTCGAGCTGACGGCGAGCGAATTTCAGATCCTCCTGGCAATGGCGCGGGAGCCGGGGCGGGTCTTCACTCGCGGCCAGCTCCTCGATGTTCTGCACGGCGTCGCCTTCGAATCGTACGAGCGGGCGATCGACGCGCACATCAAGAACCTGCGCCGCAAGATCGAGCCGGAGGCGGGGGAGACCCGCTACGTGCAGACGGTCTACGGCGTCGGCTACCGCTTCGCGGGCGCATGACCTTGCCCGATCTCGAGACCATCACCCCGGCGCCGCGGCCACCCGA
>JADYYO010000233.1 GCA_020853615.1 Thermomicrobiales bacterium
GCGGGCGGTGCATCCTGACCGCGGATCGAAAGGAATGGAACGGAATGCGCACGATTCGCGCGGCCGCGCTCACGGCGCTGCTGGCGCTGCTGCTCGCCATATTCGGCATGAGCGGCGCGCTCGGCGCTGCGGCGGCCGGCAACCACACCCCGCACGTTCACCACGCCAAGTCGCACCCGACGCAAACGCACGTCGAGCGCCGGGCCAACCACCATGGCAGCGGCGTGGCGGCCCATCAGCACCACGCCCGGCATGCGCGGCACGCCCGCACGCATGGTGAGCACAAGCATCACCACCAGCACTAGCGTGAGGCGGCCATCTCGCGTCGCGCGGCGGCTGGCGGGTCTCGCCTCCGGACGTTGAACACGCCGACAGTCTCGTAGCGAAGATCGGTCGAATATCTCCGGCGCCGCGCTCCTGCCCCCTCATTGGCGGGAGCCGCGGCGCTCGTTGGCGGTGCGCCAGGCGATGCGGCTACGCTGGAGAGCGGCCACGGATGGCGATGTCGATGCACGGCGGCCGCCGTGCATCAGCCGATATCGCTGATCCGATGAGGCAGTCGTTCGGAAGGCATGTTCCCGCGCGCAAGGGAGTCACGCATGGCGCCGACGCCCACCGCCGAGCAGCGCCAGGTCATTGCGCATCCGCCAGGGCAGCACGCGCGGGTGCTCGCGGTCGCCGGCTCCGGCAAGTCCACGACGATGGCCTAACGCGCCCGCTTTCTCATCGACCACCAGCGCATCGACCCACAATGCGTGCAGGTGCTGATGTTCAACCGCCTGGCCAGGGACGAGTTTGTCGATCGCCTGAGCCGGGTCGAATTGGCGCCATCCCGCCACCCCCGGGTCAACACGTTCCATTCGCTGGCCTACCGGCTCGTCTCCCGCCTCCAGAACCAGGGCCTCCTGCCGCGCGCAACGCTCATCGAGGATGAGCAGATCACCATCCTCGCCAATCAGGCGATCCGCGAGGCGTGCCGGGAGGCAGGTCGCGACGCGCGCGAGGCGCCCGTCGACGCCGAGGAGGCCGTCCAGGCGATCGGGCTGTGGAAAGGCTCGCTCATCCGCCCGGAGCATGCCGGCTACCACGGGCACGAGCTGATGCCGGCGGTGTACGTCCAGTTCGAGCGGCTGCGCGCGCAGCGCCAGCTTCTCACCTACGACGACTTCGTTCCCCTCGCGGTCGACTTCCTGGCCACCGTGCAGGGAGACGCACTGCTCGAGCGATGGGGACCGCAATTCCTCATCGTCGACGAGTACCAGGACGTTGAACTACGGCCAGCAGCGCCTCGTGGAGCTGCTGGCGGGTACCCGGGCCGACGTCATGGTGGTCGGTGACGACGACCAGACGATCTACGAGTGGCGCGACGCCCGGCCGAACTACATCATCCGCGAATTCGCCGAGGTCTTCTCCAACAAGCCCCAGGTGATCTACCGGCTCAGCCACACCTTTCGCTTCGGTCCCGTGCTGGCCCAGGCCGCGCACAATGTCATCGCCTTCAACACCACCCGCACCGAGAAAGCGCTGACCGCCTTCGATCACGACGCGGGCTCGGATGTCGTCCTCCGGCTCGATCGGAGCGACGCGCCGATCGAGGTCGACCACGCGCTGTGCGACGACGTGCAGGCGCTGCTGGAGAGCGGCGTTCCACCGACCCAGATCGTCGTCCTCGGCCGCATGTTCTCGCAGTTGCATGGCCTGGAAGCCCAGTTCATGCGGCGCGGCATCCCCTACCATGTGCTTGGCGCCAGGCCGTTCCTGGAGCGCCGCGAGGTTCGCGGGCTGCTCAACTACCTCCGCGTCGCGCACGACCTCTACTCGCCGCTGACCCCGTCTCTCATTCACCAGCTTGTCGACATCGTGAACTTCCCCGGGCGCATGATCCGGAAGAGCACCGTCGAGGCTGCCGCCCAGCAGGCGCTGGCGTATGGCGCCACGGCGGCGAGCCTCCTCGCCACGATGATCGGGAACCCGGCGTGGCAGCTGAGTTACCGGCAGGAGCAGCGTCTCGACGACTTCCGGCGCTTGCTGGAAGCGGCGAACGGGCAAATGCGCGCCACGCCCGGTCCCGCTGCCAGGGATCTCCTGGCATGGCTCAACGAGCAGGGCGGGTTCGACCGGCACTTCGATGACTTCTACGGCAAGGGGGAAGGCTCGGCAGAGCGGAAGAACGCCGTCCGCAACCTGATCGACTACGCGCGCATCAGCGCCCTCGCGCCGCTGGCGTTTGTGGCGCTCGCGGACCGCTTCGATCCGACGCAGGGCATGCCGGAGGATCAGCAGATCCGCCTGACCAGCATCTTTCGCACCAAGGGGCTGGAGTACGACTACGTCATCCTGCCGCACTGCGAGGAGGGCTACATGCCGTGCCTCTACGCGGCGGATGTCCAGGTCTTCGACAGGACCGGGGTCGTGCGGGAGCCGGAGGCCTCCGAAGCGCTCGAAAACGAGCGCCGGCTCTTCTACGTGGGGATCACCCGCGCCCGGAAGGCGGTCATCATCGGCGCCAGCGCGCCCCCCGAGCGCGGGGAGTCCGCCGGAACGGCGCTCGCCTCGCGCTTCCTCGAGGAGATCCAGCTCGCCTCGGTGCATGACATCCTGCGCCCCTTGCAGGAGTTGCGCGGCGGCGCGGCCGACACCCGGGATCGCCTGGTCGAGGGCATTGGCCGTTGGGCTGGTGTGCCGTGGGTAAAGCGCTCGCTGATCGAGACCTATCTCGCCACGATAGGCGACGCCGACCTGACGGGGAGCATGGCGACCATGATCGCGCGAGCGCCGGAGCAGCCGTTTGCCTACGCACAGAGCTACCCGACCCGGGCCACGACCCGGCAGGCAAGATCGGGCCAGTGGGCCGAGAGCCTCCCGCTCTGGTTGACCGGCGGCAAGTGATCCCCAGCCTCCCTGACGGCCGGAGGCCACTACACCGCGCCAGCGACATTCGCCACGTCCACGACGCCGACCCAGGCGCCTCCCACGGCGGCCGACCGCTCGGCCGCCTCGAGGACGGCCTGCACGCGGAGCGCGTCGGCGAAGGTGACGGCGGCGGGGCGGCCGTCACGGACCGCGCGGAAGAAGTCGAGGAAGGGGTCGAGCGGCGTCGCCTGATGCCGGGGCAGGGTGTACGCCTCGGCCAGGCCGGCCGTGCGGTGCTGTGCCGCGCCGAAGCAGACGTGGAGCCGGTCACCGCCGCGGTCGGCGGGGGCGTCGATCTCGTAGAGGATGCTCCCCTTCGTGCCGTAGAGCTCGACCCGCTGGTGATTGCCGCGCCCCAGGCAGACGCCGCTGGCGTTCATGATGCCGATCGCGCCCGAAGCGAACTCGATCTGGCAGCTGGCAGCATCGTCCACATCCACCATGGCCATGCCGCCCTGCCCTGATGGCCGCTCCGGGGTGAAGGTGCGCAGGTCGCAGCGGACACGCGCGATCGGACCGAGGAGCCAGAGGGCGAGATCGATCAGGTGCGAGCCGATATCGGCGAGGACGCCGCCCCCTTCGGCACGGGTCTGCCGCCACTGGATCGGCGTGCCCGGGTCGACGACCAGAGCGTTGAAGTA
>JADYYO010000234.1 GCA_020853615.1 Thermomicrobiales bacterium
GCGGCAATCGAGTGTTACACTCCGGTCAACGAGTTGCCCGCAAGTTGACTCGTCGGCAAACAGCCGAGCGGGACCCCACCGACTCAGGCAGAGGTGCGAAGAGCGATGGGACAGGCAGGGGCGGATTTCGGCGGACTCCTCAAGGTCATGCGGGAGGCGCGCCGGATCTCACAGAGCAAGTTGGCTGAGCGGGCGGACTTCGATCACAGCTATGTCAGCCGGCTCGAGAGCGGCGCCAGGATGCCGACGCGGGACGCGGTCGAGCGGCTCGCCTCCGCGCTCAACCTGGCACAATCGGAAGAGGACGGCCTCCTGGCGGCCGCGGGGTTCCTGCCGCGGGATGTCTCCAGCCTCCTCTCGGACGAGCCGGTCCTCGGGGAAGTCCTCGATCTCCTGCAGAACGATTCGGTTCCGGCGGAATACCGGGACAACATTCGGCAGGTTCTCCGCCTCCTCACCGAGCAGGCGCGGTTCGCGATCCGCTCCGAGCGTGCCGACGGGTTGACCGGAGTCGCGGCCTAGAAGCAGATCGGGGCGGGAATCAGCGGGGCCGCGAGCGGAGTCAGCTCGCGGCCTCGTTTGTGTCTGGATCGGGGAGATTCAGCGCTCGGCATGAGTAGCGCGCGGCGCGCCATCGGGTACGATGGTGGTGTACCCCGCCAGATCAGGAAGCGTTTCGGATGTTCCTCGGGAGGCCATCTTGGCGGAGTTCGCGCACCTTCATCTCCACACGGAGTTTTCGCTGCTCGACGGCATGGGGCGCACGAAGGAGTACGCGGAGCGCGCGCTCCAGCTGGGGATTCAGCACGTCGCGATCACCGACCATGGCGTGATGTATGGCGCGATGGAGTGGTACAAGACCGCGAAGGCGGCTGGCCTGCACCCCATCGTCGGTGTCGAGGCTTACCTGGCCGAAGGGAGCGCGAAGGCGCGCGAGCGCAAGTCGTATCACCTCCTCCTCCTCGCCGAAAACGAGACGGGCTATCGGAACCTGCTGCAGCTTTCGACCAGGGCGCAGCTTGAGGGGTACTACTACCGGCCGCGCATCGATCTCGAGATGCTCTCGGAGCATGGCAGCGGGATCATCGCGACCTCGGCCTGTCTCGGCGGCCCGGTCGCGAACAACTTCCTCCACGGCCGGCCGGAGCTCGCGCGCCAGTACGCCGGCGATCTCGCCGAGATCTTCGGTCCCGGCCGCTTCTTCATCGAGCTGCAGGACCATGGCATCCCGGAGCAGTCCCAGGTCAATGGCGATCTGATCGCCTTGGCGCGCGATCTCGATCTGCCGCTGGTGGTAACGAACGATGTCCACTATTGCCGGCAGGAGGACGCCTCGGCGCAGGATCTCCTCGTCTGCATCCAGACCAACACGACGCTGGACGATCCGAAGCGGCTGAAGACCGACTCCAGCCAGCTCTTCCTCAAGAGCCCCGAGGAGATGGCGCGTCTCTTCCCAGAGCTTCCGGAGGCGATGGCGAACACGATCCGCATCGCCGAGATGTGCTCGCTCGATCTCGAGTTCCGCGGGTACCACCTCCCCGAGTTCCCCATTCCGCCCGGTTTCAGCCCCGATTCGTACCTGGAGCATCTCGTCCAGGAGGGGTTGCAGAAGCGCTATGGTCACGTCACGGGGCCGGTCGCGGAGCGGATGCACTACGAGTTGGGCGTCATCCGCGACATGGGGTTCGCCAACTACTTCCTGGTTGTCTGGGATTTCATTCGGTTCGCTCGTGAGCAGGGGATTCTCGTCGGGCCGGGCCGCGGGTCGTCGGCCGGCAGCATCGTCACCTATGGCCTGGAGATCACGGCGCTCGACCCGTTGAAGCACAACCTGATCTTCGAGCGATTTCTCAATCCGTCGCGCATCTCGATGCCCGACATCGATATCGATTTCGCGGACGACCGCCGCGGCGAGGTGATCGACTACGTCGTCGCCAAGTACGGTGCCGATCGGGTCGCGCAGATCGTGACCTTCGGCACCCTCGGGGCGAAAGCCGCGGTGCGGGATGTCGGCCGCGCGATGGGGCACTCGTTTGGCGAGACCGATCGCGTCGCGAAGCTGATCCCTGTCGGTCCCGGCATCACCATCGACAACGCGATGGAGAAGGTGCCGGAGCTGAAGTCGCTTTATGACGGCGACGACGAGGTGAGGGCGCTGATCGATACGGCCCGGAAGGTCGAGGGGATTTCGCGGCACTCCTCGACGCACGCCGCGGGCGTAGTCATCTCGCGCGACCCGCTCGTCCAGCACGTCCCGTTGCAGCGCGCGGGGGGCAAGAGCGAAGGGGACGTCACCACCCAGTTCCCGATGGCGCAGCTCGAGGAGCTGGGCCTCCTCAAGATGGATTTCCTCGGGTTGCGGACGCTGACGGTGCTCGGGAAAGCGGTCGATCTCCTACAGCAATCTGGACACAACATATCCCTTGAGACTATCCCCCTCGAAGATCCCGCCGCATTCGCCCTCCTCCAACGCGGTGAGACGACCGGGGTCTTCCAACTAGAAGGGGGGACGACCGCGCGCATGACAGTCGAGGTCGCCCCGAAGACCTTCGACGACCTGACAGCCCTCATGGCGCTCATCCGTCCGGGACCGATGGCCATGGCGCCGGAGTACATCTCGCGCAAGCATGGCCTCACGGTGATCGAGTACATCCATCCCGAGGTCGAGCCAATCCTCAGCGAGACCTATGGCGTCGCGCTCTACCAGGAGCAGGTGATGCGCATCGCCAACGTCCTGGCGGGCTTCTCCATGGCCGAAGGCGACGGCCTGCGCAAGGCGATGGGCAAGAAGCTGCCGGAGCAGATGGCGAAGTATCAGGACCGGTTCATCTCGGGCTGCGTCGAACGCCAGATCGACAGGAAGCTGGCCGCTGAGATCTTCGCCATGATCGAGCGCTTCGCGGGCTACGGCTTCCCCAAGGCGCACAGCGCGGCCTACGCGGTCATCGCGGCGCAGACGGCCTACCTGAAGGCGAATTTCCCGGTCGAGTTCATGGCCGCCCTCCTCTCGACAGAACTGGGCAATACCGAGCGCATCGTCGCCCTTCTGGCGGAGTGCCGCCGGGCGAACATCGCGGTTCTGCCGCCGAGCATCAACCGGAGCGACGTCGAATTCAGCGTCGAGCCGGGGGAGGATGGCTCGCGCGCGGTGCGCTTCGGTCTGGCCGCGATCAAGGGCGTCGGCGCCACCGCGGTTCGCACCATTCTGGCTAGCCGCGCCGAGCAGCCGGGCGAGCGGTTCTCCAGCTTTGCCGCCCTCTGCGACGCGGTCGACTGGTCGGCGGTCAACCGGCGCACGCTCGAAACCTTGGCCAAGGCTGGCGCGCTTGACGAATTGGGGCACCGCGGCGGCGTTCTCGAGGCCCTCGAGGCGACGATCGCGGCGGCACAGAAGCGTCAGCGGGCGAGCGCGCGGGGCCAGATGGATCTCTTCGGCGCGGCGGCAGCGGAAAGCGCGCCGCCGGTCGAGATTCCCGTGGCCGATTTGCCATCGCGGCAGGTGCTCGAATGGGAGAAGGAGCTTCTCGGTACCTACATGAGCGACCATCCCCTCTCGTCCGTGGTGCGGGATGCCCTCCGCTCGCCGGACGGCCGCAACATCAGCGAGATCGCGCAGCTCGAGGAGCGGCCCGTCGGCTCGCCGGTCCGCGTCCTGGCGATGGTGGCCAACGTGCGCCGCATTGTCACCAAGACGAACCGCACCATGGCCGTCGCCATCTTCGAAGACCTCTCGGGACGCGTCGATGTCGTCCTGTTTCCCGAGGCCTACGAGCGGCAGAGTGAACTCCTCGCGGACGGAGCGATTCTCGACGTGCGGGGGAGGCTCGAGCGGCGGGGGGAGGCGCTGCAGATCGTCTGCGAGTCGCTTACCGCGGAACTGCCGGCTGCCGTCGCGGCCCCGGAGGAACCAGACCCGGTGATCGTCCGCTTCGCTCCGAGCGGCGACGAATGGGCCGAGATCCGGGCGATGCAGCAGGCAGACGAGATCATTCAGCGGTATGAGGGAGCGAACCCGGTCGTACTCGAGATCCCGGTCCAGGCGGGCCAGGTCTGCCAGCTCCGCAGCCGGTCGCGCCGTGTGGAGTGGAGCGCCGATCTCGAGCGGGAGCTGCTGGCAGTGGAGGGGGTTGCCGCGGTCACCCTCCTGACCGACCAGCCGGCGCGCCTGGCGTCCTGAGGTAACGTCAGGAGGAGGAGCGCCCTCTCGCCGCGAGCCACTCCAGAATGCGCTCGCGCGGCCAGCAGTTGAGGATCTGCTCCGGTTTCAGCCACGCCTTGCGCGCCATCGCGACGCCGTACTCCATGACGGCAAAGCCGGACGTGGAGTGCGCGTCGCAGTTGACGGTAATGAGGCAGCCGGCGGCGGATGCGCGCTCGGCCAGGGTTGGATCGAGATCGAGCCGCGCTGGATCGGCGTTGATCTCCAGCGCCGTCCCGGTCTCCGCCGCGATGGCGAAGGCCCGATCCCAGTCGAAGTCTCCCCCCTCGCGCCGCTCGATCAGCCTCCCGGAGGGGTGCGCGATGATATCGACATGCGGGTTGCGCAGCACGCGCTCGAGCCGGGCCATCAACTCCTCGCGCGGCTGGCGCAGCCCGGTGTGGAGCGAAGCGACCACCACATCGAGCGCCGCGAGCGTCTCGTCGTCATAATCGAGCGTGCCGTCCCGGTGCACCTCGACCTCCGCGCCGGCCAGGAGTTTGACGCCGGCCGTCATGTCGGCCGCGTCGATCTCGAGCCGTTGCGCGGCGAGGCGCTCGCTATTGAGGCCGCCAGCGACGCCGAGACTCTGGCTATGGTCGGTGATGCCGAGGAGCGTGTAGCCGCGCGAGGCCGCGGCCCGTGCCATGTCGACGATCGAAGCTCCACCATCGCTCCAGGTCGTGTGGGCGTGGAACTCACCATTGATCGCGTCGATCGTCACCAACTCGGGAATCTCGCGCCAGCGCGCGAACTCCTGACCGCCGGCGCGCAACTCGGGCGGGATCCAGGGGAGCCCGAACGTAACGTAGACCGCCTCCTCGCTCGCCAGGCCATCCGGAATCCCGCCAAGCCGCTCGAGATGCGCCGCCGAGCCGGTGGCGCGGGCGAGCGCCGAGCCCCAGGCGGCAGGGGAGGTGATCGTGATGTCGGCGCGGATTCCGCCCGGGAGCTGCCCGGTCACTTCGCCAGCGCCGCTCCGCGCCTGCCCCTCGAGCATCGGGATCTCGGCGAGGGCAGCGACCGTGTCATCGATGTCATCGCTGGCGATGACGAAGTCGAGGTCGCCGATGGTGACTTCCCAGCGGCGGGCGCTCCCCGCGAGTGCAATACGATCCTGCGGCCGGGCACGCGAGAATGCCGCGAGGAACGCCTCGGCCACGGGCCGTGCCGCGCCGAGCGGTGTGCGGCCGGTGCGCCGCCGGATCGCGGCCAGGCCGGCGCGTACCGTCTCGGCCATGCGCGCACTCAACGCCATTGTCCGCGCGATCTCCCCCGCCTCCAGGGCCGATTCGAGCGCGTCGAGCGAGTCGATGCCGAGGGTGGAGTAGAGCTTGAGCGCGGTCTTGGCGCCGACGCCGGGAATCGCGGTCAATTCGACCACCGACTCGGGGATCCGTCGTGTCAACTCCTCGTGAGCGGGAAAGGCGCCCGTGGCGAGGATCTGCGATATGGCATAGGCGATCCCCTCGCCGACCCCGGGTATCGACGTGAGCTCGCCGCGCTCGGCGAGGCGCGCCAGCGGCTCGGGATAGAGGCGGACGCTCTCCGCCGCCCGCTCGAAGGCGCGCGCCCGGAACGCGCTCTCGCCCGCCACGACGAGGAGACGACCATGCCGCTCCAGCAGGCGGGCGATGGCATCGTTCGAGAGCGACGCCGTCATGCCGCTCCGGCCGCCCTGCTCCCGGCGTCCGGCGGCCGCTGCCGCACGCGGTGGCCGATCAGGCGCACCGCCGCCGGGGCGTCCTCGGCCAGCACGAGCAGGAGGTCGCCCGCGCGCAGCAGATCGAGCCCCTGCTGAATCGCGGCTCGCTCATCCGCGGCTTGCAGGAAGATCGGCGGCACCTGGTTGCCGGCCACGCCCTGCCGAAATGCCTCCAGGCGCTCGTCGCCCCATGCGCCATGGATGACTACGACGCCGCTCTGGCGGCCAAGCAGGCGGCCGACCTCCTGCAGATCGTCGGTCATGACGTCTGGCATCGGGCCAACGACGCGAATCTGCCGGCCGACGGCGAGGTTGGCAACCGCGCGCAGCGACGTGCGCAGGAACCAGGAGGGCATCGGGCGATCGACCACGACCGTCGCTTCCCCGGTGTCGAAGATATTGAACGAGCCGGGCATCGACTCTGGCCGGGCATCGTGGTCCGCGAGGCCGGCGGCGATCTGCGCGGCGGGCACCCCGCAACTGCGAGCGATGGCAGCCGCCATCAGGGCGTTGTGAACCGCGAAGGGGATCGAGCCGTCGCGCGCCCAGCCCAGACTGTTGAGGTCGACGAGCCAAGACGACTCTCCCGCCTCGTGCATGACGATGGCCCCATCCTCGATCCAGAGGGCGTCGCCGTCATGGCGCAGATGCCGCCTGAGGACCGGGGTGTCGGCGCTGATGCCGATCAGAAAGCGGCCAGCCGCCGCCGCCGGACCCTCCTCGCTGACGAGAAAATCGTCGGCATTGAGCACCACCCGGCCGGCATCCGGGATGCTCGACTGCAGGCGAGCCAACGCCCTGCGGGCGAGGAGCGTCTCCGGCGTCGCCAGGCAGGCGTCGCTGTTGCCGCAGAGATTGACGACGCCGACGACCGGGTAGACGTTGCCGAGGGCGCTGGCGGTCTGCAGCGTGGCCCAGTCGAGCTCCTGGAGCGCGATGTCGAGGCCGCCCGCGCCGAGCCGGGTCAGGGCGCGGGACCAGGGGCCCAGTTCGCCCCGCTGCCGCTCGCCCTCGATCTCGACGCCCCGGTTGGTCCAGGACGCGAAGCGATGCCCGCCGGCGCGGAAGATCGACTCGACCGCGCGCAGGACGCTCGTCTTGCCGCGGGAGCCGGTGATGGCGATGACGGGGGGGATCTGCAGGCGATCGAGGTGGCGGCGCCAGTCTTCGAAGTTGTCGGGTCGTGGAGCGAAGAGCCGTGGTTCGATGATCTCTGTGGTGGTCATTTGCCAGTCCCCCGGTTGCCCATCGATCCGGGAGTGGCGAGTCGATGATCTGCTGCGCGTGGTGCAACCGCGACAACGCGGACGCTCATTCGGGTCTTCTCCTCATCGAGAAGCTAGGAGACGGGAGCGCCGTCTCTCGGAGTCCGGGACAGGCAGCAGCGGAGGCCGCTCCTGCCGCCCCACGGCATAACCATAGTATGCGGCAGTCTGCCGCCGCCGGCTCGTTGGTTCCCCATTTCCGATGCGATCGTGCGTGAATCGCCCATCTGAATCATCACCCCTGGTTCAATCCCCCCTCGCCGTCGTCGGCGGCCATGGCCGCGCCCGCAACGGCGAGACCGAGCCCGAAGAGTCGGCTCGCGTTCCTGGTCGTCAGCCGGCACACTGCTTCGGCGTCGAGGCTCCAGATCGGAGCGAGCGCCGCGGCCATGGCTGGCAGGTTCGCGGGGGTATTGCGTCTCGATGGCGCCGCGGGGGGCGCCAGATAGGGGGAATCGGTCTCCAGCAGAAGTCGGTCGCGCGGCGCCTGCCGCAGCAAAGCGCGCAGATCGGTCGAGCCGGGCTTCAATGCCAATCCACCGACACCGAAATAGCACCCGCGCTCGATCGCCCAATCCATCAACCGTTGATTCCCGTCGAACGAGTGAAGCACGATCGGTGCCAGGTCCGGCGCACGGTCGAGAGCCAGCATGAGGTCGTCGCCCGCGGCTCGCTGGTGGATGACGAGCGGCAGGCCGAAGGCGGCTGCCAGCTCGATCTGCGCCTGAAACGCCCGCTCCTGGTCGGCAAGGGCCGGCATCCGGCGCGAGAAGTCGAACCCGGCCTCGCCGATGGCGACCGGACGCATCGTCTCGATCGCCCGCTGCAGCGCGATGGTGAGCGCGGGCCGAAACTCCATGGCGTCGAGCGGATGGAGCCCGAGCACGATCTCGATCTGGTCAGGGAAGCGCTCGCGCAGCTGGCGCGAGCGCTCCCAGCTTGCCGGGTTGTAGCCGATGTTGATGACGCGCGCGACACCCGCCTCCCGCGAGGCGGCCAGGACGCCATCACGGTCGGCATCGAACGCGGAATCGTCCAGGTGCGCGTGCGTGTCGACGATCGGCGCGGGCCCCGGGTGCGCGCTCACTTGACGGTGACGCTCTTCGCCAGGTTTCGCGGCCGATCCGGGTCGTTTCCGCGCGCGATGGCCGCGAAATAGCCGAGGAGCTGCCCGGGGAGCGACTCGGCGATCACCGTCGCCTCGCCGACGTCCGGCACCTCGATGAAGTCATCGAAGATCGAGTCGGACTGGCTGCCGACGCCGATGATGTGCCCGCCCCGGCTGCGCAGCTCCGTGGCTCCGGAGATGATGTCGGTGCGGGTGACGTCGTCCGGGGCGAAGACGAGGCAGGGGGTGCCCGGCTCGATCAGGGCGATGACCCCGTGCTTCAGCTCGCCCGAGGCGAATCCTTCGGCATGGACGTAGCTCACCTCCTTGATCTTCAGCGCCGCCTCGAGGGCGGAGGGGTAGTGGATGCCCCGGCCGACGGCGAAGAGGTGCTGAGAGGCGGCGATGCGATAGCCGATCGCTTGCGCCTGCCGCGCGATGCCGCGCTCGGTCATCGCCTCCATGGCATCGGCCGCGCGGCGCACGAGGGCCGCGCCCGCATCCCCCTCGCCCCGCAGCTCGTAGGCGGTCATGAGGAGCGTAGCCAGCATCGCTGTGTACGACTTCGTCGCCAGGACGCACTGCTCGACTCCCGAGCGGAGGTGGACCCGTGTGTCGACCATGCGATCGAGCGAAGAGTTCGCCGTGTTGACGATCGCCGCCAGCCGCGAGCCGCGCCGCCTCGCCTCGGCCATCGCCTCGAGGACATCGAGCGTCTCGCCGCTCTGCGAGATGGCGATGACGAGCGTCTCCGCGTCGAGATAGCGCGAGCGGTAGCGGAACTCCGAGGCGGGGACCGCCGTCACCTCGCAGCCGCAGATGTCATTGAACAGATACGTGCCGGCAAGCGCCGCGTTTGCGGCTGTGCCGCACCCGATGAGGAGCACGCGGCGCGCGGACGCGATGGCGCGGGCCAGGGCGGCGCACTCGTGCCGGGCCTCGTCGACCAGGCGGCGCAGCGTCGCTGGCTGCTCGGCGATCTCCTTCGACATGAAGTCGGGGAAGTCGCCACGGGCGATGTCGTCCGCGACCTGCCCCATCGGCACGCTGAACGGCTCGACCTCGCGCATGGTGGCGCGGTCGAAGACGACGACCCCCTCGGCCGACGCGACGGCGAGCTGCCCATCTTCGAGATAGATGAGGCGATCGGCGTGGCCGCGCAGCGCGACGGCGTCCGAGGCGATCGTCGAGGCCTCGCGCCCCGTGCCGATCACCAGGGGCGAGACGGTCTTGGCCGCGGCGAACTGCTCTTCCTCGCGGTCGAGGACGACGATGGCGTTGTACCCCTCGAGGCGATCGAAGACCTGGCCGACCGCCACCGGCAACGTGTCGCCGGAGGCGAGCCGCTCGCTCACGAGGTGCGCGACGACCTCGCTATCGGTTTCAGAGGCGAACTCGTGCCCCCTCCTCTGCAGCTCGTCCTTGAGCGCGGCGTGGTTCTCGATGATGCCGTTGTGGACGACCGCGATGCGGCTGCCGCGATCGAGGTGCGGGTGCGCGTTGGCCGGCGTGACCCCGCCATGCGTGGCCCAGCGGGTATGGCCGATCCCGGTGCGGGAGCGGGGATACTCGCGCGACTGCCCGTTGATCCGGCCGGTCTCCTTGTCGACGAGGAGATCGTCGCCGGTGGAGATGGCGAGCCCCCAGGAGTCGTAGCCGCGGTATTCGAGCGTCTTCAGGGCCGAGATGATGGTCGCGCCGACATTCGCCTCGGTTCCAACGTAGCCAAAAACGCCGCACATGGTGATCCCTCGCACGTCGCGGTTGCGACTGCATACGGCCGCCAGACGCGCGCGAGCAGACCTCGCGCCGACAGGCGGCGATCGATTGGTAAGGGCATGTGGGATCGTGGAAAGCGGATGCACGCTGGCCGAGCTTTGTCGGCAGGTCACCCTGCCGGTTTGTCTCGACCATGACGACCGTGCGAGCCGGGGAGCCATCCGCCGAAATGTTCGATCGACTCCCGCCTCGTCAACTCGCGCTCCTTCGCGAGTCCCGGCGCTCGAGATACTGGTGCCAAATCGTGTTGTGCTTTCCTGTCCTCCCTGCCGTGGGCGCCAGTGTACACATCGGGGTTCGCCGGCACAATGGGTTTCTATACTCGATGCGGGAATGTCCGGGCGCTGGCGTTCCGCCCCTGCCAGAAGCGTGTGCGGGCGCCAAGAGAATGCGAAAAAGCATGCGGAGGGAGCATCGGTGATCGAGCGGTACACGCTGCCGGAGATGGGCGCCATCTGGAACGAGCGGCGCAAGATCGACGAGTGGCTGGCCGTCGAGAAGGCCGTCTGCGAGGCGTGGCATCGCCGCGGGCGCATCCCCGACTCCGCGATGCCCGCGATCCGGGCCGCGACCTGCGATCTCGACCGCATGCGGGAGATCGAGCGCGAGGTCGACCACGATGTAATCGCTTTCTTGCGTGCCACGGGCGAGAGCATCGGCCCTGATGCCCGCTTCGTCCACATGGGATTGACCAGCACCGACGTGGTCGACACCGCGCTCTCACGGCAGATGGCGGCGGCAGCGACACTGATCCAGCGCCGCCTCGCAGAATTGACGACGATCGTCGGCCGGCAGGCGATCGCGCACCGAGAGACGCTGATGATCGGGCGGACCCACGGGATGCACGCCGAGCCGACAACCTTCGGGATGAAGCTGGCTGTCTGGTACGACGAGCTGCGCCGGCAGCAGCGCCGGCTGGCGCTGGCGAAGGAGGATATCGCCGCGGGGAAAATCTCGGGCGCGGTCGGCACGCACGCCCACGTCCCGCCCGATCTGGAGGAGGAGGTCTGCCGCGACCTCGGCCTCGCGGTCGCGCCGGCATCGACCCAGATCCTGCAGCGCGATCGCCATGCCTTTCTCCTGGCGGTCCTCGCGGGGATCGGCGGGACGCTCGAGAAGTTTGCGACCGAGATCCGCCACCTGCAGCGGAGCGAAGTCGGAGAGGCCGAGGAGCCGTTCGACCCCGGCAATCAGGGCTCGTCCGCGATGCCGCACAAGCGCAACCCGCACGCCTCGGAGCGCGTCGCAGGGCTGGCCCGGCTGCTGCGCGGCTACGCGCTGACGGCGGCAGAGAACAACGCGCTCTGGCACGAGCGGGACATCAGCCACAGCTCGACCGAGCGGGTCATCATCCCGGACGCCTTCATCACCCTCGACTTCATGCTCCACGAGATGGCCGACATCCTCGACCGGCTGGTCGTCTACCCGAAGCGGATGCGGCGCAATCTCGAGGCGAGCCAGGGGCTCATCTATTCGCAGCCGGTGCTGCTGGCCCTCGTCGATGCCGGACTGGGGCGGCAGGAGGCGTACGCGATCGTGCAGGCGCACGCGCGGCAGGCGCTTGATGGCGGCCCGGCGCTGCTCGACGGGCTCCTCGGCGACGAGCGGGTGACGAGCCGGATCGGCCCCGAGCGTCTGGCCGAGCTCTTCGACCCGGCTCGCCAACTGACCCATATCGACGCGGTCTTTGCGCGGCTCGGGCTCGAAGAGGAGGGCGCCGTGGGCTCCGCTCCGTCCCCCACGCCGCGAGATTGACGCCCCTCCCCGCGAACCCTAGAATCGCCCGGGAATCGGCCCGGTCTTGCCAAGAAAGGACGCTGGTGACGACAGGCTCAGGCGACACTCCCTCGGCATCGCTGCGCGAGACCGCGCTCCGTTCCCGGCACGAAGCACTCGGCGCGCGGATGGTCCCGTTCGCCGGGTGGCTGATGCCGGTGCAGTACTCCGGGATCCTGGACGAGCACCGGGCGGTGCGCACCCGGGCCGGCCTCTTCGACCTCGGGCACATGGGGCAGGTGGAGGTCACGGGACCGGGAGCGCTCGACTTCCTGCAATTCGTCGCGTCGAATGACGTCGCGACGCTGCAACCGGGCGAGGCGCAATATGCACTCCTCACCAACGAGCAGGGGGGCGTGGTCGACGACATCATCATCTACCGCCAGCCAGATGCGCCGGGCTACTTCGTCGTCATCAACGCCGCCAACCACGACAAGGATATCGCCTGGCTGCAGCGGCAGCGAGCGGCTCGCGCCGACCTCGACGTCGACGTGCGCGACGTCTCCGACGCCTACGGCATGATCGCCATCCAGGGGCCGGCGGCCGGCGGCATCGTCGAGAGGCTTACCTCGGCCGACCTGGGGGCGGTGGCGCCCTTCTCGGCGACGCGCGCCGAGGTCGCCGGCGTGCCCGCGCTCGCGGCGAGGACCGGCTACACCGGCGAGGACGGGTTCGAGTTCTACGTACCGCAGGAGCGGACCGCCGAGCTGTGGGACGCGCTGATGCGGGCGGGTGAAGCGGCGGGCCTTGTCCCGGTCGGGCTTGGCGCGCGCGACACGCTGCGGCTCGAAGCGCGCATGCCGCTCTACGGCAACGAGCTGGCGGATGACATCAGCCCGCTCGAGGCGGGCCTTGGCTGGGCGGTCAAGCTGAACAAGGGGCCGTTCATCGGCCGGGACGCGATCGCGGAGACGAAGGAGCGCGGGATCCAGCGGAAGCTCGTCGGGTTCCGGCTCCTGCAGCGCGCGGGTTCGGCGCGGCACGGCTACCCGGTGCGGCAGGACGGCCGCGAGGTCGGCGTGGTCACCAGCGGCGCGCACTCGCCGACGCTGGGGAGCGAGATCGGGCTGGCGCTGGTCGAGGCGGGGGCGGCGGGTGTTGGCAAGCCACTCGAGATCGTTATCCGCGGCAAGCCGGTCCAGGCCGAGCAGGTCAAGCTGCCCTTCTATCGCCGGGAGCGCGCCTGAACAGGTTGAACGTCATCGATCGGGACAGAGGAGGACGCAGCAGCATGGCCACGCCGGCAGACCGCAAGTACACGAAGACCCACGAGTGGGTCGCCCTCGACGGCGACATCGCGACCATCGGCGTGACCGATTACGCGCAGTCGGAGCTCGGCGACATCACCTACCTGGAGCTGCCAGAGGTCGGCGATGCCGTCTCGCTCGCCGAGCCATTCGGCATCGTCGAGTCGGTGAAGGCCGCCAACGATGTCTTCTCGCCGGTCGCCGGCGAGGTCGTGGAGCGGAACGAAGCGGCGCTGGCCGCACCGGAGACGATCAACGCCTCTCCCTACGACACAGCCTGGCTCGTCCGGGTCCGGGTCGAGGACCCGAGCGAGGTGGAGAAGCTGATGGGGGCGGAGGAGTACGACGCCTTCGCACAGGGAGCGGCCCACTAGAGCGAGAGGGCATGGACGGGCCAGGCTGACGGAGGAAGCATCTCGGCTTTCAGGTGGCGTCGCCGCGGGGAGTCGAGATCTTTCGCAAGCTCAGGATGACACGATCTCCTTGCACGGCCCACGGGTACGAACGAACAACGGAAAGAGCGAATGACCTTCAACCCGCACACGGAGGATGACCGCGCCGCGATGCTGGAGATGACCGGCGCGGCGAGCGTCGAGGCGTTCTTCACACCGGTTCCGCCCCGCATCCGTTTCCCGGCGCTCGATCTCCCCCCGGCGCTGACCGAAATGGAGGCTGCCGACCACCTGGCCGCGCTCGCCGCGGAGAACCTGGCCGTTGCGAACGAGAACGCCTTCCTGGGCGCCGGCTCGTATCGCCACTACATCCCGGCGACGGTCGGCCAGATCCTGGCGCGGGGGGAGTTCTACACCGCCTACACCCCGTACCAGCCGGAGGTCGCGCAGGGGACGCTGCAGGTCATCTACGAATTCCAGAGCCTCGTCGCGGCGCTGACCGGGATGGACGTCGCCAACGCCTCGATGTACGATGGGGCGACCGCGCTGGCCGAGGGGGCGCTGATGACCGTCTCGCTCCCCCGCAAGCGGCGGCGAATCGTCGTCGCCGGCACGGTCAACCCCGCCTACCGGGCCGTGCTGCGCACCTATCTCACGGGGCTCGACGTCGATGTCGTCGAAGCGCCGCTCCCGGGCGAGGGGTTCATGAGCGAGGCGAGCGCGCTGGAGCCGCTCCTCGGCGACGACCTCGCCTGCATCGTCGTGCAATACCCGAACTTCTTCGGCGGCATCGAGGATCTCGCCGCGTACGCCGACCTGGCGCACGCCCGGGGCGGAGCACTCGTCGTCGGCACGTACCCGATCGCGCTCGGGCTGCTGCGGCCGCCCGGCGAGCTCGGCGCGGACGTCGTCGCGGCCGAGGGGCAGCCGCTCGGGGTGGCGCAGAGCTTCGGCGGGCCCTACGTCGGCCTGCTGGCCACGCGGCAGTCGTACGTGCGGCAGATGCCGGGGCGGCTGGCCGGGGTGACAACCGACTCCGAGGGGAAGCGAGGCTTCGTCCTGACGCTGCAGACGCGCGAGCAGCACATCCGGCGCGAGAAGGCGACCTCGAACATCTGCACGAACCAGGGGCTGATGGCGACGGCGGCTACCGTCTACATGTCGACCCTCGGGCCGGAGGGGTTCCGGGAGGTGGCGAACCGGAGCTACCAGAACGCACACTACCTGGCGGGCCGGGTTGTGTATCTCAAGGGATATGACGTGTCGACGGCGGGCGAGTTCTTCAACGAGTTCGTCGTCTCGACGCCCCACCCGGCTGCCGAGATCGTGACGCGTCTCCTCGAGCGGGGCATCCTCGCCGGGCTCGACCTCGGACGGGTCGATCCCACGCTGTCACACCAGCTTCTCGTCTGTGCGACGGAGGTGAACACGCGCGCCAGCATCGATCGACTGGTCGAGGCGCTGGCGGAGTAGGGCGAGAGCGGCATTCAGTCCATAACCCGGTCGAATCCTGCCGCGAACGCTGCCAGAAGGCGACATGAATCGCTGCTATACTCGCCAGTTGTCATGCGCGGCGGAAATGTGAGCCGTACGCGCCAGGGAAGGAGACGCGGCGGCGATGCATGCCGCGCGGCTCGCGGTCAATAGTTCGCGGAGCGCTCGTGGCCAAACCGATCGTCGCCATCGTTGGTCGGCCGAATGTCGGCAAATCGACCCTGTTCAATCGCCTCATCGGCGAGCGCCGCGCCATCGTCGAAGATGTGCCGGGCACGACGCGCGACCGCGTCTACGGCACCACCGACTGGGGCGGCGTCGAATTCACCATCGTCGACACCGGCGGCCTGCAGGAGGATGACGAAATCGGCGCCGAAACGGCGGCGCAGATCGCGCGACACACGCGCGATCAGGCGCACGTCGCCATCGGCGAGGCGGATGTCGTCGTCTTCATGGTCGACGCCCGCGCGGGGATCAATGCCGGCGACCACGAGGTTGCCGAGATCCTGCGCCGGGTCGACAAGCCGACGATCCTCGTCGCCAACAAGGCGGAGAGCGCCGAGCGCCGCGAGTCGGCCTACGAGTTCTACGAGCTCGGGCTGGGCGAGCCGATCCCGATCTCCTCGTATCACGGCTCGGGCACGGGCGACCTCCTCGATCGGATCGTCGAGGCGCTGCCGGCCGTCGAGGAGGAGGAGGAGCCGCAGGGGCCGGCGATTGCCATCGTCGGTCGGCCGAATGTCGGCAAGAGCCGGCTGCTGAATGCGCTCCTCGGGCAGGAGCGCTCCATCGTCAGCGATATCCCGGGGACGACCCGCGACAGCCTCGACACCGTCCTGATGTGGGCGGGGCAGCCGGTGACACTGATCGACACGGCGGGGATTCGCCGCCGGGGCCGCGTCGACCGGGGGATCGAGCAGTACAGCGTGCTCCGCTCGATGCGGGCGATCGACCGCGCCGACGTAGTGCTGTTGGTCATCGACGCCACCGAGGGGTTCACGGCGCAGGACCTCCACATCGCTGGCTACATCGCGGAGCAGAAGAAGGGGGTCGTGGTCGTCATCAACAAGTGGGATCTGATCGAGAAGGACTCCTCGACGATGGAGGAGTACCGCGACCAGGCCCGCGAGGCGCTCGACTTCATGCCTTACGCGCCGCTCGTCTTCATCTCCGCCAAACTCGGCCAGCGCGTGAATCAGGTTGTTGACACCGCGCTCGGCGTCGTCGCCGAGCGGCACAAGCGGGTGCCGACGGCGGCGCTGAACAAGCTGATCAAGGAGGCGGTCGCCGCACACCCCCCACCGAGCAAACCGGGGAAGTGGCTGAAGTTCTATTACGCGACGCAGGCCGACGTCTCGCCGCCGACCTTCATCCTCTTCGTCAACGACCCGGCGCAGATCCACTTCTCGTACCGGCGCTACCTCGAGAACACGTTGCGGGAGGCGTTCGGCTTCACGGGGTCGGCGATCCGCCTCAGCTTCCGCGGGCGAGACGAGGGGCGCTGACATGCCTGGCCCCGCGGCCGGGTCAGTTCTCGTTCTCCTCTCGTTCTTCCTGGGCGCGATCCCGTGGGGCTACATCACGGGGCGAGTGACGCGCGGCCTCGACCTGCGCACCGTCGGCAGCGGCGGCACCGGGGCGACGAATGTCCTGCGCACCCTCGGCAAGCCCGCCTCGGCGCTGGTGCTCCTCCTCGACTTCCTGAAGGGGCTGATTCCGGTCATCGTCGCCCGCTGGCTCGGGTTCGAACCGGGTTGGGTCGCTGCCGCCGGTGTGGCGGCGGTGGCCGGCCACTGCTGGTCCCCCTTTATCGGCTTCCGGGGCGGGAAAGGGGTGGCGACCAGCGCCGGGGCCGGCCTCGCCCTCTTCCCCTGGGCGCTGCTGGCGCTCCCCCTCATGGCGCTCGTCGTCGCGGCAACGCGCTACGTCTCCCTCGGCTCGCTGACCGCGACAGGGTTTGCCACACTCCTCGCCATAGCCTTCGCCGTCGCCGGGCGAGTCGACTGGTCGGTTCCCGTGGCGCTGCTGGCCATGACGGCGATCGTCTATATCCGGCACCGCGAGAACATCGCCCGCCTGCGGAGCGGGACGGAGCGGCGGCTGGGGGAGCGGGTCGGGGTCTGAAAATCGCCATCCCCCATCACCTGTCCCCGTACCCGTTTGGGTGCCGCTCACGCCAGCGCCACGCCGATCCGACCATCTCGTCCAGCGTCGAGCGCCGCGGCTCCCAACTGAGGATTTCGCGCGCGCGGGTGGCGTCGGCGACGAGGTTCGCCGGGTCGCCTGGCCGTCGGTCGGCATAGACGACGGGCACGGCCATCCCGGTGACGCGCTCGATCGCAGCGAGGACGTCGCGCACCGAGGCGCCATCCCGTGTGCCGAGGTTGAAGGCGCCGAGGGACGCCCGGTCGGCGACGAGGCGGTCGAGCGCCAGCAGGTGCGCGTCGATGAGGTCCTCGACGTGGACGTAGTCGCGGATCGCCGTGCCGTCGGGCGTCGGGAAGTCGGCGCCGAAGAGGGAGAGGGGCTCACGGCGGCCGGCGACGGCATCGAGGGCGCTCGGGATCAGGTGCGTCTCCGGCGTGTGATCCTCGCCCGCTTCCTCGCTGGCCCCGGCGACATTGAAGTAGCGGAGGAGGGCATAGGGGAAGCCGTAGGCGGCGGCGCTCGTCGCGATGGCGTGCTCGGCGGCGAGTTTCGACGCGCCGTAGGGGTTGATCGGCTCGAGCGGGGCATCCTCCGGGATGGGGACGGCCTCGGGCGTGCCATAGACGGCCGCCGTCGAGGAGAAGACGAGCGCCGGGCCGCCGACAGCGCGGATGGCGTCGAGGAGGGCGATCATGCCTCCGGTGTTCACCCACCAGTAGGGAAGCGGGTCGCGGACCGACTCCGGGGCGATAGTCAGCGCGGCGAAGTGGAGGACAGCCGCCGGGCGCACCTCTTGGAAGAGGGCCACGAGGCGATCCCGATCGGTCGTATCGAGATGCTCCAGCCGGACTCCGTCGGGCACCGCCGCGCGGTGGCCCTGCGAGAGATTGTCGACGACCACGACCTCGTCGCCGCGGGCGGCGAGCTGCCGCGTGGCGACGCTCCCGATGTACCCCGCGCCGCCCGTTACGATGACTCTCACAGTCCCTCCCCGGTCTTCAGCCTCTGCCGCGCGGTGTAGAATCGAGGGCAATCTCGACGTCGCGCCGCGCGCGGTCCATCCGGTGCATGGTAGAGGAGAAGCATGGCAATGCTCGACATCACAACCCCGCTGCAGGCCGACCCGGAGGTCGCCGGGGCGATCGCGCGGGAGACGGCGCGTCAGCGCGACAGCGTCGAGTTGATCGCCTCGGAGAACTTCGTCAGCCCGGCGGTGCTCGAGGCGGTCGGCAGCGTACTCACCAACAAGTACGCCGAAGGGTATCCGGGCAAGCGCTACTACGGCGGCTGTGAGTTCGTCGACGAGGTCGAGCGGCTGGCGATCGACCGGGCGAAGGAGCTCTTCGGTGCGGAGCACGCCAACGTGCAGCCGCACGCCGGCGCGAATGCCAATCTCGGCGCCTATCTGGCGCTGCTCGAGCCGGGCGACAGGATTCTCGGCCTCAGCCTCTCCGAGGGAGGCCACCTGACGCACGGCCACGCGGTCAACTTCTCCGGCCGCCTCTTCGAGCCGCACTTCTTCGGCGTCGACATCGAGACGGGGCTGATCGACTACGACATCGTCGCCGCGCGGGCGCGCGAAGTCCGGCCGAAGGCGATCATTGCCGGGGCGAGCGCCTACAGCCGGCAACTCGACTACCAGCGGTTCCGGGAGATCGCGGACGAGGTCGGGGCCTACCTCTTCGCCGACATCGCGCACCCAGCGGGGCTAGTGGCGACCGGGCTGCACCCGAGCCCGATCCCGTACGCGCACGTGACGACGACGACGACCCACAAGACGCTGCGCGGGCCGCGCGGGGGGATGATCCTCACCTCGCAGGAGTACGCGAAGGCGATCGACAAGTCGATCTTCCCGGGGCTGCAGGGCGGACCGCTGATGCACGTCATCGCCGGCAAGGCGGTCGCCTTCGGCGAGGCGCTGCAGCCGGGTTTCGCCGACTACGCCGCGCGGGTGATCGAAAACGCGAAGGCGATGGCCGAGGCGCTTTCCTCGCGCGGGCTGCCGATCGTCACCGGCGGCACCGACACGCACCTGATGCTCGTCGACGTCGGCGCGATCGGCTTGAGCGGGAGCAAGGCGGAGAAGTTGCTCGACCGCGTCGGCATCACCTGCAACAAGAACACGATCCCCGGTGACACCCGGCCGCCGGCGCAGGCGAGCGGCATCCGGCTCGGCACGCCGGCGGTCACGACGCGCGGTTTCGGGACCGAGGAGTCCCGGGTAGTGGCGGGCTACATCGCGGAGATCCTGCAGGAGCCGGAGAACGAGCAGCGGCGGCAGGTGATCGCGGACGAGGTGCGCCAGATGATGGCGCGCTTTCCGCTGCCGGGGGGCGAGCGGGCGGAGTGAGGAACCCGAGAACCTTTCAGCCCCAGCCCCAAACGACCTTCACCCCCAACCCCTGAAGAACCCTCACCCCCGGCCCCTCGCCCTGTGCACAGGGCGCGGGGCCGGGGGTGAGGGTTGCTCTCCGGGATCGATTACTGCAGCAACAGCTCGAAGCGGAGCTGATCCCGCTCGGCGGCGGAGAGCCGGCGGTTGAGCAGGTGGTAGAGCCCGATGAAAAAGCCGCGCGTGTGCGGGCTGAGGGCCGTGCCGAGGACGGCGCCGGTCAGGCCGCCGATGACGGTGCCCAAAATGAACGGGGGGATGGGAGACCCCGCCTCCGGCTCCGGGCACTCGCGCGAGATGTCATTCGCCGCCATGATCCGATCTACCTGCATTATCGACATCCCGTCGTTCTCCCGGTCGGCCCGCGCTGGCCACGGATACGTCACTGGATCGCCAGGAGAGTCGGGGCCTCGGCCCAGAGATCTTCCAGACGATAAAAGTCGCGCTGGTCCTCGGAGAAGATATGAACGAGGACATCGCCAAAGTCAAGGACGATCCAGCCGCTCGCCGGGGCGCCCTCGACCCGGCGCGGATGCACGCCCGCCTCGGCCATCTTTTCGACGACGATGCGGTTAATTGCGCGAAGCTGCCGCTCGTTCTCGCCCGCAGTGATCACGAAGTAGTCGGCAAAAGGCGAGAGCTCGTGGATATCGAGCACCACCGTATCCTGCGCCGGCGTGTCGCTGATGATGTCGGCCAGCAGCAACGCGCACTCGCGCCCGTTCGCCGGGCGCTCCTGCCCGCCGTTTGCCGAGGTGGTTGCCGGCTCATCGACCATGCATCGCTCCTGAATGCGGCATGAAGATCGTCGCTCGCGGTGGGCCCGGCAGGGATCGAACCTGCGACCCTGGGGTTATGAGCCCCGTGCTCTGCCACTGAGCTACAGGCCCGCCTCGCGGCGACCGTGCCATTCCGATTCATTGTAGCGGAGCGTTGATGCGGGTGGCGGCGGGGCGGGAGGCGAGCGATTGTCCGCGCACGGCGAGGGAGGATCGCGCCGCGAGCCATAGCGCCACCAGTGGCGTACCATGGCACGAGCATTTCGTGGGCATGGAGGCCGGCCCCGGGGCCTTCGCGGCTCAGGCGACGGCACGAGCACGATGCATCGCATTCGGACGACGGGCGCCCGCACCTTCAGCGCCCTCGGCATTCGCAACTACCGGCTCTGGTTCGTCGGCCAGGGCATCTCTCTCTCCGGCACCTGGATGCAGACGGTCGCCCAGGGGCTCCTCGTGCTGCAGTTGACCGGCTCGGGGACGACGCTCGGCTTCGTCACCGCGCTGCAGGCGCTGCCGGTGCTGCTGCTCGGGCCGTGGGGCGGAGTCGTCGCCGACCGCTTTCCGAAGCGGCGCCTGCTCTACGCCACGCAAGCCACCTCCGGCGCGCTGGCGCTCACGCTCGGCGGGCTCGTCGCGGCCGGTGCGATCCGCCTCTGGATGATCTACCTCCTGGCGCTGGCGCTGGGACTGGTCAAGACGATCGACAACCCGACACGGCAGGCGTTCGTCCTGGAAATGGTCGGCAAGGATGCGCTGGTCAACGCCGTCTCTCTCAACTCGACGCAGGTCAACCTGGCGCGGGTGATCGGCCCGACCTTCGCCGGCGTCCTGATCGCCACCGTCGGGCTTGCCGCCTGCTTTATCGTCGATGGCCTCTCCTATCTGGCGGTCCTCGCGGTACTGGTCGCCATGCGCGCGAGCGAGCTGCGGCCGACGCCGCTGGCCCCGCGCGCCGCCGGGCAGTTGCAGGAGGGGTTCCGCTACGTCCGCTCGTCGCCGATCATCAGCACGACGCTGCTGATGATGGCGATCATTGGGCTCTTCACCTACGAGTTCTCGGTCAGCCTCCCCCTCTTCGCCGAGCACACCTTTGGCGGCGGCCCAAGCGTCTACGCGGCGATGACGGCGGCGATGGGCCTCGGCGCGGTGATTGGCGGGCTCTACACCGCGAGTCGGCCACCGGCGCAGCCGATGCGGCTCAGCTACGCGGCCCTCTTCTTCGGCTGCACCGTCCTGGTTACCGCGTTCGCGCCGTCGCTGCTCGTCGCCCTGATTCTCCTCGTCGCCGTCGGCTTCTGGTCGATCGGCTTTACCTCGCTCGGGAACGCGACCATTCAGCTCGAGAGCGCGGCGGCGATGCGCGGCCGGGTGATGGCGCTCTGGACGGTCGCCTTCCTCGGCTCGACCCCGATCGGCGGCCCGCTGATCGGCTTCATCGGCGAGCACGCCGGCCCGCGCGAGGCGCTCGCCGTAGGGGGCATCGCCGCGCTCGTGGCTGCCTTCCTCGGGGCGCGCGTCTTCCGCGACGCCATCCCGAAGCCCGCCCGTGAACGGCCGCTGGTCGTTACCGAGGAGCATGCCGCCGACTGAGGCGCGGGCACCCGTGGAGATCCGTGGCCGCCGCGTGCCACGCTGCCGCCCGGCGCCCGTCTCTCCCACGAAATCCGTAATTTGTACGGATGCGGGGTCACCCCTCGAAACACCGGCTGGCGGAGACTCGACAATCGATATCGCTGCCGATCGAGCGAGAGGGAACCCGCCATGCATCGCCTCATCACCCTGATCGTGCTCTTCACGGTGATGCTCCCCCCGGGCCCCGCGGCCGTCGCGCGGGATTCCGCCACGCCGCCCACAAGCGCCAGCGGAGCGACAATGACGGTTATCGTCAATAGCCTCACCAGTCCGCGCGGCTTCGCCTGGGCCGACGACGGCCGCTGTACCTGGCTTTGGCAGGGAACGGTGGGGATGCGCGCTTCCCTGTCGTCGAAGGCTACACGGCAGAAAACGGCCTGACCTCGTCCATCGTGAGTATTGCGAACGGCTGCGTGACGCCCGTCGTTCAGGGCCTGGTCTCGTCCTTGTGGGAGGAGATGGACTGGGTCTGGGGTGCGATGGATGTCGCCATTCTGAACGGCGAACGATACGTCCTCCTCAGCGGCGCTGGCCCTTCCTGGGTTTCCCCTACCGCGCGCAGCGGCGTCTACAAAATCAACGATGACAGCACCATGACCATGATTGCGGACGTCACCACCTGGCTGCCGCAGCATCGGCCGAAATTCGTGCCGCCCGATTACGGAGCGGATGGCTCCCTCTTCGCTCTGGAGGTCATGGGCGACTCCCTGATTCTCTCCGAGGGGGTCGGCGAGCAGATCATCGAGGTGACGCCTGCGGGGGATAGCGGATCGTGCGCCAGATGGCCCCCAACACTTCCGAGGTCGACGTCGACGGCCTCAATTTTCCCGGAGGCCTCAACGTCGGCCCCGATGGCGCGCTCTACATCTCTGGCCCCCCCGAACGGCGCGAATCACGGCGAGGGCTGGCCGGCCAGAGTGAACATGGCTGGAGAGGTCGAAGACAGCCCAACGGCCAATTGCCCATCGATGGCAACCCCCGCCGCGTAAGTCGCGGCTTCGCCGAAGAGGATGCCGGGGCTTCGGAGAAGGGGTCCCGGCATCTTCGTGGGGGACGTTCGGGCACGACGC
>JADYYO010000235.1 GCA_020853615.1 Thermomicrobiales bacterium
CTCACCTGGTGGCCCCCCAGGGATTCGAACCCTGAACCAATGGATTAAAAGTCCACTGCTCTGCCGTTGAGCTAGAGGGCCGGCGTGCCGCGTACTATTCTCGCCGATTTTGCCGCTCGCGTGCACGCCGGCGCGCGCGGCTCGCCGGCTCGGGACGCATCATTGGTGGAGATGCCGCGCAAACTCGCCATCGGGCTCGCCGCTGCCGCCAGCATCGCGCTGGCCGCAGGCAGCGCGAAAGCACTCGCTCCGAGCGGTGCGGCGGCGGCGACGCTCGTCGGCGGCGCAGTCTTTGCCGGGACTGGATTGCGCGGCGGCGCGGCGCTCGTCGCCTTTTTCGTCTCGTCGTCGCTGCTCGGCCGGCTGCCGCGCCGCGAGGGAGTGCAGGCGCAGCGGCGCGGCAGCGAGCGGGACGCCGTTCAGGTGCTGGCGAACGGCGGCATCCCGGCGGCCCTCGCCCTGGCCGCCTCCGCCGCTCCGTCCGCGACCTGCCGCGTCCTTCTCTCCGGGTTCGGCGGCGCGGTCGCGGCGGCGACCGCCGATACCTGGGCGACCGAGATCGGCTCCCGCTACGGCGGCCAGGCGCGCTCGATCGCGACGTTGCGGCCGGTTCCGCCCGGCACGTCGGGAGGCATTACGCTGGCCGGTTTGGGGGCGTCGGTGGCCGGCGCAGCGCTCATTGCCACGGTGACGCGATGTCGTGGCGGCAAGACCCGAGTTGCCGGCTCCCCGGCGCTGCCCATCGTCGTGGGGGGCCTGTGCGGCTCCCTGTGCGACAGCCTCCTCGGCGCCACGATCCAGGAGGTTCGCTTCTGTGACGCCTGCTGCGCGGAGACCGAGGCGCTCACCCATGCGTGTGGCGCGCCGACGCGCCATCTTCGCGGCGCGGCGTGGTGCGGCAACGATCTCGTCAACCTGATCGCCAGCGGCGCCGGCGCGGCAGCGGCCATCATCACCGCCATCGCGGCCGATCCACGGCGCGGCAATCGCTCCGTTCGGCAGCCCGTTTCGCAACGCGGCCGCGCGTCCTGGCGGCGCGAAACGAGACGCGAGCCGCTCGCGTTTGACAAGCGGTGATGGAGCAAGGGTAGAGTACTTTCCCGAGCGACGCTCTCGCCCCGCATTGGCGGGCGTCTCGATCAGCCCCTCGGCCAGGCGCACCGCGCGGGCCAGGCGGCCGCACCCCACACGCGCCGGCCACGGGCCAGGCTGCCGGGAGGCACTTCATGGTTCGATCGCGGCTTTGGCTCTTTGCGCTCTGCGCGACCCTCTGCCTGCTCAGCCCCGGCCTGGCACGCGCCCAGGACCCCGCATCCGCCGCTCCCACCAAGCCCCTCCCGCCCGAGGTGGCCCAACCCGCCTATTCGGTCCTGCGCATCGATGACGCGGGCATCGGCCGGTCTTACCGGGTGTGGGAGGAGTGGGTGCCGCAGATCGTGACGACGCCCGACGGCGGCGCGTGGATCTTCTTCACCGCTCAGGCGCGCGGGGAGAAGGGGTTCGGCGACCGCCGCCTCTACGCGAGCCACTTCGATCCCGTGCTGATGATCTGGCTTCCGGCGCAAACCCTCGGCAGCGGCAACACCCAGTTCGGCGCGTCGGCCGTGGTCGACAGCAAGGGCATCGTCCACCTCGTCTATTCGGATCGCGTCGGCGCCGGCCCCGATTCGTGGAGCACCCTCGTCTACCAGCGCTATGTCGACGGTGGCTGGACCGAGCCCGTCCCCGTCGCCCCCGATCCCAACGCCGGTCACCAGATGCTCGCCTCGCTCGCCATCGACGCCAACGATGGCCTGCACGTCATCTGGCGCGACCAGCGGAACGTCTCCGCCGAGGCGCGCGCTGCCCTGCCGACCAATGCCGACCTGCTCGCCAGTGATCTCATCGACGGCGCATGGACCGCTCCGGTGCAGATCAATACCCGGGAGGCGCCCGACGTGAACCCGGCCTGGCCCCGCCTGGTCGTCGATGGCGAGCGGCTAGTCGCCATCTGGTCGATCTACAAGGGGACGACCGCCGAGGAGATGAAGAGCGCGGTGCGCGTCGAATGGAGCACTCGACCGCTGGCGCCAGGGAGCGCGTGGAGCGCTCCACAGACCCTCTTCGAGCGGCAGGGCGGCGATGCCGGAGGGCGGCTCATCGACCTGGTCTCCGATCCCCGCGGCGGCGCCGTGGCCATTTTTGGCCTCTACAACAAGGGGAGCAACGATCTCTTTCTGCAGCGGCTCGAGCCCGGCGAGGACGCGTGGCGCGAGCCTCTCCTCCTCAGCAGCGGCGACTACGGCTATCTCCCGACCGCGGCCATTGCCGACGACGGGATGGTCTACATCGTCTTCAACAACGGGCGTAATCGCGATGTCGATATCGGCGGGCTCGTCGTCGACGCCTCAGGGAAGGGAGCGGGCGCGGTGACGCTCACGCCCGCCGAAGGCGGAGTCACGGCCCGCGCGAACGTGGCGCTCGATGCGAACGACACGCCCTGGATCGTCTACATGCATCAGCCGATCGGCTCCAGCATCGTGACGGAGGTCCAGGCGGTTCACGCGCCGACCTTCGCCCCGCCGGCGCCGTAACTGCAGCGGCGCGCACAAGGCGTGTCATGCTGACGAAGGAAGCAACTCGGCTCAAGTGGAGCGCGATTCCCGGGAGCCGAGATCCTTCGCCGCCCTCAGGATGGCACCGCTTCCGCGCGCCGTTGGAGAACCTCAGCCGCCGGCGCGAGCCCCGCGCGCCGCCTCGAACATCACCTCGAGCGGCGCGGGTCGGCCGGTGAAGAGCTCGAATGCCCGCGCGCCCTGGTGGACGAGCATCGCGAGTCCATCAATCGCGCGCAGGCCGCGCTCACCGGCGGCGAGCAGCAGGTCGGTGTCGCGGTAGGTCAGATCGGCCACGGCGGCTCCGGCAGGCAGCAGCGCCAGCGCCCTGGTGTCGAGCGGCATCTCCCCCGCGCGCCAGCCGAGGGATGTCGCATTGACAAGCAGGGAGGCGTCGCGCAGCGCGTCCCTCAGTGCCGCGTCCCCGATGCCCATCGTCTGCACCGGCGCGGGCGCAAGCGCCGCGGCGAGCTGCCTCGCGCGCTCGGGATCGCGGTTGGCGACGACGATCTCGGATACCCCCATCGCCTCGAGCCCGAGCACCACCGCCCGCGCGGCCCCTCCCGCGCCGAGCACGACCGCCCTCTTCGGGATTTCCGCTCCCAGCACGGCGGCGATCGAGGCTGTGAACCCGGCGATGTCGGTGTTGTCGCCGAAGAGAACGCCATCCCGGTTGACGATGGTATTGACCGCGCCAGCGCGGCGCGCCGCCGGGGAGACTTCGTCGACCAGGCGCAGCGCTTCCAGCTTGTGCGGCACCGTCACGTTCGCGCCGAGTACCCGCGCATCGCGTAGCGACGCGACGCGCGCCGCCATCTCGCCCGGTCTTGTGTGCCAGCGCTCGTAGACGGCCGGGATTCCCAGCAGATCGAGCGCCGGCTGGTGCAGCGCGGGCGAGAGGGAGTGCGCGACCGGGTCGCCGATCACACCGAGGCGATATGGACCGGCCGCACGATCGACCTGGCGGGCGTCAATCACCCGGAGTCCCAGTCTTGTTGAGGTACCGGTCGACGTTTGCCTGCTGCTCCTCGGCAGTCACGGCGAAGGCATGCTCGCCCGACCCATCCTGTTTCGCGACGAAGAACATGTATGGCGTGTCGTTCGGGACCAGGACAGCCTGGATCGAGGCGTACCCGGGGTTGCAGATCGGTCCGGGCGGGAGCCCGGCGTTCTTGTACGTGTTGTACGGACCGGGGGTCTGCAACTGTTCTTCCGTCAGCGGATATGGCCACCAATCGCCGGGCTTGCCGAACATGAATTGGATCGTGGGATCCGCATCCAGGTTCCACCCCTGCTCCCAGCGGCTCAGGTAGACGTCGGCGATCGTCGGCCGCTCCTCGGGGACCTGCGCCTCGCGCTCGACGAGTGAGGCAATCGTCAGCGCCTGGGGAATCGTCAGCCCCATCTCCTGCGTGCGCTGGCGCATCTCCGGGGTGTACTTGTTGCCGAAGTTGGTCAGCATCGTCGCCACATTCATCGTCGCGTCGCTGCCGGAGAAGCGATACGTATCGGGGAAGAGGTAGCCCTCCAGGCTCTGGTCCGGCGGGA
>JADYYO010000236.1 GCA_020853615.1 Thermomicrobiales bacterium
CCGAGGAGGTCGTAGACCGGCCGGCCGGTCTCCTTGCCGATGATGTCCCAGCACGCCTCCTCGATGGCGGCGACCGCGTTGCCATGGATCTGGCCGCCATCGGAGTAGAGGTCGCGCGTCATGCGCTGGTAGATCGTCTCGACCTGGAACGGGTCCATCCCCTCGAAGCGGGGAGCTAGCTCGTGGATGGCCGTCTCGACCGTGCGGGCGAAGGCGTTCAGCGTTCCCTCGCCGATGCCGTAGAGCCCCGGCTGATCGGTGTCGAGCCGGACGAAGAGCCAGTTCTTCCAGGGGTTGCCGACCAGATACGTCGTCGCACGAGTGATTTTCACGCCGCCTCCCGTTGCCGTGCCTGCGTCATCGAGTTCTACAGAAGATCTCCCGGCTGCTCGATCGCGTCCTCGACCGCCGCCGGCGTCGGGCCGGGGTGCGCGGCCCCGCCGGTGTGCGCGGGCTGCCCGGGGTAGATGCCGGGGACGCGGCCATCCTCCAGATCGCGCACGATCGTCTCGTCGCCCATGATCCCGGTGCCCGGGGCGTCCTGTCCCGTCGGATCCATCAGCCCGGCGTCGGTCGGATCGACGTGATCGACCGATTCGTGCCGGCGCGGTTCGTCAGCGCTCATCGCCCTTCGCCTTTCGCCTGCGTCCGAGTTCCACTCGGGCGATTGTAGGGCCGAATCGGGAATCGCTGAAGGGGGCGCGGGGCGCGACAGGAAGGGGAAGCCCTAAAGCGGATTCCGTATGAGTCCCGATGAGTCCCGCGAGTCATACGGAGCCCGGGTAATGACCGTCGTCTTGCCACGGCGGGCCCTCACCCCCAGCCCCTCTCTCTCACCGCAGTGGGAGAGGGGAGCATGTGGCGAACTGCGGTGACGATCCTGGCGTGCCGTCTTCGGCAGCATGACGATTCCTCCCGCGTCTGACACGACATCTTGACGTCAGCACGCCCTCTCCCAGCGCACTGGGAGAGGGCTGGGGTGAGGGAGAGCGCCGCAGGCACGCCCGTCGATGCGGGAACACCCCCTCTGCTAGCGCGCAGGGAGAGGGGCCGGAGATGCGGGTCGTTCCGAAACTGCTGAGAGCCGCCCGCTACGGCTCGGGTTGCGCCACCGGGCGTACCGAGCCATCCGGCGCTCCCGCAGTCCGGCCGCTGCCGCCCAGCGCGGAGAATCCCTCCAGGAATTGGATCGGTATGGGAAATGCGATGGTCGTGTTCTTTTCCGCGCCAATTTCGGTCAATGTCTGCAGGTAGCGAAGCTGAATCGTGATCGGATTTTTGGAAATGACATCGGCGGCCTCGCCCAGCATCTGGCTCGCCTCCAGCTCGCCTTCGGCGTGGATCACCTTCGCCCGCTTCTCCCGCTCCGCCTCGGCCTGCCGGGCCATCGCCCGCTGCATCGTCTGCGGCAGCTCGACGTCCTTCACCTCGACGATGCTCACCTTCACCCCCCACGGCTCGGTCTGCTCGTCGATGATCTGCTGCAGCCGCTCATTGATCTTCTCCCGCTCCGAGAGCAGATCGTCGAGGCTCGACTGCCCGAGCACCGAGCGCAAGGTCGTCTGCGCGATCTGGGAGGTAGCCCGGTTGTAGTCGGTGACGTTGACGATCGCGGCATTCGGGTCGATCACCCGGAAGTAGGCGACCGCGTTCACCCGCACCGTGACGTTGTCGCGGGTGATCACCTCCTGCGCCGGGACATCGAGCGTGACGACGCGCAGGTCGATCTTCTGCATCCGCTCGATGAAGGGGACGAGGATGATCAGGCCGGGGCCGCGCGGGCCAACGAGCCGGCCGAGCCGAAAGACGACGCCCCGCTCGTACTCCTTGACGACCTTGACTGTCGCACCGAGGACGAGCAGGATCAGAAGCAGGATCGGAACGAGCACGAACAACAGATTCATCATGGTGGCAAGGACTCCATAGCTGATATCAGGAAAGCGAGCACCCCTCTAGGTGCGCGCGGCTACGACGCCTCGCTCGCGCCGAGGACGACCTCTTCGACCGCCGGCGGCCGCCGGTCGCCGATCGTCGCCACCCCGGCCGCATCGGCCTCCTCCGCCGTCGCGCGGCGGACGAAGAGGCGCAGCCCGTCCATCCCCGTCACCGTCACGGGAACCCGAGCCTCAATCGGCGGCGCCGACTCCGGCGTCTCGCCCGTGGCGGTCGCCTGCCAGAGCTCGCCGGAGACGAAGATGATTCCATCCGGGTGTAACCGCTGGCGCACCGTGCCAACCGCGCCGATCAACCCCTCGCGGCCGGTCGCCGGCTTCCTGCGGAAGACCGAGACGGCGAAGGCGCCGATGATGGCGAACATGGCGACCAGTCCCACCGCGACGCCCCAGATGAGCGGCCGGCTGACGACAACGCCGCGCGACTCGTCGAAGAGGACGTAGGAGCCGGCGACGAGGAGCGTCAGCCCGCCGAGCGTCAGCAGCCCGAGCGACGGCACGAAGATGTCGGCGAAGAAGAGGAGAAAGGCGATCAGGATCAGCAGCCCGCCGCGCCAGTCGAACGGGAGCTGCGAGATGCCGATGGCGGCGAGGATCAGGAAAATCGCGCCGACCGCGCCGGGGATCGTTGCGCCCGGGCTGGAGAACTCGAGGAAGAGCCCCAGAAAGCCGAGGGTCAGGAGCAGATAGGCGACGTTCGGGTTGACCAGCGCGCCAAAGAGCGAGTCGACGCTGGTCTGCTGGGCGATGATCGCTTGAGGCGCGCCCGGCCCGGGAGCGAGGAGCGCGAGCAAGGGTGACATAA
>JADYYO010000237.1 GCA_020853615.1 Thermomicrobiales bacterium
CGGAGATTCAGGCGACGCTTGCCATCTTCCGCCTCGCGGCCGAGGCCGGAGGGATCGAATCCCCCGTCTCCGAGGCGGCGCTCTACGCCGATCGCCCGCTGCGGGCGGCGCTGCGGGTCACTGGCAGCCCGCGGGAGCCGGACGAGCGGATCGCGACCGGGCTCGATCTGGCGACCGGCCGCGGCACCCTCCTCCGCTTCGCGGCGGAGCGGGAGGGGGAAGACGGCGAGGTCTGGTACTATGTCAACACCCCCGTCAACCAGGCGCTCGTGGCAGCGATGGCGCGGGGGGCGGTGGCCCCGCCGCGCGCGATCTGGAGGGATGCGCGCCCGCCAGCGGTGGTGCCGGAGCGGCCGAACGTCTTCCGCCTCTACGAGCAGAACGTCGGCCCGCTGACTCCGCTGATCGCCGATCACCTGGTGCAGGCGCTGGAGACGTGGCCGGTGGAGTGGATCGAGGACGCGGTCGCCGAGGCGGTCGCCTATAACAAGCGCTCCTGGCGCTACATCCAGCGCATCCTCGAAGGGTGGCAGACGCAGGGGCGGGAGCCGCGCGAGCGGTATAGCTGAATGTCATGAAGCATATTAGTGACGTTCTTGACGCAATCTTTGACCACCTCGATGCACTTGCTGGAAGTCGAGCGGGCGATTCGCCCCGAAATGCTGGGATGATGGGTGTTCAAACGGGTTTTCCCGATTTAGATGCATATACCACCGGGTTTCAACCAGGCGACCTGATCGTCATTTCCGGGGCGCAAGCGAGCGGCAAGACTAGCCTTGCACTCGGCATTGCCTATGGCGCAGCCGTTGGTCATGGCAGGAAGGTCGGCCTCTACAGCCTTGCGGCATCTGCAGATCGAGTTATTGAGCGCATCCTGTCAATGGAAACAGGTATTGAGACTGAGCGTTTGCAGCGGGGAGAAATCTGTGACAGCGAATGGGATCGCGTTTCTCGTGGCTTCGGGCGGCTGAGTCAAGCTCCGTTGTACATCGACGATGTGGCTTGGAACATCAAGGACATCCACGCAGGTGCGCGTGAACTGTGGGAGGCTCAGAGTCTCGATTTGCTCATACTGGATCCATTGGAGCAATTGACCGGACTCCCCAGTTCGTGCCTCCCAGAGGGGGCGTCGGAAATCTCGCGTCAGCTAAAAAGCCTTGCTCGCGAGCTGCGTGTTCCGGTGATCGTGCTCGCGCAATCGGCAGAGTCTGGGATGCTCCGGGACGACCCTAGGCCGCTCCCGGTAGATCTGCGTGATTTTGGGAGTCTTGAGGAGGAAGCCGATGTCATCCTCTTCATCTATCGTGAGGAACAATGCGAAAATGATTCAGAAAAGCCGGGTGTTGCCGAGATCATCGTTGCCAAGCATCGAAACGGCCCGGTAGGTTCCGTTTACCTTCGCTTCTTCAAACGCACGGGGCGTTTCTCTGATCTGGAACTTTATCCTAGGCCGAGGGTGTAGAGTGTTCGCCGGAAGAATGTGCATTCGACGGGGCATGGCATGAAGCGCATTGGCGATGTCCTCACCTCCATCTCGATCCCGGTCGGCCCGGCGGGGAGCAACGGGGCTACGCGCGCCGAGCCGGCGTGGCGCTGCCCGATCTGCAAGGATGCCGGCTGGGTGCGCATGGAGGTGCCGGTCGGCCACCCGAACTTCGGGCGCCTCTTCCCCTGCGAATGCAAGGTGGCGGAGCAGGCCGAGCGCGGGCGGGATCAGGTGCGGCGGCTCTCGAACCTCGACGGCTTCGGCCAGCACACCTTCGACGACTTCGAGATGGTGCCGGGCGCCGAGCAGGCCTTCGCGGCGGCGCGCGAGTTCGCCCGCAACCCGGATGGCTGGCTCTACCTGCGCGGCGGCGTCGGCGTCGGCAAGACGCATCTGGCGGTGGCGGCGGCGCTGGAGATCCGTGAGCGGACGGGCAGCGTCCTCTTCGCCGTCGTGCCCGACCTCCTCGATCACCTGCGCATGACCTTTGACCCGGCGCAGGGGGTCGCCTACGACGACCGCTTCACCGCCATTCGCGGCGCGTTCCTCCTCGTCCTCGACGACCTGGGGACGGAGAACACAACCCCCTGGGCGCGCGAGAAGCTCTACCAGATCTTCAACCACCGCTACGTCGAGCGCCTGCCGACGATCGTCACCTCGAATCAGGATCACCGCCACGTCGACGAGCGGATCCTCTCCCGCCTGCTCGACACCCACCTCACGCGCGACGTCGTCATCGACGCCGAGGACTACCGGCGCCGGGGCCGCGCCGACTACGCGCGCGGGCGGCGGCGCTGAGGCACTCCCGGGCCGCCGAGAAGAAGACGATGAACCCGCGCGGGGCCTGATGGTTTACTGACGCGCGTCCCGGCCGTCGCCGGCTCGGGCGTCTGACCGTTCGGACACACGTTGAATGGAGCGTGCATTGATGCGGGCCTGGCTTCCGGTCCTGATCGCGCTGGTCATCACCCTGCCCGGGCTCGCGCTGCGTTTGGGCCTCTTCGCCGCCGGCGATCCGGTGCGAGCGCTGCTCTTCGGGGTCTCCATCGTCGGCGCCGCCTTCCTCCTCTCGTGGGCGGCGGAGGCGGTGCAACTCGATATCTCGCAGGGGCTGGCGCTGGCGCTGCTGGCGCTGATCGCCATCCTGCCCGAGTACATCGTCGATGCCTCGTTCGCCTGGCTGGCCGCCGAGGACCCGAGCTACGCCGGCTATGCCGTGGCGAACATGACCGGCGCCAACCGGCTACTGATCGGCCTCGCCTGGCCGATGGTGATCGCCATCGTCTGGTTCCGCACCCGGCAGCGTTCCGTCATGCTCGACCCGAGCCACGGGCTGGAGTTGATCGCGCTGCTGGCGGCAACGCTCTACGCCTTCACCATCCCCTTCAAGGGGTCGCTCTCCCTGGTCGACATGGTCGTGCTCGGGGCGATCTTCGCCGTCTACATCTATCGCCTGACCAAGCTCCCCTCGGAAGAGCCGCACCTGGTCGGTCCGGCGCAGACGATCGGCGCCTTGCCGTCGGCGCAACGGCGCGCGGTGACGGCCGTGCTGGCGGTCGCGGCGGCGGTGATCGTGCTGCTGGTGGCCAAGCCGTTCGCGACCGCGCTGGTCGGCACCGGCACGATGCTCGGGATCGATCAGTTCCTGCTGGTGCAGTGGCTGGCGCCGCTGGCGTCGGAGGCGCCGGAGTTCGTCGTCGTCGGCATCTTCGCCTGGCGCGCGGCCGGCGACGCCGCGCTCGGCACGGTCGTCTCCTCGAAGGTGAACCAGTGGACCTTGCTGGTCGGCATGCTGCCGCTCGTCTACTCGGTAGCGAAAGGCGGAATCTCCGAGCTGCCGCTCGATATCCGGCAGGAGCAGGAGATTCTGCTGACCGCCGCGCAGTCGCTCTTCGCGGTGGCGCTGCTGCTCGACCGGCGCTTGTCGGTCATCGGCGCCTCGCTCCTCTTCGGCCTCTTCGCGGTGCAGTTCGTCTGGGAAGA
>JADYYO010000238.1 GCA_020853615.1 Thermomicrobiales bacterium
GTCAACGGCTACGCCTTCGGCGGCGGCTGCGAGATCGCCATCGCCTGCGACATCCGGCTTGCCGCCGAAACTGCCCGCTTCGCGCAGCCGGAGGTCGGCCTTGGCATTCCGCCGGGCTGGGGCGGCACCCAGCGCCTGCCGCGCCTGATCGGCCCCGGCTTCGCCGCCGAGATGATCTTCACCGGCCGGCAGGTCGCGGCGGACGAGGCGCTGCGCATCGGCCTGGTCAACGCCGTCCATCCCCTGGCCGAGCTGATGCCCGCCGCCCAGGAGATGGCGGCGCGGATCGCCCGGCAGAGCCCGTGGGCCATTCGCGCCGCCAAGCGGCTCATCTCGCAGTCATTGGCGGGAAATCCGGGGGCGGGGTTGGCCGCGGAAGCGGCGGCGTTCGCCTCGGCCTTCGGCACGGGCGACCCGCGCGAGGGGATGACCGCCTTTCTCGAGAAGCGATCGGCCACGTTCCCCGATTGAGCCGGAGTTCGGGTCATCACTGCCGCCTTGCCACGGCCTGCCCTCACCCCCGGCCGCCACCCAGAGGGTCCCCGGCCCACTGCGGTGAGAGAGGGGAGCGTTGTCGCGTGATGGGATGACAACGTCGTTGCCGCGTGGTGGCGAAACGCCAGGACCGTGAGGCGACCTGCCGCTGATGTCACGCCGTCTCGACGTCAGCCCTCCCCTCGCCCTGGGCCAGGGCCGGGTGCCCCTTGGGTGGCGGCTGGGGGTGAGAGGTGCTGGCGACCGACGATGATTCTCGCCACTACCTCCCCTACTCAACCATCGAGCCAGGGGAAGGAAGAGTTTTCGCGCGGTTTCGAGACATCCCAGAAGTCTTTTCCCGGATTTCGAGCTACGGAATCTGCAGCGATTCGAGCCGGTCGCGCAGGGCGTAGCGCGCGGGGTCGTGGGTGGTGACGAAGATCCCCCTTTGGGTCCCCTGCAAGGGGAGGAAGGCGACCCGGATCTCGGCCGATTCGACGACCGTTGCGCCTTCGAGGACGTCGAACCAGATCTCGGCCGAAGTGATCGCCTCGCTCCCGGTGTTCCGGATCGCGTAGGGGATGACGTAGCTGTCGCCGCGCCGCGTCGCGTGGTCGGCGTCGAAGATGACGGTGAGGCCCGGCCCCTCTTGCTGTTCGAGCCGGCTCTGCTCCATCACGGCCACGGTCACGAGGGTGCCAATCACCAGCAGGCTGAGCGCCAGCGTCACCCACTCGGCAAGGCTCCTGCCATCGCCAGCGCCCGCGCTCATATGGCGAGCCTGCCGGCGGCCGCGGCCATCGAGGCGGGGAATCCGAGCAGGATGACCTTGTTGTAGATCTCGAAGGGCTGCGAGCCCGCGTCGATCCGGCGGAAGAGCCAGAGGACGAGAAGTGCGACGCCGAGCGCGACCAGATAGGCGGCGACCGTCTCGACCAGCGGGTGTTGCAGGAGGTCGTCCGAACCATGCCGCGCGCCCTCGCCCGTGAACCCGGAGGCGAAGACGACGCTGTACGAGACGAGAAGCGACAGGAGGATCACCACCGGCAGGTTGCGAACCGGGACCCGCGACACGATCGCGCTCAGGTCGTCGACCGGCACCACGGCAATGCAGAGGAAGAGCGCCCCGGCGGCCGCGGCGCCGAGCTCGTAGAGACCCTGCTGCCGGCCCTCCGCGCCGCGAACGCCGTAAGGCGTGGGCAACCCGCCGCCGCCGTCTCCGACGCTCCCATCCCTCGCCAGCAGGTGATTGGCGATCGCCACTCCCAGGCTTACCGGGGCGACAGCGACCGCGATGCGGCCCAACGCGACGGAGGCCGCCTGCCCGTCACCGATCAGCCCCAGCGACCAGAAGATGGCCACGAGGGCCAGAATGGCGATTGCCAGCGCCTCGACCGCATCGGTGACGCGCGCCCACCCGCGCGCGACGCGCCGCTGAAACCCGATCCAGGCGACAGCGGCGAGTGTCAGCACGTAGGCGGCGGCGAGGAGGAAGAGCGACTCGATCGGGCTGGACTGGTCGCCAAGCCACCAGACATCCGCGGTAAAGACGACCGGCACCCCGACGAGGAAGCCGCTCGCCAGGCCCCGCACCGCATCGTCGAGCACGTCCGGCCAGCCACGCCCTGACGCGACCGAGAGGCTACTCCCTCCGCGCGGCTGGCTCATATGGCCTTGCGCCTGTTCGGCATTGCATCGCTCGTTTCCGGCGGCCCGATGGGCAGGGACGCCCTGCCGAGTGTCAAGAATGCTCGGCTCCTGACGGACGCGAAGGCGCACGCTACGGCCGCGGATCCAGCGTCACTATCGCAGACGCACGGCCGACCCGCGCGTTTCGGGGTAGCGCCGAAAGTCCCGGTATAGTTGCCGCGATGACTAGACCGAGCGCGTGAGATCGGAGCGGAGGAGCGGGATGCGATTCGAAGGGCAGGCGGCAATCGTCACTGGCGGCGCGCGGGGCATTGGCGAGGCGATCGCCCGCCGGCTCGCCAGCGAGGGCGCAGCGGTGATGATCGCCGACATCGACGAGAGCGAGGCGCGCCAGGCCGCCGCGAAAATCGGCGAGCGGGCGGTGGCACAGCGCCTCGATGTCACCGACCCGGCCTCCTGGGATTCGGCGGTGCGCGCGGCGCTCGACCGCTGGGGCCGCATCGACGCGCTCGTCAACAACGCCGGCATCGCCGGTCGCTCCGCGCCGATCTGGGAGCTGTCGGTCGAGGAGTGGCAGCAGGTCGTCGACATCGACCTGACGGGCGTCTTCCTCGGCTGCCGGGCCGTGATTCCGGCGATGGTCGAGGCCGGCTCCGGCCATATCGTCAACATCGCCTCGATCGCTGGGAAGGAGGGGAACCCAAACGCCGTCCCCTACTCGGCCGCCAAGTCGGGCGTCATCGGGTTGACGAAGGCCGTCGCGAAGGAGGTCGCCACCAAGGGGGTGCTGGTCAACGCCGTGGCGCCGGCGGTGATCGAGACGCCGATCCTGGAGCAGGTCAGTGAGGAGCACATCCGCTACATGACCAGCCGCATCCCGATGGGGCGGGTCGGCAAGCCGGAGGAGGTCGCGGCGCTGGTGGCGTTCCTCTGCTCGCCCGATCTCTCCTTCTCGACCGGCGCGGTTTACGACATCTCCGGCGGCCGGGCGACCTACTGATACGAAATCCGGGTGATCATCGCCACTTCGCCCTCGGAAAACCCTCACCCCCGGCCACCACCCAAGGGGTACCTGGCCCTGTGCGCAGGGCGAGGGGAGCGGGACCCGGAGCGATCCGGCTCAATGGCAAAAGTCATCACCCGGATTCCATGTAACGGCCCCCGGCGCTTGGGTCATGCGGCGAGCCCGCGCAGGAAGAGCTGGATCGCGGCGAGCGTCTGCTCGGCGCCGGGCCCGAGGAAGACGTCGTGCCCCGAGCCGATGACGGCCTGCGCGCGCGCGTGCGGCATCTCCGCCAGCAGCCGCGCGACGGTTTCCGGCGGGATCGAGCCGCGCTGCCCGTAGAGGAGGAGCGCCGGACAGCGGACGCCAGCGATCACCTCCCAATCGGACCGGGGCATCGCCGCCTCCTCAATGCGATGGACGATATCGAGGTTATGTCGCCATCGGTACGTGCCGTCAGCCGCGAGCTCGAGGTCGATAGGCAGATCGTTGCGGGCGCGGTCCGGGGGGAGCTTCAGCTCCACTTCATAGAAGCGCTCGGCCTCCTCGAGCGAGGCAAAATGGTCGGGCAGCGCGCGCACCCGGGCCAGGATGCGGTGCGCCCGCTCGGCGCCGACCTCCGGATCCGCATCGCCGAGGACGACGCCGGCAACAAGATCGGGCCGGCGCGAGGCCAGGTGATAGGCGACCAGCCCGCCGTGCATCCTGCCGATGACGACGACCGGACCGACGCCCAGGCGATCGAGGAGCGCGGCGACATCATCGGCCATCGTGCTCGGGTCGTAGCCGCCGGCGGGCTGCTCGCTCGCCCCACGGCCCCGCAGGTCGGGGACGATGACCTCGGATCCTGATGCGAGAAGGTCGGCCAGGTGACGCATTCCTTCTCCGGTCTGCAGGACGCCGTGCAGGAGGACGATCGGCGGGTGCTGCGCATGGGCAGGAGCCTCCCAGCGCCGATAGGCCAGGTCGATGCCGTTCACATGTTCCGTCGCCAACTCGCCGCGCGTCACGCGCCACTCCCCTCTCGATACCGACGCAGGGCATCGGCGATGAGTCCCCGGCATTCATCGTTGTCTGGCGCCGCCCAGACGATGATGTGGCCGACACCCGCCGCGGCGAACCGCTGCCACTCCCGCGCCAGATCGGCGGCATCCGAGAAGGTGTGCCGCTGCATGTCGCCGGGGAACTCTTCCTGCCGCGCCAGACCCGGAAAGGTCACAATCTGGCCAACGGTCAATTCCAGGCTCTTCCAGTCGCGGCCCGCGCTCGCGCAGGCCGCCTCCATCGGCGCGGTTTTCTCCGGAAGCTCCGCCGCGCGGGCGAGCCATGCGGTGTTCCAGGCGTCTGCCAGCTCGGCGGTCAATGCCAGCAGGCGCGGCCCCTGCACCCCGGTAAGGATCGGGATGCCGCCGGGTCTCGGCCCGCGCGGCAGATTCACGCAGTCGCTCGCGCGCTGATACGTCCCATGGAAGTCGACGGCGCCCTCCCTGAGCAAGGGCGTGATGATCCGCATCGCCTCCGTGAAGCGACTGGCGAGGTGATCGAAGGGGTAGCCGAAGGCGGTGAACTCCGGCTCGTGCCACCCCGCGCCGAGACCCAGGATCAGCCGGCCGTCGCTGATCTCATCGACCGCGGCCGCCATCTTTGCCAGCAAGGCCGGGTTGCGGAACGGGGTGCAGGTCACCAGCGTGCCCAGCTCGACCCGGGTCGTCGCCTCGGCGAGCGCCGCGAGGAAGGACCACCCCTCCCAAACGCCCACGGGCGGCTGGTCTCCCCATGTGAAGAGCAGGTGGTCCATGATCCAGACCGAGTCGAACCCCGCCTCCTCGGCGTGGAGCGCCGCGGCGCGCGTGTCGGCGTAGCGGAGCGGGGCGTTCGGGTCGCCATCGGCCTGCGGCAGGGTGATACCAATCTTCACGTCACCTCCTTCGCACAGTCGCATGACTGTACGCGCCGAGCCTGCGCCATGCAACGCCGATTGTGTCGCCGCTGCGGCGGGATTTGGCGCGCGCGGTACAATCGCACGGATGTCACGCCGATCGCCTGCCGGAGCAGGCATTCGGGCAGCCGGCGATCGGTCAGGCGAGGACGTGGGGGATTATGGCGGCGCTCTTCAGAAGGCGGCGGGACGCACGGGCGGACGAGACGGCAGATTCGTTGCTGGGCACGGTGACGCGCGGCAGCCGGGTGACGGGCGGGTGGCGCTTCTCGGTCAAAGGCTCGCCCCGGCATTACGATGACGTGCGGCGCATTATCGAGAGCGACCCCGGGGCGGAGGTCTACTTCGGGGAGGCGTTGACCTACGAGCGCGGCGCGGCGGTCGCCCTCTGGCGGGTGAAGGCGCGCTCGTTCGAGTGGCTGCCGGTGCTCTACGAGTGGTGGGCGGATGCGGAGCGGATCGAGCCAATCCGGTTCACCTTCCACCTCTACATTCCGCCCGAGCTGAAGTACTCGGCGCTCGATTTCCGCCAGCACACGCCGGCCGAGGTCGAGGCGTACATCAAGGAGCACGCCCCGCGCGACTGAGCGCACCCCCGCGACCATCAGGCACGGAACCGCCCCGGCGTCTATCGCCGGGGCGGTCGCTTCCTTCGAGTTCGCGCGCCGCTCAGTCTCCCGCGATCCTCACGGGAGCCTCGACAACGACCTCGCCCACCTCGAGCTCAGCCACGGCCGGCAATCGCTCCGGGTGTACCTTCCAGCAATCTGGCGCCGCGTCTGTCGCGCGGCATCGCATGACATCGGTTTCTCCGTGAAGCGCCCACCCCAGGCTACATCGGTAGACCGGGTCGACCTCTCCGCGGAGCGGTCCGCAGTGCGCTCGCACCAGCATCGGACACCCAAAGCGCCCCGGCTCCGCCGTCTCCTCTTCCTGCAGGAAGAGCCGGCGTCGCTCGCGGCTCATCGCAAAATCACCCCTTCTGTCGGGAGACCTCCATGGGTGAGCACGTGACACAACAAGCCAGCGCCCCGCGCCGACATGCGCGCCGCGGCTCGGAATCCCTCACCGTCTCGCGGCGGCATTGCCGCAAAACGAGATTCGCGCTGAATCTCCCTTCCAGTATAGCGCGTTCCCAAGAGCGCTCCCTCAGCGAGACGCCAGTTGACGCAGCACAAAGAGCAGGTTCGCGGGCCGCTCGGCGATGCGGCAGGTGACACAGGGGTACCAATCAGCGCCGAAGGGGCCGTAGACGTGCATCCCATACCCCCGCGCGCATGCGGCGCAGCGTCGCCGCCTAGGTCGAGACCGCGGATGGCGCCACGTCACGAATCGCCACGTTCTCGCAGGTGGTCGAGCGTGACCGCCAGCTCGGCGTCGCGCAGTCTCAGCGGGGCGGCGGGCGCGTCGTCGATCGTCTCCTCGGCCACGAACCGGGGCGCCAGGGTGCGAAGAAGGCGATTGGCGCGGACGCGCCGCTCGACCTCTGCGTGCCCGGCAGTCGCGAGGATGGTCTTGCGCATCAGCGTCGACGCGTTCATCGTCCGATCCTCCCCGAGGCCGCGCGGCCGAATCGCGCCCCGATCGCCAGCATGGAGGCCGCGATAGAGAGGATCCCCAGCGCGTAGAAGGGCGCCTCGACGCCGGCGGCGTCCGCGAGCGCCCCGGCTGCCGCCGGGCCGACGACGAGCCCGATGTCGCTGGAGAGCCGGACCGCGCCGACCGCGCGCCCGCCTGCCCCGCCGAGACGCAGGATGAGATCGCCCGCCGCGCTGTTGCCGGCCAACTGGCCGACCGCGTAGAGGATCATCGGGCCGACCAGCCAGCCGACGCTCGGCGCGCGCGGCGCGAGGAGCATGCCGATCCCGGCAATGCCGAGCCCCGCCGCTAGCGCCCGTGATGGGCCCGCGACGCGGATGACGCGCCCGACGGGGAGCGCGCTGCCAAGATGAACAAGATTGACGAAGAGGAGCAGCAGCCCGACCTGCTCCGGATCGAAGCCGAACTTCGTCGCGCCGAGCAGGGGGAGCAGCACGACCCAGATGGCGTAGTTGACGAAGACCAGCAGATTCGCCCCGACCGCCCCCGCCTGCGTCATGCGCGACGGCCGCGCTGCCGGAACATCGCTCTCGGCCTCGACGTGCGCACGCCGCGTCGTCGCGGGCCGCGCGCGGGCGACGAGGCTGGCGGCCAACAGGACGAGCGCATTCAGGCTGATCATCCAGAAGACCGACCGCCAGCCGAAATTCGCCGTCAGGATGCCGCCGACGAGGAGCCCGACCGCGCTGCCCACGCCCGTCGCGGCGTTGAAGGCCGTCATTGCCGCGCCGCCTCCCGGCCGCGCACGCAGCACCGAGAGGAGACCGGCCGTCGCCAGGATCGCTACCCCCGCCCCCTGGATCCCCCGCGCCGGCAGGAGCGCGTCGAGCGACGACGCCATCGCGGCGAGCAACGAGCCGCCAAGAAGCACCGCGGCCCCCACGATCGCGGTGATACGCGGGCCGGAGCGCTCGGCGAGCCAGGCGGCGGGGAGGTTGGTGACCAGGCGGCCGGCAAAGAAGAGCGAGAAGACGAGCCCAGCACCAGTCGCCGAGATGGCGAGCGACTCCTGAATGGCGGGGAGCGCCGGCGAGACGATGTCGACGCACCAGTAGGTGAAGACGAGGAGGATGACCGAGATGCGTAGGCCCATCGCCGCGGTCGACGCGGACGTGGCCTCGGCCGCCGCCGGCACTGGCGCCTTCTCTCCCGCCGCGACCCGCATCCGCTTCACTCCCGCCCTCACGCGCGCGCCCTGCTTTCCACGCCCCGATTCACGCCATCGGCGAGAGCGTCCCTCGCGGTGCAGATTATCCTTTGCCCATGAGCGCGCCGCGACTGGCTCCAGCCACCCGATTCCCCATCGTCACGACCGTCCGCGATGCGTTGTACGACCGCATCCCTCTCTCGGCGGCGGAGATCGCCCTGATCGGCACGCGCCCCTTCGTGCGGCTGGAGCGGATCCAGCAGCTCGGCTTCGTCTCCCGCGTCTGGCCGGGAGCGCGCCACACCCGGTTCGAGCACTCGCTCGGGGTCATGCACCTGACGCGGCTGGCGGTCGAGCAGCTTCGGCTGGCGGATGGCGGCAAGGCGGTATCGGACGAGGATGCGCGCATTGCCGTCGCCGCCGCGCTCCTGCACGACATCGGGCACTACCCGTTCTCGCACGCGATCGAAGAACTAGGCCCGCCGATCGTCTCGCACGAGCGGGCGGGCCGGGGGCTCATCGAGGGCCCCGAGATCGCGCCGATCCTCGAGGCAGCGTGGGGCATCGACCCGGGACGTGTCGCGGCGATGGTCGACCCGAACGGAGCGGAGTCACGGCCGGTCGACCGCCTCCTGCGGGGCGTCCTCTCCGGGGCGCTCGACATGGACAAGCTCGACTATCTCCCCCGCGACGCGCGGGCGTGCAACGTTCCCTATGGCGGGGTCGATACCTCGCGGCTGATCGACGCTCTGGCCGTGGCGGTCGTGCCGGGCGATCCGACCGAATCAGCACGCGTGGTGATCCGCGAGAAGGGGGTCAGCCCGCTCCACTCGCTGATCAATGCCCGGCAGGAGATGTTCGACAACGTCTACTGGCATCACACCAACCGCGCCTGCATGGCGATGCTGCAGCGGGCCACACAGGATGCGATTCTGGCCGGCGCGCTTTCGCCCGCCTCACTCCGCGAGCATGACGACGCCACCCTGCTCGCCGCGCTGAGTGACGACAGCATGCCGGCCTCGACGCGGCGTCTGGCGGCGGCGTTGCGCGAGCGCCGGGTCCACAAGCGCGCCGTCGAGATCGGCTCGCGCGCGTTCGAGCTTTATGCCCGGCTCGGCAACCTCTTTTTCGATCCGGGCGCGCGGCGCGAGGTCGAGATGCGCCTCGCGGCCGCGCTGGCGAGCGAGCTGGGCCGCGAGGTGCCGTCGGAGGCGGTCCTGATCGACATTCCGAAGCCGGAGAAGTGGCGCACCGATGTCTGGGTCGCCTTCTCCCGGCCGCCCGTCGGCTTCTCGCCGCTCATGCCCTGGCGCGACGTCGTCGGCCTGACCGACAGCGACTTCAAGCGCTATGAAGAGCATCGCCGGCTGATCCGGATCGTCGCGGCTGAGCCGTACCGGGAGGCGATGGCGGCGCACTGGGAGCGGCTGCTGATGCCCCTCCTCGGCGCGGCGATCTGAAGCAGTTCACCTCACGCGTGTCATGCTGACGAAGGAAGCATCTCAGGTCACAGGGGGTGTGGTTCCCGGGAGCCGAGATCCTTCGCAAGCTCAGGATGACCTGTTTGCGTGTCGTGGCGCGCAGGGCGCCACTACCGCTCTCGGTAACATGCACTACAGCGCCGTGCCGAAATCGTGTCATCCTGAGCGGAGCGAAGGATCTCGGCTCCTCGGAACCGCGAGTCCCGGAAGCCGAGATGCTTCCTTCGTCAGCATGACACGTCTTCTGCACGCCGCTCTAACGCGCCGGCTCCGGCGAGATCAGCTCGACTTCGTTCCCCTCGGGGTCGGTAACGTACATCGTGCGCACCGCGAGGACGGGGTGCTTGCCGCCGCGCACCTCGAGGCCGGCGTCGATCAGCGCGGCGCGGGCCGGCTCGAACGCCTCCTCCGGGATGGTGAAGGCGAGATGGTGCAGGGTGCGGGGCTGATCGAAGCTGGCCGCGCCCTCCGGCAGCGGCACGAGGACGAGGAGCGCGGGGACGCGCGATGTCGCCGAGCCGGCGCGGAAGAAGATTGGACCGGCCTGCCCCTCCGGCGTCAGCCGCTCGAGCCCGAGGAGAGCCCCGTAGAACGCCACGGCCTGCTCGACATCGTGGACGTTGAGCACGACCTCCGCCAGACCATCGATCTCGATCATCTCATCCCTTCCCGAACCGGCCGGCTGGCCACGGTGAATGCTGCTACGCTGGCCGCATGGACGAACCGTCACCGGCCGCGAGCCCGATATCGAGCGAACCGCCCCGATGGCACGACCGCGCGCTCTGGCTGGCGGTGATCGTCGTGATCGTGACGCTCCTCCTCCTTTGCGTCGCGCTCGTGCTGGCCGCCGCCCGCTGAATTGTCCGCTAGGCGGCGACGCGGAAGATCTCGCCGCTGTTGGCAACAAGGTAGAGCTCGCCATCGGCATCCTCGCCGAAGGAGCTGATGCGCAGCCCAGTCTCGACCGGCTCGCTCATCACCCACGAGCCGGAGGCGTCCCGCCCCAACCCCCAGACAAGCCCGCTGCAGTAGTCGCCGAAGAGATAGACGCCGTCGAGCGCCGGCTCGAGCGCCCCCCGGTAAACGTACCCGCCCGTCACCGAGCAGCCGTGGTCGTGGCTGTATTCGGCCACCGGCAGTGTCAACCCGGTTGAATCGCACGACGGCTCGCGGTAGCAGGTCGTCCCCTCCATCACGTTCCAGCCGAAATTCGTCCCGCCAGGCGTCTCCGCCGCCAGGAAGTCGATCTCTTCGATCGCATTCTGCCCGACATCGGCGATGTAGAGATCGCCCGTCTCGCGGTCGAACGAATAGCGCCAGGGGTTGCGCAGCCCCCACGCCCAGACCTCGGGTGCGCCCTCACCGGAGTCGGCGAAGGGGTTGTCGGCCGGGATGGCATAGCCCCTCTCGGGGCGGGGGTCGATCCGGAGCAGGCTGCCGAGCAGCGTCGCCGGATTCTGCCCGTTCCCGTCCGGGTCGCCGCCGCCGCCGCCGTCGCCCAGCCCGGCGTAGAGGTAGCCGTCCGGGCCGAAGAGGAGGAGGCCGCCGTTGTGGTTGCGCCGGCTGTCCGGCACGGCAATGAGGATCTCGCCGCTCTCCGGGTCGGCGCGATTCGAGTCGTCGGCGCTGACGCGGTAGCGGGCGATCGTGTTGTCGCCGACCCCTTCCCCGCTCCGGGCGGTGTAGTAGACGTAGAAGAGGCCCGAATCGGCGAAGTCGGGCGAAAAGGCGATGCTCAGCAAGCCCTGCTCGCTGCCGCTCGACTCGACGAGAGGGACGATGTCGAGAAACGGCGTGGCCAGCACCTCCCCGTCGACGATGAGCCGAATGCGGCCGGGCTGCTCGACCGCGAAAAGCCGCGTCGTGTCATCCGGCGCGGCGGTGACGTAGACCGGCCGCTCGAGGCCGGACGCGACCGGGCGCAAGGCGATCGCGAAGGACGCGGGATCGAAGGCCGCCCGCTTCTGCGCCAGCGTGCCCCCCGCAAGGAGGGGCGAAACCGCGAGCGCGGCGATCAGCACGAACAGGATCGGCTTGAGTGATTGCATCGGATGCTCCTCCTCGTCAGTCGCCGGATACGCGCCAGAAACGGACCAACGCCTCGCGCCGACGGTCCTGCAACGATCTGATAGGATGGCCAGACCCCGGCCGAGCCGGCACGCTCCGCCGAGCCGGCGCGTTACCGGGGCTCCGCCGAGGCGGCCCGGCGCGCCGCCGCCGCGAACACGGGAGGGAGACCACCATGACCGAACGAGATCCGCTTTCGATGCAGACGGACAATACCCCGGAAGGCGAAGAGTACGGCGATACGGTCGAGGGCGGCCCGATCAGCCTCGTGCAAATCGGCGATCGCGTCGTCGACTCGACCGGCAAAGATGTCGGCAAGGTCAAGTTCGTGAAGATGGGCGACCCGAACGCCGCCACCGCGCAGGGCCAGTGGGTCGAGAGTCCGACGATTCTCGGCTTCGGCGGCAACTACGACCTCTCGCAACTTCCCGAACAGGCGCAGGGGCAACTGTTGCGGGTCGGCTTCATCCACATCGACATCTCCATGGCGCCCGACCGCTACGCCGGCGCCGGCCAGATCGCCCGGGTGGCAGGCAACACCGTCTACCTGAACATCCCCGAGGCGAGTCTCATCTAGGCCGCGCCGGCACCTCAGGCGTCGCCCGGGGCAAAGAGCGCGCCGCTCAGATAGCGGGCGCCGCTGTCGGGGGCGATCGTCGCCACGGTGCCGCCTTCTGGCAGGTCGCGGGCGATGCTCAGGGCCGCGGCGACATTCGCGCCAGTCGAATAGCCACCGAGGATCCCCTCGCGGCGGGCCAGCGCGCGGGCCATGGCCATCGCCTCCTCGTCGCTGACGCCGATGGTCCCGTCGCAGAGGGCATCGTCCCAGAGCGGCGGGATCATCGCGTAGCCGGCGCCCTGCAACTGATGGGCCGCGTTGATAATCGGCTTGCCGGCGAGGGTCTGCGCCCCCTCCGGCTCGACGGCGACGCAGCGGATCGCCGCGTCGCGCGCTTTCAGCGCCCGGGCCACCCCGAGGAACGAGCCGCCGGTGCCGACCATAGCGACGAAAGCGTCGAGCCGCCCGCCCGCCTGCTCCCAGATCTCCGGCCCGGTGCCCAGCTCGTGGGCGCGCGGGTTGGAGGGGTTGTGGAACTGGTCGGGCCGCCACGCGCCGAGCGACTCGACCAACTCGGCCGTCCGCTCCTCGACCAGCGCCAGATCCTCGCCGCTCACCTTCCCCGGAACCCCTCCCGGCGCCTGCGGCACAAGCTCGATCGCCGCGCCATACGCCGCCAGCAATTGCCGCCGCTCCGGGCTGTTCCCCTCGCTCATCACGGCGATGAGGGGATAACCCATCACCGCGCAGGCGACGGCGAGGCCGATCCCCATGTTGCCGCTCGTCAGCTCGACGACCGTCATGCCCGGCCGCAGCCGCCCGTCCGCCTCGGCGTCGCGCAGGCACTGCCATGCGGCGCGGTCCTTGATGCTGCCGCTCGGGTTCATCGACTCGAGCTTGAGGAGGATGCGGCCGGGGAGCCCCTCCCCGAGCCGGTCGAGCCAGACGGCCGGCGTCTGCCCGATCGCGCCGAGGATCGAGCCCGATGCGGCGGGAATCGTCGTCATGACTGCACCCTCCCCGGGGAACGTTTGTCGGCCGCGGAACGGCAATGGCGCGCGACTATACTCGGCCGAGTATGCCTGAGATCACCTTCCTCGGCACTGGAACCTCGAACGGTATTCCAGTGATCGGTTGCCAGTGCGATGTCTGCCGCTCGCGCGACCCGCGCGACCGACGTAGTCGCACATCCGCCGTCGTCCGCGTCAACGGGCACAACCTCCTGATCGACACCGCGACCGAGCTCCGCTCGCAGGCGCTGGCGACTGGGCTCGACCGGGTCGACGCGGTCCTCATGACGCACGCCCACGCCGACCACACGGGCGGCTTCGACGATCTTCGCCGCTTCAACGAGCTGAGCCAGCAGCATCTACCGGTCTACGCCGATCCCGGCACGGCCTCGGTGCTGCGCGAGCGCTACGCCTACACCTTCGTCGACGCCTTCCCGTTCTATGGCGGAAAACCGGACCTGATCCTTCACCAGATCGAGGGGCCGTTCGCGCTCTTCGGGCAGGAGATCATCCCGGTTCCCGTCCTGCACGGGCGGCTCCCGATCACCGGGTACCGCATCGGCGATCTCGCCTACATCACCGATGCCAAGACGATCCCGGAATCATCGCTGGCGCTGCTGGAGGACCTCGACCTCCTCGTTCTGAATGCACTGCGGGCGAAGAGCCACCCGACGCACCTGAGCTTCGGTGAAGCGGCCGAGATCATCGAGCGGCTACGCCCGCGCCGAGCACTCCTCGTCCATCTCTCCCACGAGACGAGCCACGAGGAGGCATCACGGCTGGTGCCAGACGGAGTAGAGATCGCCTATGACGGCCTCGTTGTCGCGACAGCAGGCGCGCCGTCATGATGGCGGAACTGAATCTCCGGCATCGGATTCCTGCCTTTGGAGTACTATCCGCACACCGTTAATTCCGGCCACCCCCGAGGTCATCGCGCGCTGCGCCGCGGCCGAGCGGGGGTGGCCCCGCGCACGACGACTGGAGGGTGAAAAGCAGTGAGCGACCGTCGCGATCCAGGCCGGGAATTTGATCTGAAGATGGCGGCGTATCTGCACGGGATGCGCCAAAGCTGGATCAATCGCCGGGGCTTTCTCAGACTGGCGGCCGGATCGGCCGGCGCTGCGACGTTGATGGCGGCGCTCGGGGGACCGAGCGAGGCCGCTCGCCGCCAACTCCTCCCCGGCCTGCACGTTCTGGCACAGGACGCCAGCTCGGTCGTCTTCGCCCTCGAAGGGGATGTGCGCGGCCTCGAGCCGGCGCTCTCGTACGACTTCACGGCCAACCCGGTCGTCTGCAACATCTCCGAAGGGCTGATGATGTTCACGCCCGATGGAGGGCTGGAGCCGCTCATCGCCGAGTCGTTCGAGCAGCCGGACGAGGTCACCTACGTCTACAAGCTGCGCTCCGGGGTCGTCTTCTCCGATGGCACGCCGGTGACGGCGGATGACGTGATCGCCTCCATCGCCCGTGTGCGCGACCCGGAGGTGGCGGGACCGCTGGCCTGGATGTACGACGGGCCGGAGGCGAAGGTCGAGAAGACCGACGAGTCGACCATCACCATCACGCTCACCACCCCGAGCGCCCTCTTCCGCTACGTGCCGGCGACGACCGCCGGTCATGTGATTCCCGCCGCCGCGATCGAGCAGTATGGGGACGCCCTCCTGCGCAACCCGGTCGGGACCGGGCCGTACACGTTCGTGAAGTGGGACGCCGGCAGTCAGATCGAGCTGGCGAAGAACGAGAACTACTGGCAGGAGGGGAAGCCCTACTTCGACCGCTTCATCTACAAGATCGTCGAGGAGGGGACGACGCGCATCACCGGCCTCAAGAACGGCGAGATCAACATGCTGACCGCCGTGCCGGCCGATCAGATCGAAGCGGTCATGGGCTTCGACAACGTCAACTTCCAAGAGGTCGTCGGCTACACGATCAACCTGATGGCGCTGCGGACCGATAAGCCGCCGTTCGACGACGTCAATATCCGCAAGGCGGTCTCCTACGCGACCAATCTGCAGGCGATCATGGAGAGCATCGTCGGCGTGACCGGCGTACAGTCGCATAACACGACGGTGCCATCGAATATGCCGGGGAGCGCGGCCGACGAACTGGAGCCGATCCCCTACGATCTCGACAAGGCGAAGGAGCTGATGGCGGCCTCGAGCATGCCGGACGGCTTCTCGACCAAGCTCAACGTCATCGCGCCGAACGACATCTGGGTGCCGCAGGCGATCGCGGTCCAGCAGGCACTCAAGGAGATCAACATCGACGTCGAGATCGTGCAGATGCCCTATGCCGACATGATCACCCTGCAGCAGGCGGGCGACTACGAGGGAATCATGAACTTCCAGTGGGGCTCCGACTTCCCGGACGCCGCCGGAAACCTGATCCCGCTCTTCCTATCGACCAATATTCCGCCGCAGAACAACCACTTCTTCTACAACAATCCCGAGGTCGACAAGCTCCTGAACGACTCGGAGACCGAGCTCGATCAGGAGAAGCGGATGACGATGCTGAAGGAGGCGCAGAAGCTGATCTCCGACGACCAGCCGGCCATCTTCCTCGAGCACTTCAAGTGGTTCCTGCCAATGTCGGATACGCTCACCGGCTACACGCTGGCGCCGCTCTGGTACTGGGATTCGTTCGGCCGCGACCTCGTCCCGGCCGAATCCTGACGCACGCATGGCCGCTCGCCGGCTCCGCGCGTTCGCGCGGAGCCGGCCACTGTTCAAGGATCACGGTTGACCGCAACACTCGCCCGCCACGAGGGCATGATCGACGTCGGGGATGGCCGCGTCTGGTACGAGAGTGCCGGCGAGGGGCCGCGCACCCTCCTGCTGCTCCACGGGGGGCCGGGCGGCAAC
>JADYYO010000239.1 GCA_020853615.1 Thermomicrobiales bacterium
GATGTGCCTGCCCTGGCCGCGATGCCGGCGATCGCGTCCGCCAGTCCGGCAACCTCTTCCTCGGTGTTCCACCAGCCGACCGACGCGCGCGCCGACACGATGCACGGCTTCACGTCGACGTAGCGAATGGTGTAGCCCTGCTCGTAGAGCTCGGCCGCGACCTCCTGCGGGCGCACGCCCTCGACGGTGAAGTTGACCATCCCCGCCATCGCGCTCGCCGGCGTGATCACCGTCACCCGCTCGATCCGCGAGAGCCGCTGGTGGAGCGCCGCGCCGAGCGCGCTGATCCGCGCGTACGCCCAATCGAGGCCGACCTCGTCCCGCAACCACCGCAGCGCCGCCTCCTGCCCGGAAACGGCCGCGCCGGAGAACTCCCCGATTTCGTAGCGCATGGCGCCGGCGGCAGGGATGTAGAAGCCGCTCGTCTCGAATTGGCCGTAGCGGGTGTACGTCGGCAGGATGTCGCCGAACCGGGCGCGCCGGATGTAGAGGAGCCCGGTCGACTCCGGGCCGCAAAGCCACTTCTGCCCCGGCATCGCGTAGGCATCGACGCCCAGCTCGTGCAGGTCGATCGGGATCTGACCGGCCGACTGGGCGGCATCGGCGATCACCAGCACCTCGTGCTCGCGCGCCAACTCGCTGATCTCCTGCAACGGGAGGACCGCGCCCGACGACCAGAGGAGGTGCGAGACCGCGATCGCGCGCGTGCGCGAGGTGATCTGGCTGGCGATCGCCTCGGTCACGTGCCTGCCGCCGTTCCCGATATCAGCATAGCGCGTGACCACGCCCTGCCGCCGCGCCAGGAGACTGAGCGGCACGAGCAGCCCCGGGTGCTCCTCCGTGGTGGACACCACCTCGTCGCCCGGCTCCCACATCATCCCCAGGAGCGCGGAATTCAACCCCTCGCCGGCGCTGTGCGTCAGCGCGATCTCGTCCGCGTCGGCGCCGAAGATCTCCGCCCCCAGGGCGGCAACCCGACGGTTACGGTCGCGCGCCCGCTCGTAGCCGCCCGGAACGATCCGCCCCTCCTCGTATTCATTGCGGATCACCGCCTGCTGCGCTTCGAAGACGGGCTGAGGCAAGGGGCCGAACGAGCCGGCATTGAAATAGGCAGTGGCCTGCACCGCGGGAAGCTGTGCCCGCAATGTCTCGAGTTTCGTCTCCGTTGCCATGTCGACTGCCATGCTGGAGCTTGCCCTTTCTATCGCCCTGCCGCCGCGGCCAATCCCCGGTCGAGATCGGCGATGATATCCTCCACATCCTCGATGCCAACCGAGAGGCGCACCAGGCCGTCCGAGATCCCGATCCTCGCCCGCTCCTCCTCCGGCACCGCCCGGTGCGAGGAGATGGCGGGGTAGAGGACCAGGCTGTAGACATCGCCCAGGGTCGTAGCTGGCACGACGAGCCGCAGCGCCTCCAGAAACCGGAAGACGTCATCGCGGCCAGCATCCGCGATTTCGAAGGAGATCATGCCACCCCGCTCCGGCCGCTTGAACATCGCCTCGGCGCCGCCGAGATCGCGCAGGCCCGGGTAGTTCACCTGGCTCACCCGGGAATCGCCCGCGAGCCCCTCCGCGACCTGGCGGGCGTTGTCGCTCTGCTGCTTCATCCGCAGCGGCAGCGTCTTGATGCCCCGCATCGCCAGCCACGACTCGAACGGCCCGGCCACAGAACCGATCAGCTTGTTGATCTCGCGCAATTCGGCGGCGCGCTCCCCGCTCGTCGCGATAACGCCGCCGGTCACGTCTCCGTGCCCGCCGAGGTACTTCGTCGTCGAGTGGACGACCGAATCGACGCCGAATGTCGCCGGGTTGACGAGCCACGGGGTGGCGAAGGTGTTGTCGACCGCCACGCGTGCGCCGTATCGATGCGCCAGCGCCGCGACGCGCGGCAGATCGGCCACGCGCAGGAGCGGATTGGAGATCGCCTCGACGTAGACGAGCGACGGCCGGGCCTCCTGCAGCGTCCGCTCGAGCGCGTCGAGGTCGAGCAGGTCGGCGAAAACCGTCTCGATGCCGAGGGTCGGCAGCAGTTTGGCGAAGATCGCGTAGCTCGCGCCGTAGACATCGGGCGCGGCCACGATGCGGTCACCGGCGCGCGCGTCGAGGAGGAGCGCGGCGTAGACCGCCCCCATCCCCGAGGCGAAGGCGACTGCGTCCTCCGTCTGCTCGAGCGACGCAATCGCCGTCTCCAGCGCACTTGTCGTCGGGTTGGCATAGCGGGAGTAGACATACCCGGCGCGCTCGTTGCCGAAGACGGCGTCGAGCGTCTCCGTCTCGTCGTAGAAGAACGCCGTCGCCGGGTAGATCGGCGTTACAGTTGGCGTGAAATCGGGCCGCGGCCCCCGTTCGCCGGCGTGGACCGCGCGGCTGGCAAACCCGAGCTCGTCGATCCCGGGTCTCGACTCGTTGCTGGTAGACGGGGACAACGGTCACGCTCCTGTCGCTGCACTGCCGGACGCTCCACCAGTCAGGCAGTCTATGAGCCGATCGGGGAGGCCGTCAATGTGCAGGAGCGAAGGAGCGGGCTCCGACGTCGAGGTAGGGGAGTGCAACCTTGGCAATCGTTGGGCACGGCATGCCGTGCCCCTACCTGGATCGCGGCTCTTGTAGGGGCACGCCCTGGGGTGCCCGGCCCACCAGAGCCCGGCCCCAGGTTTGCCGCGAACGGGTGGAAACGACGCGAATATCCGTTTCAGGCATCAGGTGAGCGAATGACACAGGCAACGGAGAATCAGTTTCTTGGCGCCCTCTTCGGCATGGCGATCGGCGACGCGCTCGGCGCCCCCGCCCACGGGCTCAACCTCGCCCAGATTGCCGAGCGGTTCGGCAGGATCGACCGCTACCACGCCGTCCCGGACGCGGATGATGTCCAGCCCGGGGAATTCACCGATGAAACCGAGATCGCCCTCTGCATCGTCGAGTCGATGACCGCCAACCGGGGGATCCTCGACGCGGAGACGGCCGGCGTGCGCATGCTCCATCTCGCGGCGGGGCCATCGCGCAAATGGATGGGCGCGGCGACCACCGAGGCGCTCGATCGCGCGAACGAGACGCTCGAGTTTTGCGTGCCGGTGGCCGAGGATGGCGCGGCGACGGCCGACGTCGCTTCGCGCGGCGTCCCCATCGGCCTGATCCACGCGGTCGGCAGATTCGATCCGGAGCGGTTGCGCGCCGACGCCGAGGAGGTCACCCGCCTGACGCACGGCGGCCCGGCCGCGTTCAACGCGACGACCGCGGTCGCCTACGCCATCCGGCTCGCCGCGACCGGAGCGCCACGCGCCGATTGGATACGAGAGACTGCCGCCTTCCTCGGTGGCGGCGAGTTGGCGGCGCGGCTCGAGGAGGTCGACCGGATGATCGGAGCCGGCATCAGCCCGCCCGATCTGCTCGCGCGGATCGGAACCGGGCCGGCGGCGATCGAGGCGATCCCGGCGGCGATGGCCGCCGCGATGCTGGAGCCGGTCTACGAGGACGCGGTCTTCGCGGCGGTGAACGCCGGCGGGGCCGCCGACACGGTCGGCGCCCTGACCGGGGCGCTTGCCGGCGCGGCGGAAGGCGCCTCCGGTATCCCGCAGGAGTTGATCGACGGGCTGGAGGGGCGCATCTACATCTCCCTCGCCGCCCCCTGGTTCTACAAGGCCGCGCGGCAACGCGCGGGTGAGATCATCGACCTCCGCCCGGTCCATGGCCCGCGCCCGGACCTGCCCCCGCGATATTGAGGATCCTCGAAGCAATCCCAGCCGCCTGATGCCAGAGTGGCATGCCCAGGACCGGTGTCATGCTGAGGAACGAAGCAACTCGACCCGGGGAGGCAGAGTTCCCGGGAGCCGAGATCCTTCGCAAGCTCAGGATGACGCCGCCCAAGTGGGAGTCGATCATGGCTGACCGGGCACGGCAATATCGAGGTCTTCGCCGAGGTAGTGTCGGCGCGCTTCCTCGGTAACGGGCAACCCCTCGGGGCCGAGCGCATAGATCGCGGTGTACCCGCCAAGCCAGGGATCCAGCTCCGCGGCTCGTCGCTGCCGCTCGCGCGC
>JADYYO010000240.1 GCA_020853615.1 Thermomicrobiales bacterium
GAGCGGGAGCGCCCGGAGTCGGAGCGGAGCGCGTACGCCTCGAAATTTGATCAGATCAAGAAGCAGTGGTTCGATACAGTTGCCGAGCTGAAGAAGGTCACGTGGCCGGACAAGGAGACCACCAAGAACCTGACGCTCGTCGTTATTGGGATTTCCGCGGTACTTGGCGCGCTTCTCGGTGGTATCGACTGGGTCTTGCAGCAGCTCTTCGCCTTGCTGTGACGCCGCTCCGGCCGCTGCATTTCGTCACGCAAGGAGGTCACTGACATGGCACGCGTCTCTCTGCGCGACCGCTTGATCGCGAAGCGCGCCGCCGAAGCGGGCGAACCAGCCGAGGCGCCGCAGGGCCAGTGGTATGTGCTGCACACCTATTCCGGCTATGAGAACAAGGTCAAGAAATCGATCGAAACACGGATCGAAGCACTCGACCTGACCGACCGGGTCTACGAGATCGTCGTGCCGACGCAGGATGAGATCGAAATCCGCTCCGGCCAGCGGCACACCGTCCAGAAGAAGGTCTTCCCCGGGTACGTGCTCGTCCGAATGGAGATGGACGACGACACCTGGTATGCCCTGCGCAATACGCCAGGCGTGACCGGGTTCGTCAACATCAACAACGTGCCGATCCCCCTTCCCGATGCGGAGGTGCAGGGGATCATGAAGGGGATGACGGCCGAGGCGCCGCGGGTCAAGATCTCGTTCCAGATCGGTGACACCGTGCGCATCACCGACGGTCCATTCGCCGATTTCCGCGGCGAGATCGACGAGATCAATCAGGAGAAGGGGAAGATTCGGGTGCTCGTGTCGTTCTTCGGCCGCGAGACTCCGGTCGAGCTCGATTTTCTTCAGGCAGAGCGCGAGACCTGATCGACAGCGGGGAGCCCGGCCCGGCATCGGGTGGCGGGCATGACAGGACGAGGAGTGGGTAAGAGATGGCGAAGCGCGTCAAGGGGTACGTCAAGCTGCAGATCCCGGCTGGCAAGGCCACGCCGGCGCCGCCGATTGGCCCGGCGCTGGGCCAGCATGGCGTGGCGATCATGGACTTCTGCAAGCAGTACAACGAGCGGACGCAGTCGATGGCGGGACAGATCGTCCCCGTCCTCATCACCGTGTACGAGGATCGCTCGTTCACGTTCGTGACCAAGACTCCGCCGGCGGCTGACCTGCTGCGCCGCGCCGCCGGGGTCGACAAGGGGTCGGGCAGGCCGAACCTGAGCAAGATCGGGAAGGTGACCGCCGATCAGGTCCGCGAGATCGCGGAGCTGAAGATGCGCGACCTGAACGCCGTCGATCTCGATGGCGCGATCAAGCAGGTCGAGGGCACCGCCCGCAGCATGGGCATCGAAATCAACGCGTAGCTCGCTCTATCTCGGAATCGCGTCTGTGGGAGGGGCAAGCGCCCCGCCAGGACCACGGGAGGTTTGACACCATGCCGAAGCACGGCAAGAAGTATCAGGAGGCGGCGAAGAAGGTCGACGAGACACGCCTCTATTCCGCCGACGAGGCTGTCGCCCTGATGAAGGAGATCGCCTTCGCCAACTTCGACGAGACCGTCGAAGTTCACGCCCGCCTCGGGATCGATCCCCGGCAGGCAGATCAGACGGTCCGCTCGACTGTTGTGCTGCCGCACGGCACCGGCAAGCAGGTGCGGGTGCTCGTCTTCGCGGCGGGCGACGCCGAGCGGATCGCCCGCGAGGCCGGCGCCGACTATGCCGGCACCGACGAGTATGTGCAGCAGATCCAGAACGGCTGGCTCGAATTTGATGCGGCGGTGGCGATGGCCGACCAGATGGGGAAGGTCGGCGGCCTCGGGCGGATCCTCGGTCGCCGGGGACTCATGCCGAATCCTCGCTCCGGTACGGTCATCCGCGATGCCGCCGATCTGCCGAATGTTCTGCGCGAGTTGAAGGGCGGCCGCGTCGAGTTCCGGAATGACCGCACGGGCATCGTCCACCTCGGCATCGGGCGCAAAGGCTTCACCGACGAGCAGCTTCGCGAGAACCTCCTCGCCTTCGTCGATGCCTTGCAGCGGGCGAAGCCGAGTGGCGCCAAGGGCGTCTACTTGCGTACACTGACGATCGCGAGCACGATGGCGCCGGGGATTCATCTCGATGTCCCGGCGACGGTGGCAGCGGCCGAGGCCGCCGCGTAGCCGAGCCGACTCGCAACAACCAGCATATCGTTCCGGCCGAAGACCGTCGGGGTGGCGACCACCACTTAATGTCCGACCGAGGCCCGGAGAAGCATACGAACGCGTGCGTTTCGCACGTTTCTGCGCCCCGGGTCTGTTTGGACCCGGGGCGTTTTGCTGGCAGCAGTGCCAGGCGGAAAGGAGGTGAAACAGCATGCCAACACGACAGAAGGCCCGGACGATCGAGGAGCTTTCGCTGCAACTCTCTCGGGCGAAGATGGTCATCGTGACCGACTATCGCGGTCTGAAGGTCGGCGATCTGCAGACCCTGCGCGGGAACCTGCGCCCTTCCGGCGGCGAGTTCCACGTCGCCAAGAACACGTTGACCAAGATTGCCGCCGGGAACGTCGGGGTCGAAGGTCTCGACGATCTCCTGGAGGGGCCGTCGGGACTCGTCTTCGCGTACGACGACGCGGTGC
>JADYYO010000241.1 GCA_020853615.1 Thermomicrobiales bacterium
CGCCCGGGGATTCGCCGGTAGGGGCACGCCATGGCGTGCCCGGCCGCACGAAACCCAGCCCCGAAGCAGCCGGAAACGCTCGGCAATGCGACGAGGCCCGTCCAGTGCCCCGGCGCCCCGAACCCGTTTGACCGCGGTGCTGGCCGGTGATAGGCTGCCGACATCGGCTCCCAGGCAACGTGGCAGGGACAGAAATCTCGATGGTGGCAGCGGCACGGGCAACTCACGCGGCTCAGGGCGCGCCGCTCCTTTCCGTGCGCGGGCTGGTGAAGCAGCTCGGCGGCACCCTCGCCGTCAATAATGTCGACTTCGACGTCGCCTCCGGCGAGATCCACGCCCTCCTCGGCGCCAACGGCGCCGGCAAGACGACGCTGATCAAGGTGCTCGCCGGCATCTACCGGCCCGATCGCGGCGAGATCACCCTCGACGGCCGCCCGCTCGCCAGCTACGGCGGCAAGGCGCCGATCGCCTTCATCCACCAGGAGCTCGGCCTCGTCAGTTGGATGACGGTGGCCGAGAACATCGCGCTCGTGCGCGGCTACGACCGGCGCGGCGCGCTGATCGACTGGCGGCAGGTGCGGCAGGCGGCGCAGCAGGCGCTCGAGCTGCTCGGCAGCGACATCGACCCGGAGGCGCGCATCTCCTCCCTCTCGCGGGCCGACCGCTCCCTCGTCGCCATCGCGCGCGCGCTCGCGCTCGACGCCGAATTGCTGGTCCTCGACGAGCCGACTGCCAGCCTCCCCGAGTCGGAGGTCGCCCGGCTCTTCGCGGCGCTGCGCCGGCTCGTCGCGCGCGGCTACGGCATGATCTACGTCAGCCACCGCCTCGATGAGATCTATCGCATCGCCGATCGCGTCACGGTGCTGCGCGATGGCCGCAACGTCGGCACGCGCGCGGTGCGGGAGACGACGCCCGATGACCTGGTGCTGATGATCGTGGGGCGGCCGGTCGGCGAGGTCTTCGTCAGCGCACCCGAGGCGACCGCCCGGCCGATGCTGGAGGTCGAGGATCTCCGCGTCGGCGCGGTTGGACCTGTCTCGTTTCGGGTCATGGCCGGGGAGATCGTCGCGCTGGCCGGGCTGCGTGGCGCGGGGCAGAGCGCCGTCGGCCGCGCGTTGGCGGGCATCCTGCCGATCGACTCGGGGAGGCTTCGCCTCGATGGCGCCCCCTTCATCCCTGGCAACTCGCGGCAGGCGACCGGCGCCGGCGTCGTCTTCGCGACGAGCAACCGCGAGGAGGAGAGCCTGGCGATGCCGATGACCGTCGCCGAGAACCTCTTCCTCAACCCCGCCGTGCGCAAGCGCCGCCTCTGGCAGGCGCGGCCGCGCGGGGTCGAGCGGCGGGCGGCGAACGCGCTGGTCGAGACGTTTTCGATCCGGCCGCCCGATCCGGAGCGCGCCGTCGCCACCCTGAGCGGCGGCAACCAGCAGAAGGTGGTGCTCGCCCGCTGGCTCGGCACTGGAGAGCGGCTCCTGATCCTCGAGGAGCCGACCGCCGGCGTCGACGTCGGCTCGAAGGCCGATATCTACGCGATGCTCGACGATGAATTGCGCCATGGGACGGGGATCATCATGGTCTCGTCCGACTTCGACGAGGTGGCGGGCGTCTGCCACCGGGCACTGGTCTTCAACCGGGGGCGGATCACGGCGGAGATCCCCCACGAGCGGCTCTCCGTCGCCACGCTGACCGCGATGGCCGCCGGCGCCGCGACAGAGACAGGTGACAATCGATGACGATGGAGCAGCCGCAGGCCGAGATCGTCCCCGATGCCGGGCGCGCGCCGGCCGCGCGCCCGGCATCGGGGATCGTGCCGGCCATCCTGCGCCTGATCGAGGTCTACGGCCTCCTTCTAATCGCCATCCTGCTCGTCATCTTCTACTCCTGGCTCCTGCCGGCGACCTTCCCGACGGCGCTGACGGCGCAATCGATCCTGAGCGACAAGTCGACCGTCGCCCTCCTCTCGCTCGCCGAGGCGATCGTTATCGCCACCGGCCAGTTCGACCTCTCGATCGGCTACGTAGTCGGCATCAGCCACATCCTGGCGATCGGCCTCCAGGTGCGCAGCGGCCTGCCCTGGGAAGTGGCGGCGATCATCGTCCTGCTGGTCGGCGCCGGCATCGGCCTGATCAACGCGCTCCTCGTCCAGGTCGCCCAGATCGACTCCTTCATCGCTACCCTCGGCACCGGCACTGTGATCTACGGCATCTCGATCTGGTACACGGGGGGGCAGCAGATCGTCGGCGTCTTACCCCCCGAGTTCCTGGCGATCAACGGGGCCAAACTCTTCGGCATCCCCCTGCCCGCCATCTACGTCCTGATCGTAACGATCCTCGTCTGGCTCGCCTTCGAATATCTCCCGGTCGGTCGCTACCTCTATGCCATCGGCGCCAACCGGCGCGCGGCCGAGTTGGTCGGCATTCCGATCGACCGTTACGTCACCGGCGCGTTCATCGCGTCGGGGTTGATCACGGCCTTCGCCGGACTGGTGCTCGCCTCCCGCCTGCAGGTCGGGCAGAGCAACATCGGCCCGGAATATCTCCTGCCGGCGTTCGTCGGGGCGCTCCTCGGCGCCACGACGATCAAGCCGGGGCGCGTCAATGCCTGGGGTACGCTGGTCGCCGTCCTCGTGCTGGCGATCGGCATCTCCGGCATCCAGCAAATGGGAGCGTCCTTCTTCGTCGAGCCGTTATTCAACGGCTTGACGCTGATCGCGGCGGTCGGTCTGGCGGGCTACGCCGCTCGCCGCCGGCTCCGGGCGCGCACGCGGGAGTAAGGCAGGCACAGGCAGCGGGTCAGAGCAGCAGGAAAGGAGCGTCGACGATGACTCGAAACACCGACTCTACACGGCGAACGCGGCGCGGGAGGGGCAAGCCCGGCCCGGACCGATGGGCGAACCTGATCGGCTGCCTCGCGCTGCTCGTCGCCTCGGCGGCCTTCTCGTTCGGCGCCCTCTTCCTGCCTGCCCCGGCCGCGGCGCAGGACGCCTCCCCCGCCGCGGGCGCGACGCCGGCGGGCGATATCGTCGCGACGGCGAAGGAGCGGGTCGCGAAGGCGACCGCGCACGTGACGACCTGGGACGGGCCGACGACTGGCCCGGCGGCCCAGAAGGAGAAGACGATCGTCTACGTCTCGACCGACCAGCGCAACGGCGGCGCCGCCGGCGTCGGCAAGGGGGTCGAGGAGGCCGCCAAGGCGCTCGGCTGGAAGGTGACCGTCATGGACGGCCAGGGGACGGTGACCGGCCAGAGCTCGGTGCTCAGCCAGGCGATCGCCCTCAAGCCGGACGGCATCATCCTCGGCGGCGTCGATGCCACGGCGATGAAGAC
>JADYYO010000242.1 GCA_020853615.1 Thermomicrobiales bacterium
GCGATGCCCGAGATCGCCGCGGCGAGGGAGCGGGTGCTGGTCCTCAACGAGGTCATCTTCGACTGGCGCGGTGAGATCGAGCAGTACGACACGGTCTGGCCGGAGGCGGTGCCCCGCTTCCTCTCGATCAATGGGCAGCGGGAGCCAATCATCCGCATGCGGCCGGGCGAGGTGCAGCGCTGGCGGATCGTCCAGGCCTGCCACGAGAGCGACCTGCGGCTCGCGCTGGCGGGGCACGCGCTGCACAGCATCGCCTTCGACGGCATCCCGGCGGCGACGATCGCGCGGCACGACGACCTGGTGATCGTGCCGGGGAGCGCGCCGACCTGCTGGTGCAGGCTGGTGAGCCGGGCGAATACCTCCTGGCGGCGGTCGCCAACGATCAGGGCTACCCGTCGCCGGTCGGGCCCCTCGCACGTGTCGTCGTCAGCGGCGATCCACTGCCGATGACGCTGCCCTCCGCGCTGCCCGCCCCGCCGCTGGCGCCCATCGCCGACGGCGAGATGACCGGCGCGCGGCGCATCGTCTTCTCGACTCGCAATCCGGAGTACCCGCCGGCCGCGAACTATCAGGAGTTCGCCTTCCTGGTCGACGGACGGCAATTCGATTCGAATCGAGTCGATCAGGCAATCAAGCTCGATACCGTCGAAGAGTGGACGGTCGTCAACGAGGACGAGGCCGACCACGTCTTCCACATCCACACCAACCCGTTCCAGGTGATGGCGGTCAACGGCGAGGCGCCCCCCGCGCCCCTCTGGCGAGACACGGCGATCGTGCCGCGCCACGGCAGCCTCACCTTCCGCACCCGCTACCGCGACTTCACGGGGCAGACGGTGCTGCACTGCCACATGATGAACCACGAGGAGCTGGGGATGATGCAGTTGCTGGAGATCTCATAGCGCAGATCGTGTGTGCAAGAGGTAGTCCAGGCTGAGTCAGCTTGAGCGCCATTGACGACTATTGCAGAATCTCCCCTGATCGCAAAATATACTCGCCGGCAAGTCCTCCATATCTCGCTGCCGCTAAACAAGGATCAGCGATGGCAAGCATGACTTCGCGAGCAGGCCGATTCGTAAAACAACCCGCGGGCTACCGTGCATTCATTCCGGCTGATCTGCCGCCCAATCCGCCCATCGATCTCGATGGTTCATTGAGCTCCCTTCTTTGAGCTCCCTTCTTTCCCGTGCGGATCAGGCCGTCGGCAGACTTGACGGAATGACCTATACGCTGCTTGATGCCGCGATGTTTGTGGCGATGTACGTTCGCCAGGAAGCAGTGCTCAGTTCGCAAATCGAAGGCACGCAAAGCTCGCTTGACGATGTCCTGGCCTTTGAGCTCGATCCCGGCGGACGCGAACTTCCGACTGATGTCACGGAGGTTGTTAACTACATCCGTGCCATGGATTATGGCCTCGAGTGCCTGGAGACCCTCCCATTGTCTCTGCGGTTGATCCGCGAGATTCACGGCATTCTTCTTACCGGCGTCCGGGGATCAGATAAGCAGCCTGGCGAGTTTCGAACATCGCAAAACTGGATTGGCGAGGGAATGGTGCCGCTGGACAGGGCGGCGTTTGTTCCACCGCCACCGGCTCCAATGCACGATGCTCTCGGAAACCTCGAACAATTTCTTCACCTGGAAGCATCAATGCCTATTCTCGTTCATTGCGGCATTGCGCACGCACAATTCGAAACCATCCATCCATTTCTTGATGGCAACGGGAGAGTCGGCCGCCTACTCATTACCTTTCTCCTCGTTCATCATGGTGTTCTTCATCAACCACTCCTGTATCTGAGTCTCTTTCTCAAGAGGAACCGCGCTGAGTATTACGATCGCCTGACGGCTATCCGGGAGCATGGCGATTGGGAAGGGTGGCTGCGCTTCTTCCTCAAAGGGGTGGCGGAAACTGCGGAGGAGGCGACGACGACCGCGCGGTCGATCGTGCACCTCAAGGAATCCCATCGATCCCTGATCCAGGATCAAGGTATAGGTACGAACGGTCTACGACTTCTCGACCTGCTGTTTCACGTCCCGTTGGTAAACGTTCGGTATGTCGAAGAGCATCTAGGTATTGCGTTTATCACGGCAAGCAAGCTCATTCGACAATTCGAAGCGCTTGGACTCCTCCATGAGGTTACGGGAGGCAAGCGAAACCGTCAGTTTCGCTATTCGTCCTATCTTCGCCTGTTTGATATTCCCTCCTTCGATTCCGGGGAAGCCAGCCCACTTCAGACGACTGAGTCGTTCACTGCATCGGAACAACGTGGAAGCGAGAGTCCTCCTCGATAAGGACGACAGCACCTGCATCGATTACGCCATCCCCATCCCGTGCTTTTCGAAGATCGGCTGGAAGATGAGGTCGGGGCGGAAAGGAAGCTCGCGGAAGCGGATGCCGGTGGCGTCCGCCAGCGCGTTGGCCAGCGCCGGGGCGACCGGGTTAATCGGGCATTCGCCCATCCCCTTCGCTCCGAGCGGGCCGATCGCGTCGCAGGTGTCGGCGAAGTAGACCTCGGTGCGCGGGATGTCGGCGTAGGCGGGGATGCGGTAGTCGCGGAAACGCGGGTTGACGATCTGCCCCTGTTCGTCGAGGACGATTCGCTCGAAGAGCGCCCAGCCGATCCCCTGCGAGACCGCGCCCTCGACCTGCCCGCGCAACTGCATCGGGTTGATCACGGTGCCGGCGTCGGCGGCGTGGACGCTCTGCAGGAGCTGGATCTCGCCGCTGACCGGGTGGACCGCGATGCGGAAGCCGTGCGCGTTGAAGGCGACGCTGCGCGGCGACCCGTACGCCTTGCGGGAGAGCCCGAGCTGATGCCCTGCGGCCTCGGCGGCCGCGTGGAGATCGGTGAGCGAGATGCGCCCCTCGCCGCAGATGACGCCGTCGTCGTCCATGCGACAGAGCTCGCAAGGGACGCCCAGTTGCGCGCCAGCGAAGGCGAGGATGCGGTCGCGCAGCGCCTCGGCGGCGAGGGCGACCGCTTTCCCGGCGACGAAGGTGCCGGTGCTGGCGAATGCGCCGGTGTCGAAGCCGGTGCGGTCGGTGTCGGACTGCACGACCGCGATGCGAGAGGCGGTCGTGCCGAGGAGGCTGGCGGCGATCTGCACGTGCTGCGTAGTGGTGCCGTTGCCGAACTCGGCGGTGCCGGTCGCCAATTCGTAGTTGCCGCTCGGCAGCAGGCTGATCCGCGCCTCGGAACGGTGCTCGGTCGGCGGGGCGGTGTCGTGCATGGCGCAGGCGACGCCCTCCCCGACCAGCCATTCGGGGCCGGGCGCGCCGACGCCGTTGCCGCGGGCCAACGCGTCCCGCACCAGCGTCACGCACTGATCGAGGCCATAGCTGCCGACCTCGGCGTCGCTGACCTCGTCCCCGAGGGAGAGCATCGGCTCGCCGGGCCGGATCACGTTCTGCTGCCGCAGGGCGAAGGGGTCCATCTCCAGGGCGCGGGCCAGCTCGTCCATCGCCGATTCGACGGCGTAGATCGTCTGCGTCAGGCCGTAGCCGCGGATGGCGCCGGAGGGGACGGTGTTGGTGTAGACGGCATAGGCGTCGATCTTCTTGTTCGGGCAGCGGTAGAGCGCGACCGCCTCGCTGCAGGCGTGATAGAGCGTCTCGCCGCCATGGTTGCCGTAGGCCCCGGTGTTGGAGACGATGCGTAGCTTCATCCCGGTCAGCGTGCCGTCCTGCTTCGCGCCGAGCTTGACTTCGATCCACATCGGGTGGCGGTAGGTGCTGCCGATGAACTGCTCCTCGCGGGTGAACTCCCACTGCACCGGTCGCCCGGTATCGAGCGCGGCGAGGGCGACCAGATCTTCGGTCAGGACCTCCTGCTTGCCGCCGAAGCCGCCCCCCATCCGCTCGCAGAAGACGCGCACGTCCTGCAGGCCGAGCCCGAAGAGGTAGCAGAGCTTGTCGCGGCAGATGAAAGGCGACTGCGAGGTGGTGCGGATGTTGAGCCGGCCATCCTCGCCAACCCAGCCGATCGCGCAGTGCGTCTCGAGGTGCGCGTGCTGGCCACGATGGGCGGCGTAGGTCCCCTCGTGGATGACGTCCGCCTCGGCGAAGCCCTCCTCGACGTCGCCGATGTTGCCGTGGATGTCGATCAGGATGTTGCGCTCGGGCTGGCGAATGAAGGCGTCCTCGCCCCGGTCATGCACGGTCGGCGCGCCGGCGCGCATCGCCTCCTCGGGGTCGAAGACAGCGGGAAGCTCCTCGTACTCGACGACGAGCTGGCGACGCCCCTCCTCGGCCGCCGCCTCGCTCTCGGCCACCACAGCCGCGACGCGCTGCCCGACGAAGCGGACGACGTTGTCGAGCATGTAGGTGTCGTTCGGGTCGACGCGGAAATCCTCGTGGATCGAGGTGGTGTAGAGCTTGCGCGGCACGTCCTGCCAGGTGTAGACGCGGTGGACGCCAGGGACGGTGAGGGCCGCGCTCGTGTCGATGGAGAGGATGCGGGCGTGCGCGTATGGCGAGCGGAGCACCTTCAGATGGAGCATCCCCTCCATCGCCGTGTCAAGGGTGTAACGGGCCTGGCCGGTGACGACGAGCGGACCGGCCGGCGCGCCGATGCCCGCTCCGGCGGAGTGGCCGGGGCAGTCGGCCTCGACGGTGCGCACGCCGTGGATGGCGTCCTCGATGGCGTGGTAGCCGGTGCAGCGGCAGAGGTTCCCCTTCAGATGGCGCGGGAGATCGTGGGCGATCTCCTCGGCGCTGAGGGTCGAGGCGGTCATGATCATGCCGGCGGTGCAGAAGCCGCACTGGAAGCCCTGCGCCTCGAGGAACTGGCGCTGCATCGGATGGAGCTGGCCACCGCTGCCCAGCCCCTCGATGGTCGTCACCTCGGCCCCCTCCGCGCGATAGGCAGGGACGAGGCAGCTATGGACCGGGACGCCGTCGAGCCAGACGGTGCAGGCGCCGCAGTCCCCCTGGTCGCACCCCTTCTTCACCCCGTACCAGCCGAGATCGCGCAGGAAGGTGCGCAGGCACTGGCCGGCGGCCGGCTGCTCGGAGAAGGTCTTGCCGTTGACGTGGTAGCTCATCGCAATCCCTTCAGGCGGTCGCCAGCTCGGCGCGGATCTGCTCGGCCAGGTAGAGCGTCATGTGCTTGCGGTAGGCGGGCGTGCCGTGGACGTCGGAGAACCAGCCGTCGTCCGGGATCGCCGCCAGCAGCCGCTCGCGCAGCTCGGCCGCCTCCGGCACGCGAGGGAAGGCGAGCTGCACCGGCCGCGGCGTCGCCGCGGAGACGGTCAGCGTGAACGCCTCCTCGGGGGAGCCGGCGGTGCCGATCAGGAGCGCGGTCGAGCGCCCCATGTGGGTCAGGGTGCTGCGGCGGTAGGCGGCGCGCTTGCGCATCACGGATGCCGGCAGAGCGATGGCGCGCAGCAACTCGCCCGGTTGCAGGATGTTCTGGTGGTTGCCGGTGACGAAATCGATCGCCGGGACCTGCCGCTCGCGACCGTCGAGCCCGCGCAGGGTGTAGGCCCCTTCGAGCGAGGTCATCAGCGAGGTCATCGGCCCCGCCGGCAGCGACATGCAGATGTTGCCGCCGACCGTCGCCGTGTTCCAGATCTTGAACGAGGCGAGGAAGGCGCGACAGCACTCGCCGATCATCGGCGCCGCCGCCCAGTCGAGCGGCGGGACGAAGGCGTAGAGCTGAGCGATGGTGCAAGTGGGCGCGATGCGCAACCCGGCATCGTCGACCTCGAGCGGCTCCCAACCGAACGCGCGCAGGTCGAGCAGCCGGCGCAGGTCCGCCTGCGGCTCGGAGAAGAGCCAGGTGCCCCCGGCCAGCCAGCTATCGCCCGCCTGCCAGGCGAACCCAGCGCGTTCCGCGGCGGTCGCGTCTCGCACCTCTTCGATGGTGTTGAGATTCATGTCGTGCCCTCTGCGCTGCCCTCGGCAGGCAACGCATGACGCCTGGCGCGCGACGTACGTCTCGCCGCGCGCGATGAACCCGGGCGCCGCGCCCCGGGTCAACCTGGATATCGACGCGTCGGCGGGGGCGCATCTGTCCACTTGTTAACGCGCGAAACACACTACACCCGCGTTCTCCGGAATGCAATCCCCCCTTTGCCCGTGCATTCGGTCGTATCAGACTTGACATTGGCGTACAACGATGTAGCTTTCACAATGGCAACATTTCGGGGCATCACCATTCGCCTCCTCCCCTTCGCGCGGCTCGATGCGCGAGGATCGGTGCGCCTGGAGTGGCCAGTCATGGTGGCCGCGTAGTGGGATGGCGCGAGAGGGGTGTTCCGTGGCAGCGACGTCGACCTCGATTCCCACCACGGGCAAGGTGGTGACGGTGGTGACCCAGACGCGGGTGCAGCCGGAGCACGCGGACGACTTCGCGCGCTGGCAGCAGCGCGTCACCGATGTCGTCGCCACCTTCCCCGGCTTCCTCGACCACCAGGTGATGCCCCCCTCGCCGCCGGTGCAGGACGACTGGGTGATCGTGCAGCGCTTCGCCAGCGTGGAGGAAGCGCAGGCGTGGCTCGCCTCGTTCCAGCGGCAGGAGCTACTGCGCGAGGCGCAAGGCTGGTTTGCCGGCCCGGACGACATCCACCTCATCACGGACGATGCCGCGCCCGAGGCGTCGTCGGTTTCCGCCGTCATCTCGGCGCGGATCGAGCCGGGGCAGGAGGAGGCCTATCGCCGCTGGGGGCAGCGCATCGCCGCCGCGCAGGCACGCTACCCCGGTTTCCAGGGGTTCCGCATCAACCCGCCGATCCCGGGCGTGCAGGACGACTGGGTGACGGTGCTCCAGTTCGACAACGAGGCGGACCTGAACGCCTGGATGACCTCCCCCGAACGCCAGCATCTGCTCGAGGAGGCGAAGGCATTTACCGCCGAGACGCACTCGCGCACGGTCCGCTCCGGATTCAGCCAGTGGTTCCGGGTCGATGGCGGCCCCGCGCTGGCGCCGGCGTGGAAGCAGAACATGCTGGTGCTGCTGGCGCTCTACCCGGTCGTCTTCCTCTTCGGCTTCTTCGTCGGCGGACCGCTGCTGGGTGTGCGCCTGGGCCTCCCCTTCTGGCTGTCGCTCTTCATCGGCAACGTCGCCAGCGTCATCATCCTCAACTGGGTCGTGCCGTGGGTCAGCGGACGCTTCGGCTGGTGGCTGCACCCGGCAGGGGAAGAGACCGAGCGGCGGAATGTTACCGGCATCGCCATCCTGATCGCGCTGTATGTCCTGCTCCTGATGGCGTTTTCGCAGTTTCCTGCCGGACTCGGCTAGCCGGGAGCGGCGCCCGGAGTCACCGGGCGTGGCAACAGCGGCCGCAATGAGAACTCTACGCTACGCGATCTTGCGCAGCGCCGATCCCTTGTGCGCGGCGATGTGATCGGTCTTGTCGCTCTTGATCTCGTACTGTGGGTCGTCGGGCGTCGCGTGATGGGTGTAGCCCTTGTAGTCGAAATCGCTCGTGTGGACCTTGATGATGTGGCCGGAGACACGGCCGGCCTCCGAGTTCCAACTGACGTGGTCGCCTACCTTGAAGCGTGGTGTCATGGTCGTCTCCTCTCCACCTTACAGTCTTACAGTGCCACAGGGAGAGGCGTTTGCCACGCCCTGCCTGGGCACGGCGGCTACAAACTCGCGAGAAGTGCCTACCCCGCCATCGCTGCCAGCCGCGCGGCGTTGCGGTTGTGCTCAGCGATCA
>JADYYO010000243.1 GCA_020853615.1 Thermomicrobiales bacterium
AGTCAGCCATGGCCGAGACGGTGATCACCTGGTCGTAGGCGGCCGGCACCCGCGTACTGGCATCGATCGCCTGGTTGCCGGCGGCGACGATGACCGGGATCCCCGCGTTCACCGTCGCGCAGACCGCGCGATGCAGCGGCGTGCTCTGGCACGAACTGTCGCGCCCCGGGGCGCTGAGGCTGAGATTGACGACGTCGATCGTCCCCTTGTGCCCGACCACCCAATCGAGCCCGCAGACGACATCGCTGATGAGGCCGCGCCCCTGAGCGTCGAGCACCTTCACCGCCCAGAGACGGGCGCCCGGCGCGACGCCGACCACCCCCTCGTTGTTGTCGATCGCCGCCGCGACCCCGGCCGTATGGGTGCCGTGGCCATTGTTGTCGCGCCACGAGCGGTTCCCCCGCTTCGCGTGGCCGCGCGTCTTCTGCCGGTGGTGTCGCTTCGAGTTCCTGCCCCGCTTCTTGTGCTGCCGCTGCTTCTTCTGCCGCTTCTTCTTCTTCTGGTCCTTCGCCTTCGCATCGATGCAGCGCTTGCCGCCGGCGATCGTCAGGTCGGAATTCGGCGTCACGCCGGTATCGAGGATGGCGATGTCGGCATCGATCGGGGAGGCGATGGCGAGATGCTCGCCGTCGGCAGTGAGCGGCGTGCCGATGCGGCGCACCCCGGTGGCGACCTGCTGGCTCTCGACCGCGACGGGGCTGTCGGTGAAGATGCCGGCGCCAGGCTCCGCCGTGCGCGCCTCGGCAACCGCCTGAGCGGGCATGATTCCGGAGAAGCCGGTGAAGACATTCCGGTAGATGTGCGTGACTTGCACGCCCATCTCGGCCGCCGCGGCCTCCGGATCGGCGTCATCCTCCAGCACCACAATGACCTCGCGGTCGTTGCGAGCCTGCGCGGCGGCGGGCTGCCCGAACACGCCGGGCGGTGAATCGGCGCGCGGCGCGATGAATCCGCTCAGGGCGACGACGGCCGCGAGGAGGAGGAGGATGGCGCGAGTGATCATCGGCAACGCCGCCCCCGGTCAGCAGGCACGCGCACGCCCACCACTTTCCCAGCCGCCTCGAAGATGGGGACGCGAGTCCACCGGTGCGCTCGCCTGCACAGCATCGGACGGCCTATGCCGGGACAGCGCACTCTCTGGCCGAGGCAATTCAGCGTGCAAGGTCTCTTTCAAGTCCACAACAAAGAATACACCGTAAACACCTTCTCTGGATGCGGCCAAAGCCCAAACTCCACCGCTCGTTCTGGGCAAAAGGCGAGTCTCGCGGACCCAGGATGCCCGCCTTACCAGCACACTCCCTGCCGATCATGACGAAGTAGAGACGTAATTTCCAGTCCATATTGAGTAATTGTAAGCGGAACTCGACATCCGTCTATGGTTCTTATGAATAATTGGCATATATCTTGCTGAAGCGCCGCCATCACCATAACGACCCTGGCCAAGGTGCCGCGTGGCACACCGGGGTCACGGCGGTGGAGGAGGAATCGCGTGGACCACGAACGGTTCGATGCTTTGGCGGTCACGATTGGCGAAGCTTCGACGCGGCGCACGCTGATTGGCCGGCTCCTGGCGGGGAGTCTTGCCGGCCTCCTCGCGACGGCGGGCGTGGGCGGCATCGAGGACGCCGATGCCAGGAAGAGCTGCCGGCACCGCTGCCGGAAGAAGCATTCGGCGAAGGCGCGGCGCAAGTGCCGCAAGCGCTGCGCGAGCTGCAACGTGCGTACGGGGGTGCCGTGCACGACGACCGCGGAATGCCCGGGGTCGCAGGTCTGCATCGACAAGCAGTGCGTGACGCAGTGCCAGACCTGCAAGACGAACGCGCAATGCACCCCGCCAGCGGCGTGCATCGACGGGCAGTGCGTGACCGGCGGCGACTGCGTCTTCAACCGCGACTGTGACGACGGCCAGATCTGCATCAACAGCCGCTGCATCGGCGGCGGGAGCTGCCAGAACAGCAATCAGTGCCAGGCGGGGCAGCAGTGCGTCGGCGGGGTCTGCGTCGGCGGCGGCGCCTGCCAGAACAACACGGACTGCGGCAACGGCCAGACCTGCGTCGAAGGCACGTGCAGTGGTGGCGGTGGCGGGGGCTGCCAGACCAACGCCCAGTGCACCGCCCCGCAGATTTGCGTGAACGGCTCCTGCACCGGCGGCGGCGGGTGCCGCACCGCGAACGATTGCGCCAACGGCCAGCTCTGCATCAACGGCGTCTGCTCCGGCGGAGGCTCGTGTCAGAACGCGAATCAGTGCCAGCCGGGGCAGGCCTGCGTCGGCGGAGTCTGCGTCGGTCTCAACTTCTGCACGAACGGAACCCAGTGTCAGGCCCCCCTCCTCTGTGTCGCGGGGGTCTGCGCGGCGGCCGAGACATGCGCCGCGGGGAATCGGTGCGGCGGCGGGCAGACCTGTGTCGGCGGCATCTGCGTCGGCGGCAACGCCTGTAACGGCGTCGTCTGCCCGGCCGGGCTCGTCTGCGTCGCCGGCATCTGCGTGAGCGCCAACGCGGTCTGCCCGGCCGGCTCGTGCGCCAACAACCAGAGCTGCGTCGCCGGCATCTGTGTCTCCGGGTGCGCCAGCGGGTGCCCGAACGGCCTCGCCTGCGTTGCCGGCGTCTGCGTCTCCGTCGAGGGCGGAGGCGGCGGAAACTGCGGCTCGTGCGACGGCATCTGCGTCGCTGGCGTCTGCGTCTCTGGCAGCGGCAGCTGCTCGGGGTGCAACGGGACATGCGCCGCGGGGATCTGCGTCGACATCAACCTCTAGCGGACGTGGTGGGCGGGGCGGTCCCGCTCAGGCGACGCACCAGGGGGCCGGCAATCGCCGGCCCCCTTCGCTCACCGTGAAAACCCCAATCAGACGTCGGCGATCAGTTCCAACGCGTCCCGTGTCAGCGATTCCAGCGTGAACTCGATCGAACCGGTCTTCGTCTGGATGATGAGGGTGCGGTAGAAAGGCTCCTCCCCCTCCGCAATATCCTCCTCGTCGAGGTCGTAGTCCTCGATCTCCGAGAGGCGAATGGCCGTGACCGATCCGATGGTGATCTCCATCATCTGCTTCCCCTCTTCTTCCACCGCGCGAAAGGCCTCGACGGGACTAGCGGCGCGCCATCATCCCACAATTGCCCCCTCACAATCGAGCCGCCGAATTCGCGCCAGCGCCGAGCCCCCGCGCACGCCGATTGCACCCGGGAGGCGCTGCGTCGACAATCGGGATTGGCGGAAGCCCGGGACACGCCGTCATTGGCCGAAACTCTACCGCCAGCACGCGACCACGCCACGGGAGGAGAGCGTGACCGAACGACGCGAGCACCCTGCCAAACCAACCCGGCAGCAACAGCGCGCGCGGGCCCGCGAAAAGCGCGACGCCAACGGCTGGATCGTGGCACTGGGCGTGGGCGATCCCGAGATGGCCCGGGCCATCCGGTCGGCGCTCGGCAATCGGCATGCCACGCGCGCCCAGCTCGAAGAGGCCCTCGGCATCAGCCTGGCCAGCGCTGGCGCGGACCAGGGGACGCCGGCCCCGGAGCGAGCGGCCGAGCCCGAGCGCATCACCCTGCAGCACGTCCTCGTCGCCTTCGCGGGAACCGGCACGCGCGCCACGCGGACACGAGGCGAGGCGGAGGCGTTGGCAACGGAGACGTTGGCCCGGGCCCGGGAGGGGGAGCCCTTCGACGACCTCGTGCGCGAGCTGACCGACGATGCCTTCCCAGGCATCTACCAACTCTGCAACAGCGGCATCGTGCCCGAGGCGGGAGGCGAATTCCGGCGCGACGCGATGGTTCCCGCCTTCGGCGATGTCGGCTTCACGCTCGCTCCCGGCGAGATCGGCATGGCCGCCTTCGCCCCTCGGACCAGCCCATTCGGCTGGCACATCATCAAGCGCATCGCGTAGGGCCGCTGGCGCGCATCCGGCTTCGGCGTCGCCTCTGGCGCTCGCGTTTCAGTCGTCATGCGTCGCCGCCTGGCCCACGTCCACGCGCGCCTCTGGCTGCCGCAGGATGAACAGAAACCCGGTTTCCATGCTCGCTGCCGCCAATTCGTGACTCGCCGCGAAATAGTCCCGCACATGAGGGTGATCGCCGAGCCAGTCCGCCAGCGCGGTCGGCACCAGGAGGTGCGTCGCGCCCCCCGCCATCGCCGCGTCGATCAGGCGGGAGACGCGCGCCACGTGATCGGCCTCCGGCTCGCCCGCGTCTCGCGGCAGGAGCGGGAACGCGCGACCGCCGCTCATCTCCTCCGCGCTGATGGTGGCCCCGGGACCGAAGAGGAGCGCGACCGGGGTATCACCAGCCGCGCCGGCCGCGGCGTCAGCGACACCCCCATCGACCACGCGGGCACGGCCATTCAACGCCGCGCTGGTCACTGGCGCGGCCATGGCCTTCTTCTTTGGTTTCCTGGTCTTCTTCGCCCTGCCGGTTCCGCCCCGCTCACCGAGCACCTCCTCGCGCACCCGGGCGAGGGCCTCCGGGCGCAGATGGTGGGCGAAGTGCTCGAGGACCGGCTCGACGTCGAGCCCGAGCTCGACGTGGCCGATCAGGTAGTTGCGCAGCTTGGCCTCCGTGCTAAGCGGGTACGCATTCCCCTTCGGCCGCGAGAAACGGTGCACCCAGCGCAGCCAGGGGAGGCAGAGCGCGCGGCCGCCCCGCTGCCGGAACTTCTCGTGGATGTACCCCTCTTCCCCGCCGAACCCGCGAAACGCCGGGTTGAAGCCGGGCCACGCCTTGCAGCGGCAACTAAAGACGCCCATTCCCTGAGCCCAGATCTCGAACGGCTTGCCGTGAGGATCGGCCCCGCGAGGATCCGTCGCCCAACCTCCCCACATCTGGCGGTTCCACGTCGGCTGCAAATGCGTAGACACGTACGTGAAATTGTCGGCGAGGAGGGGCCCCTGCAGGAGGTCGATGCACTTCGGGTGCTTGCGATAGTACGCCTTCAGGCGGGCGATCGCCTTCGGCACGAAGAGGACGTGCGAATCGCAGCAGAGGACCGCCTTGCCGCGTGCTTCAACGAAGACCCGATTCTTGGCCGGTGAGGTCCCGATCACGTCGGTCGCGCGGACGTAGCGGCCGTGCGCCTCCTGCTCCACGAACCGCTTCGTATCATCGCACCCGTAGTTGTCGACGACCAGCAGCTCGACGTCGTCCAGGTTTTGATAGAGCCGCAGCGCCTGGAGGGTGAAGTAGACGCCGTCGAAGTCGTTGTACGTCGCCATGCCAATCGTCAGGGCAACCATGTCGCCGTCCTCATCGCTGGTGATTCGCGCGTGCGCGTCATTGTACGGCTACGGGGCTCTGGCCGCGCTCGCCCTCACGCCATCATCCCGCTCCGTGCAGAAGAGCGGGGGTTCCTTGCGAAACCCCCGCTCCCCGAAATCCTGGTCCCTGGCGGTTGTGGTGCGCCTGGGGCCGGCGCTGGCCGGGGAACGAGTCCTCGGCCAGCGCAGTCCCACGCCGCGACGCGCCTAGTGCTTCTTCTTCTTCTTCCTCCGCTTGCGGCTGCAACCGCAGGTGCCGCCCTGGCACTCGGGTCGCCGCCTCTTGCCGCATGGCGGGCAGACAGTGCCGCACGCGCCGCAGTTCGACGGGTTCGTCGCTAGATCAACGCACGCGGTGCCGCATTGCGTCTGGCCAGTCGGGCACGGGCCTGGAGGCGGCGTACGACCCGAGCAGGTCTGATCGATGCCGCACTCTTCACCAGCAGCCGCATCGCACTGCAAGCAGATTTGGCCGCTGTTTCCACAGTTAGCACCCGTGGTGCCGGAGCGGCAGGCGCCCGTCGCGTCACAGCACCCACCGATGACGGTGCCGAAACCGCAAACCGTGCAGAGGCCACCTTGGGTGCCGCAGACGTACTCGCCATCATAGAAGCCGTTCGGGCTGTTGACAGGCGCACCGTTGCCGTTCTGGATGCACTGGTCATCCAGATCGGTGCCGCCGGGCCCAGTGCCCCGGTTGTCGATGCAGCATCCACCGCCACAACTCGCCGGGGTACAGACGCAGCGGAAGCCATTCGCGGCGCCACCGCAGACCGTTCCTGCCGGGCAGTTGCGGCACACGTCGCCGGCTGCACCGCAGACCGTCCCGCCAGCCTGCCCAGCCGTGGGCACGCAGGCCGGTCCAACGCCGCCGGGGGTACTGGAGCAGCAGAAGGGGCCAGGACAGGCTGTGGCTGCGTTAGCGGCAGTACAGGTGAACTCTGCCCCGGCCTTCCGCTTGCCGCTCTTCTTCTTGCCCTTGGCGTCGACGCCCGACACCTTGGCAACGCCCGCGCCGACCAGCCCGGCAATCGCCCCGCCGATCATCTTGCGGCGGGAGGCGCCGGAGCTCAGGGTCTTGGCGAGCTCATCGAAGCGTTCGTGGTCCATATCGATCCTCCAAAAGGCGTTTCGGATCTCCAACCCGGGCGTCGCTGCCCGTTCTGGGGTCAGATCGACTCGATACGTGGCACCTCCTTCGCTCCGATGGCCTCCTCGCCACATGCGCCGCGGCGACCTGGCGTTTCGGTAGAGCGAGCACCGCCAGAAGCCCGCTCTCCTCGCGCCGTCTCCCGCGGCGTCACGCCGCTCGGTATCACGCACTGGGCGGCACTGGACGCGATGTCGCATCCCCGCCCTCCCCCTCTGGGGCGGTATCGGTTCGGGCCACCCGGATCGCTCCGGAATTACCTCCCGGTGACGCCGTTCCGGGTCATCGACGACACGGCCATTACTCTACTAATGCGATCCGCCGATACAAGGCCCGTTGCGAAGTCTCCATTGAACTTCGCACTGATTTCATACGGTATGACGGGAACCGTCTCATGTCAAGAGACGTGGCACGGTCCATGTCGGAGAAGCTGCCTTCCACGGCGCGCCGCCCGTCATCCCGCGCTCATCGTCCCGACAGGCCGATGAGCCGAGGCCGCCTCCACCCCCCGACACCGGGGTGATGGCGATATCAGCCTCTACCGCTCACTACACCGAAGGGGCCGAACCGGATGCATCGCGGCCGGGGGTGTCCGGACGCGCCGTCGCGGGCGCTCTGCTCCGGTCGTCGTCGAGATCCGTTGCGCGCCCTTGGAGCATTCAGCCGGGGCGACAAAAGGGACGCCGCTCACGCCGAGCGCCGCTCGCCGAGCAGCTTGACGGCGCCAGCATGCGCGTCCCCGAGAACCTCCGCATCTTCGTCGCCACCGCGGCGCTGGCTTCCCTCCTCCCGCCACGGCCAGTCCTGCCAGGACCTTCCCCGTCAGCCGGCGCGACGGGAGAGGGGAGCGCGACAAGACGCGGGGAACAGCAAGGGAAAGCCTGCAAGCGGAATTTCGAAGCATGCCAATGCCGGCGCATCCAGAACGGGGCGGCGCGGTGTATAGAGGGGTAGATGGCATGGCGCGCCTGGCACTCCACTCCCCTTTCTGCAACACGGCCCATGCCCCATCGGAGCACGCGAGGGGCGGAGGATCGATGGCGTTCCGCCGCGCCTGGCAACGCGTCCGCGGTCGAGCGCGTTGCCCATGCGGCGCCCCTCGCCCTTCAGGTCCACCGGCGGGTGTCGGTACGGCGGCCGTCTCCAACATCTGCCGGGAAGAGGGGGAGCCGGGTGGCCCGGTTCGGATTAGACGCCGCCCAACGATCGCCTCGCCGGCGGAGGCGGCGGCCCAGGAGAGACGATGCGCAGTCGCTGGCTCATGACGCTCGCACCATTGTTCGCGCTGGCAGCTCTCATCATGGCTGCCGGGGCGCCGGCCGCCGTGGCGCAGGAGATCGACTACTTCGGCACGAACCGGCTCGAGTTCGCGCCGGTCAGCAGCGTGGCGAAGGACGCCATCGGGAAAGGGGTCATCGACTATCGCGGCGGCATCGAGCCGAATTCGCGATGGCGCGGATCGTTTCGCTTCAGCGGGCTCGAGCCGTATACCACCTACATCGTGCTGATCAAGGGCCGCGCCAGCGCGACCAACCCCACCGACGACAACAGCGACGCCCCGGACGAGCAGTCGTCGGACGGCCTCTGCTCCTTCAAGACCGACGACACCGGCAAGGGGAGCTGCTTCTGGTACTTCAGCGGCCTGGCCCGCTTGAACGTCGTGCAACTCCGCGAGGGTGACACCAAGGGGGCGCGCGTGATGCAGGCGATGCGTTCCGGCATCCGCGGCTCGATCACCACCACCCCGAATCGCTACTCACCCGGCGGCGAGGTTCCCGATCGCAAGGGGACGCGACGGGGTAATGGCGGCAGCTGACGCCGGCTCTCCCCTCACGCCAACCCTGCGAACGCTCTCATCGCGGCCCATCGAACAACCCTCACCTCCGGCCTCGGACGACCCTCATCCCCGACCGCGCACGGTTCACCCAAAGCAGCGTGCGGTAGTGGTGTCATCCTGAGCTTGCGAAGGATCTCGGCTCCCCAGAACCACGTTTCGCTGAGCCGAGATGCTTCGTTCCTCAGCATCACACCTCTTGAGTCAGGGCCAGGACGACCGTCGTGGCTGTCAACTGCTCCGGGGCGCCCGATCGATCCGCGCCGAGGCGGAGATCGGGGGGAACGAGCCACCGAGGACCATACCGGAGGTCGGCGCGGCGCTTCCAGATTCCGGCTCGGCGGTGAGCCCGACACCGACGTAGTCGGCGAAGGGGGCAGGGGTCTGCAGCAGGGCGCGCACCGCGCCATCGGCTCCGGCGCTGACCAGCCCCGCGCTCACCTGCGTGTCCTCGGTGGTGAAGAACCAGACCTGATAGCGCTGATTGCCGGGGAGGGCGGGCAGCCCGTTGGCGATCAGATAGACATCGCGCCCGGTCGGCTCGGCGAAAACGACACCGCTGGCCGTGATCGGCAGGTCGCTGTCATCGAGCGGGTAGGCTGCCCTCGGATCGCTCATCAGCGCGGAAATCCGCTGCTCCTGCCCCATGGCGCCTTGCTGCTCGTAGCTCCAGCCAACGAGCGCGGTGGCCAGGAAGACGGCCGCGGAGGCGGCGATCAGCACACGGCGCGAGATCGGCTGGCCGAACGGCGCGCCTTCGCGCGCCCGATCGGGCGCCGGCGGCAACAGCGTCCCCGCGTCAATCGCCCGCGCCCAACGGCCAGCGCGCCGAGAGGGAATCGCACGCGGTGCGGAGGAAGAGTCCGACGCGGCCACACGTTGCAGAATCCGCTCGCGCACCGCTAGCGGCGGCGGCGGCACGTCGGCGAGCAGGCCGAGGAGATTCAGCGCATTGTCGAGTTCGCCGCGACAGGTCGGGCACGCCTCGAGGTGCCGCGTGACCCGCCGCTGACTCGTCTCGTCGAGCTTTCCGAGGACGAAGTCGGGCAGCAGGGCGACGATCGTCAGGTGATCTCGCAGCGCCACGTCTTGCATCTCTCGTCGTCCAACTCGCGGGGCGCCTCCACCCAGGCAGCCGCTCTACTCCATCGACTGCTGATTGTCAATCATCCGGCCATTCCGCGTCGACCCCATAGGCCGGCAGCGATTCGCGGAGCTGGCAGAGCGCCCGGCGCATGCGCGATTTCACGGTGCCGAGCGGCTCTCCCAGCTTCGCCGCGATCTCCGACTGGCTGAACCCCGCCGCGTAGAGCGCGAGGACATCGCGCTGGGCCCGCGGCAACTGCTCCAGCGCCTGGGCCATCCCGACATCGCGAACCCGGCTGCAGGCGTGCGAGTCGGGCCCCGGCGCCGGATCGATGCAGGCGATGTAGGCGTCGCTGCCATCCTCCTCGCCGCCGGCCCTGCGCCAGATCCGCGGCCGGCGGCCGCGCCGGCGCACCTCGTTGAGCGCCAGGTTGTGGGCGATGCCGTTCAGCCAGCAGCGGACCGCGCCACGCGCCTCGTCGTAGGTTCGCGCCTGCTGCCAAGCGCGAAGGAAGACCTCCTGCAACAGGTCTTCCGCACCCTCCCGATCACCGAGGATGCGGGTCAGCAGGGCAAAGACGACGTTGGCATGGCGATCGTAGAGGACGCCGAGCGCCTCGGGCTCCCCGGCGACCATGGCCGCGATCAACTCGGGGTCGGGCACCAGATCGGCGGAAACGTCGGCCGCCGCGCGAGATACAGGTTCGAGGACGCGGATGCGGGCCGCGGGCGGTGAGTTGCGTGGTTCCGGCACGGCCGATGCCATGTCGACCTCCTGACCTTGTCGGCGTTGCAAGCTCGTTCCTGGCTCCCCGACGCGCTCCAGTCTTCCTGGGCACTCATTGACCTGGGGGGTTCTCGCAACTTATCGTTACGCGCCTATCATAACAATCCTTGGGAATATCGCAATATCTCCAGCCTATCATTTACGAAATCGTCACATATGCTGCATACGTTCGAATACTATAGATGTAGTTTCAGGGTTATCCAGATCCCGTGATCGGCACATCTCGGGGCAATCGCCGTCGCCCGGGAACGTTCCGGGGCTGGCGGCCGGCGTAGCGAGAGCCACCGCGAGGCGTGGGGGCCTCGTGTCTCTGGCCAGACAAGGGCCAAACGATGGGTGATGCACGTGCTAAAATGGCGCTACCGCCAGAACTGAAAGTCGAGACAACGCGCCTGCCGGCGGGGTGCCGGCGTTGCGTTCACGTCCGTATTCAAGGGTGGGACGGATGGACGGCATAGACGTTCTTCTCCTCCTGGGCCGCGTGGCCCTCGCGTTGGTACTCCTCGTCTCTGGCGTGGCCAAGCTCTTCGATCTCTCCGGCTCCAGGGCAGCGCTGCGCTCCTTCGGCGTGCCCGAGCCCCTCACGGCGCCCGGCAGCGTGCTCGTGCCGCTCGTCGAGATCGCGCTGGCGATCCTGCTGGTTCCGGCGGCAACCGCGTCCTGGGGCGCGCTCGGGGCCCTCGTGCTCTTCGCCATCTATATCGCCGGCATGTCCTACCACCTGGCGCGGGGAGAGCGATTCAACTGCCACTGTTTCGGCCAATTGACGACATCGGAGATTGGCGCTTCGACCATCGTTCGCAACGTGGTCCTCGGCGTCATCGCCGCGTTCGTCGCCTACCAGGGCTTTTCCCACGGCCGCGCCGGGTCGGTGACCGGAATGGGGGCGTATGAATGGCTTGCCCTGGCCCTCGCCATCGTCGCCCTGGCCGCGCTCGCGGCGATCGGCTGGCTCCTCGTCCACGTCCTCGGCCAGAACGGGCGCCTCCTCGTCCGGATCGAGCGGATCGAGAACGCTCTGGACCTCGAGGAGGAGGAGGACGAGACACCTGTCGGCGCGCCCGCCCCGGCCTTCACCCTCTCGGGGCTCTCTGGCGAGACGATGACGCTCGACGCGCTGCGCGCCGAGGGGAAGCCGGTGCTGCTCGTCTTCTCCGACACCGCCTGCGCCCCCTGCAACAGCCTGATGCCGGACATCGGGACATGGCAGCGCGAGCTTGGCGGCCGGCTCCGGGTCGCCCTGATCTCGCGCGGCTCGGTCGAGGAAAACCGCCGCAAGAAGAGCGAGCACGGCCTGACTCAGGTCCTGATCCAGCGCGACAGGGAGGTTGCCGACGCCTACGAGGTGAGCGCCACCCCATCCGCCATCGTCGTTCAGGCCAATGCCACAATCGGCAGTCGCATGGCTGTTGGGCCCGACGCCATTCGCGGGCTGGTGCAGCAGACGATCGGCGAACCGGCCGCCCCGGCGCCAGAGCCAGCGCCCGCGCCAGCCCCCGTCCGGAGGCCGGCTCCGCGCGGTCTCGCCAACATTGGCAAGGATGCCCCGGTCGTCGAGTTGAACGATCTCGACGGCGAGCCAGTTCGGTTGACCCGATTTGCCGGCCACCCCACGGCGGTCCTCTTCTGGAACCCCGGCTGCGGCTTCTGCCAGCGGATGCTCGACGACCTGAAGGCGTGGGAGGCGAATCCACCCGAGGGCGCGCCGAAGCTGCTGGTCGTCTCGACCGGCGACGCCGACGAGAACCGGGCTACGGGGCTGACGTCGCCCGTCGTGCTCGATTCCGGTTTCCGCGTCGGCGGGTACTTCGGCGCCAACGGCACCCCCTCGGCGGTGCTGATCGATGCCGAGGGGAAGATCGCCTCCGGCCTCGCGGTCGGCGGCCCGACCGTCATTTCGCTGTTGCGCAACGAGGCGCCCGAACTTCTCGATGCCTCGGGCGCGACGGCAGACACGCTGGTCGAGGATTCCGCCGCGCCGGAGGCGCCGCCGGCAGCGCCGCCACCGCCTCGCGGCCTGGCGGTCGGCACCCGGGCGCCGAAGATCACCCTCCCCGATCTCGAGGGGAAGCCGACGACGCTCGACCCGGTCCACCAGGGACGCACTGTTCTCCTCTTCTGGAACCCCGATTGCGGCTACTGCAAGGGGATATTGCCGGAGATCCAAGCGTGGGAAGCGCAGCGCGGCGACGACGCGCCGCGGCTCGTGCTGATCTCCGGCGGCACGGCCTCGGCCAATCGCGCGCAGGAACTCGCCTCCCCCATCCTGCTCGACGCGAACTTCAGCACCGGGCCGACGTTCGGCGCCCGAGGTACACCCTCGGCCATTCTGATCAACGCCAAGGGGCGGGTCGCCTCGAAGCTGGCCGTGGGGGGGCCAAACGTGATGGACTTGTTGCAGTCATAGACACGCGAAGCGGGGTGGCCATCTTGGCCACCCCGCGCTCCATGCTCCCGCGGAGCGCGCCGCGCGACGGCGGGCGCTCCGGCTTCGGGGCAACACGCTTCCTCTCGCGCGAGCGAGGACGAGCCGCGTCTCGACCGTGATCTATGACACTGTCGGTGCCGGCGTGCTGTCGAACGACGAGCCAGGCCCGTCCGGCTGCCTCGGGGGGCGAATCTGCTCCCGCGCATTGAGCGCCGCCTGGAACTCGACAATGTCATGCGCGTCGACATTGAGCACCTGGCAGATGGAGCGCATCGTCTCGTACGTCGGCCGCCGGCGCCCATACTCGATATCGGTCAGCGTCTTAGGCGTGATGTCCGCTGCCGTGGCCAGTTCTCGGATGCTCAAGAGGCGGTCAGTGCGCCAGTGTCGTAGTGTCTGTCCCACCGTGATCCTCCTGGATGCAGGGCCGCGATTTCGGATTGATAGCTGTCCACATTCTACCCGAGTCTAGATGTTGCGAGAACTATGAAGCCACGTCAATTTATAGATAGTAGTGATGTAATCAGCAGCCGGCTCGTCCAGTTTCTTCGGTATTTCCGTGATTATACTATTATTATCTGGTAAATTCGCGGGATCTGAACGCCGAGACGCGATGCCTTCGCGACGGTGGCCCGCGCCGCCAATAGCCCCAATTCATCCCGGCTCTTCCCCCTGTGCGAAGCCGGCGGAGTGCGCCACGTCGTGGAGTCGGCGAAGCTCGTCGCGCGCGGCCGTAGCCGGGACGCCTCTCGTGCGATGATGCTGGCGCTACGCTTGGCATCGCGTTCAGGATGCGCCAGAAACGAGGCAGATCGATGGCAGGCAACTTCATCTCCCGCGGCTTCCGCGGCCGGCGCCGCGAGGATCCGGCGCTGGCCGACCGCATTCCGCCCGGCCAGTACCTCACGCGCGACTTCCCGGTCCTCTCCGCCGGGCCGACGCCGCACACGCCGCTGGCGAAGTGGGACTTCTCGATCCGCGGCGCCGTTGATGTCCCGCGCCACTGGAGCTGGGATGCGTTCCGCGCCCTGCCGAGCGAGACGGTCACCGTCGATATCCACTGCGTCACCAAATGGAGCAAGCTCGACACCGTCTGGGAGAGGGTGTCGGTCGACACTCTCCTCGATGGGGTCGAGACGCGCGGCGCCTACGTCACCGCCTTCTGTGACGGCGGCTACACCACGAACCTCCCCCTCGCCGATGTCACGGGCGGTCAGGCGTGGGTCGCCTTCGCCTACGGCGGCGAGCCACTGACGCCGGAGCATGGCGGCCCGGCGCGGCTGCTGGTGCCGCGCCTCTACTTCTGGAAGAGTGCGAAGTGGATTCGGGGCCTGGAGATCACCCTGCAGGACCGCCCCGGCTTCTGGGAGCAGCTCGGCTACCACGACTACGGTGATCCATGGCGGGAACAGCGATACCAGGGCGACTAGCCTGGCAACTCTCCACCGTCAGGAGCAAGGAGCCCGAGACACCGCGGGTGATCTCGCTCTGGCTCGACTCGGACGACTGGATGGGGCACATCCCCGGCCAGCACGTCGACGTTCGCCTGACGGCCGAGGATGGCTACCAGGCGCAGCGCTCCTACTCGATCGCCTCCGCGCCGAGTCCGCGCCACTTCGAACTGACCGTCGAGGAGATCGCTGACGGCGAAGTCTCCCCCTATCTCGTCGAGGAGCTGCGCGACGGCGACCGCCTCGAGCTGCGCGGCCCGATCGGCGGCTACTTCACCTGGCGCGAGGAGGATGGTGGCCCGCTCCTCCTCGTTGCCGGCGGCTCCGGGATCGCCCCGCTGATGTCGATCCTCCGCGCGCGGCGCGCGTGGGGCGGC
>JADYYO010000244.1 GCA_020853615.1 Thermomicrobiales bacterium
AATTGCTCGCCTGCTTCATGCGTCATCCCAACCAGGTCCTCACCCGCCAGCAACTCATGGAGCGGGTGTGGGGGTACGACTTCGAGGGCGAATCGAACGTGCTGGAGGTCTACGTCGGCTATCTCCGGCGGAAGTTGGAGGAGGGCGAGCGCTCTCGGCTGATCCAGACGGTTCGCGGCGCGGGGTACGTGCTCCGTGATGCGCCGCTTCGGCCGTAGCCGGCACCACGGCCGATCGTGTCGATCCGCGTCCGGCTCGCCGCCTGGTGCATCGCGATCTTCTGTGTCCTGCTCGCGGCTATCTCCGTCGTCATCTACGAGGTCCATTCCCACACGCACTACCGCGACCTGGATCAGACACTGGCGGCCATAACCGCGCACTATCAGAGCGAGATCGAGCGCGCCCTGGCGGCCGGCGCAGCGGTGGACCCCTCCCTGCTGGCGTCGCTCGACCCGACCGGACCGGGGCTGCTGGAGACGAACCTGGCGGTCTACGACGCCGCAGGCAGGCTCGTCGCCGGGCAGCCGCTCGCCGGGGTCGCGCCGGCAGGAGCGAGCGTGAACCAAGGAGAGCACGACGCCGGCTCGTTTCAGACGATCGCGAGCCCGGCGGGGCGGGTACGCGTCCACACGATGCCGCTCGAAGCCCGCGGCGCCACGATGGGCTTCATTCAGAGCCGGGCCTCGCTCGCGGCGATCGACCGATCGATGGCGCGCTTGCGGCAGCTTCTCGTCGCGGCGATCGCGGGTGGCCTGCTGATCGCGGCGGCCGGCAGCATGCTGACCGTGACCCGCGCGCTGCACCCGATCGCGGACGTCACGGAGGCGGCGCGCGCAATCGCGCTCTCACGCGGCTTCGGACGCCGCCTCGAGCCGATTCGGCAGCGCGACGAGCTGGGCGATCTGGTGCGGACGTTCAACGAGATGCTCGGCAGCCTCGACGCGGCGTACCAGGCGCAGCGTCGCTTCGTCGACGACGCTGCGCACGAACTCCGGGCCCCGGTCACGAGCATCATCGGCAATCTCGAGTTCCTGGAGCGCGCACCCGATCTGCGGGCCGGCGAGCAGGCGACGATCGCCGCCGACGTGCGCGCCGAGGCCGAGCGGCTGGGGCGGCTCGTCACCGACCTGCTGGCCCTCGCGCGCGCCGACGCGGGGCAGCGCGTTGCTCGCGGCAACGTCGACCTGGACCGGGTGGTCGTCGACGGGGTACGCGGGTTGCGAGCGATGGCGGCGGGGGTCGATCTCGGGATCGCGGCGTTGGAGCCGGTTGTGGTTGCGGGGGACCCGGACCGGCTCAGACAGCTCCTGATCATTCTCGTCGAGAACGCGGTGCGCTATACGCCCGCCGGCGGCCGGGTGCGCGTGTCGCTGCGCCGGCAGGATGAGGAAGCGGTTCTGGCTGTCGCGGACACGGGCATGGGGATCGCGCCGCAGGACCTGCCGCGCATCTTCGACCGCTTCTACCGGTCCGATCGCGCGCGCGACCGGGATGCCGGCGGGAGCGGCTTGGGGCTGGCGATCGCCAAATGGATCGCCGAGGCGCACGACGGCCGGATCGAGGTCGAGAGCGAGCCTGGCGTGGGAGCGACGTTTCGCGTCTGGCTTCCGATGGCGGCGCGACCGGTGGAGTTCGGGAAGCGACGCTCCGACGCGAGGTGAGACGGACGCGGGGTGGTCTCGCCGGCGGCGATGCGCGCTTGATCATGGCGATCGGCATTGGGCCAGCATGGCGGCGGCCGGTTCCGGCGGGCGCCCGGCGGGTCCGGTCAGAGCAACGGATGGGAGCGCGCCGACGAGGCCGGGAATGGTCAGCATCACGCTGGGCGAAGCGATCTTGCGCAGCCGATGCCTGGCCGTGGTCAGCGCGTTCCTCACCGCCGTCCATGCCCGCGATACCTCCCTGCCTACTCGGGTGTCCCGACTCCGGCGCAGAGCGCGTTCGGCTCTGGCGCGGCACCACGGAAGCGCTGCACGAACTGTCCGAGGCGAGCATCCCCGGCGGAGTCGAGCTGGAGCTGGCGACCCCACGAGGAGGCGACGACGGGGGACGGCAGGTCGTCGTAGGGGCTGACCAGGACCTTGCCTTCGCTCCGGGCCAAGGCGCGCAGCCGATCGATCTGATCAGGGGGAAGGTCGGGGCGATAGGTGATCCAGACAGCCCCGTGCTCGAGCGAGTGGACCGCGTTCTCGTTGCGCACCGGGACGGAGTAAAAGCCGCAGGTTTGGGGCGTGGGGTCGTGCTCGCCACCGACTGGCGGGGTCGGGTCGTAGGCGACGGTTTCGGCGGCGTGACCCGCCGCCATGGCGAACTCTCGCGTCCCCTCGGGAACCTGGTTTCGCTGCGCGGTGGTAAGCACGAGATAGCCGAGGCCCACGGCGAGCAGGAGTGCCGCGGCGGCCAGGCCGATGCGCGTCAGGCGTTGTTGCCGCCGCTGCCGCTCGGCGGCCTGGTATCGCTCCTCTCGTCGCTGGCGAAGCATCCGCGGGCGGCGCGCGGCCCGAGATGGTTGGATAGGGGGAGGCGACTCTTCGGTATCTGGCATCGTGCTCTTCCTTTGTTCAGAGGAACCAGTAGACGACCGTATCGTTGAGCCCCACGGCGATCAGCAGGATGCCGGCGAGGACGCCGACGAGATGCTGACCGCGGCCGATTGGGCGGGCGTAGTGCGCCAGCGACTCCCCGCCCAGGGAGACCAATCCGAGGACAGCCAGGAGCGGCAGCGCCGTCCCGAGCGCAAACAGGGCCGGGTAGAGCACGCCATCCGGGCGGGTGAGCGCCAGGGGGATGAGCAGCCCCGCGAAGAGCGCGAAGAGCGTCGGACAGAACGCGAAGCCGAAGGCGAGCCCCAGGAGAAACGGCGCCCCGCCGGCACGCTGGCGCGCCAGGGTCCGCAGGCGAGCGGCGATGCCGGCGCCCGGCACCCACGGCCAGCGGAACGCCCCGGCCATCGCTAACCCCACGACGATCATGAGCGGGCCAAGGGCTTTGCGCATGGCGACGAAGACGGGGATCGAGAGCTCGGCCAGCCCGGCGCCGATCACCACCGCGAGCAGGCCCAACGCCGAGTAGACAAGCGCCTTCCCCGTCAGATAGGCGCAGGCCGCCTGCCAGCGCGGGCGCCCCGCGCGCTGCCGGCCGAGGATTGCCAGCATGGCGACGCTCTGCGTGAGCTGGCAGGGGGCAGCCGCACCGAGGATCCCAAGCAGGAGCGCGGTGATCAGCGGCACCCCGATGCGCGCGTCAAGGGCGTGGAACGCGGGCGTGGCCCCTGCGCTCAGCGCGCTGGTGGCGATGTACCAGCGCAAGGCGATCTCGCGGAGTGCGTCCAGCATCGCCCGCGCCTCAGAGCCAGTGGCAGGACGAACAGAGCACGCGGAGCAGCTCCGAGGCCGCGGCGAGCTCGATCACGGCGAGGGCGGTGATGGCGGCAAGACCCAGGCTGGCCATCAAGGCGTGGGGAGGGACCGGCGGCAACTCGGACCGACCCGCGAGGTGCGCGATGCGCGCCTCGGTCGCGGTGAGGCCCGCGACCGCCGGGGGCGTCCGGGACCGGCCCATACTAGCGAGGAGGGCGCCCGCGAGCGCGGTGGGCGGGACGATGGTGAGCGCGGCGCGATCGGCAGCGAGCTCGATGCGGGCCACCGCCCGCTCCCGCAGGGCGATGGACACCGGAAGCATGAACGCCGCGGCGGTGACGGCTTCGAGCACGAGGTAGCGGAGGGGATCGCGGCGGCGGAGGTGGGCTCGCTCGTGTCCGAGCACGGCAGCGAGCTCCGCGTCACCCAGGCGCTGCAGCAACCCGGCCGTCACCGCCACGCGCGGCCGGAGGACGCCGTAGCAGCAGGCCAGGGGCTCTGGTAGGGCGACGTATGTCAGGTGGCTGCTCAGGCCGAGCTCATCCGCGACGCGCGCGAGGCGCGCCGGCACGGGAGCGGAGCAGCGGTGGAGGCGGCGGGTGAAACGGCAGGTCGCGAACAGCGCGGCGCCACCTGCCCAACCGCCGGCGAGGAACGCGAGGGTGGCCAACGCGAGCAGCAGCGCGGCGGGCAGCGGCGGCGCGTGGTTCGTGAGGAGCGCGAGGACCGGGAAGCGCTCGCACAGCGCGGCGTAGGCGCGGGCCACGGGCAGCAGGAGTGCTGGCCGGGCCGTGACGAGGACGACCAGCGAGCCGACCAGGAGGGTCGGCAGCCAAGGCCGCAGGCGTGCGGCGAGACGGGTAGCCATCAGCGGGCCTCCTTCCGCTCGCTCACCAGCCGTTCGAGCTCATCGAGGTAGGCCGGGTCGACCGCTGCCGCGGCGTCGACGAAGCGAGCCAGCGCCGGCTGGCCAAAATCGCCCACGAGCCCGGCCGCGACATCGCCCGAGATCCGATCCAGGAAGGCCTGGCGGCTCTCCACGGCGCGGTAGCGAAAGGCGCGAGCGCCGGTTGGTTGGCGAGCGAGGAGGCCCTTCTCCACCAAACGGTTGGCGACGGTCAGCACCGTCTTGTAGTGGGCGTCGGGACCGAGGGCGTCGCGGATCTCCTTGCCGGTCGGGGTTCCCAGGCGCCAGACGGCCTCCATGACGCGGGCCTCCAGGTCACCGAGGACGCGGGTGAGCCCGCTTCCGGAGAATTTGAACCGGTGGATGCCCACGCGCTCCCCTCCTTGCAATCCCCCCAGGCGTGCCGATCGTGGCTTGCGGAGGCCCGCCCGTCAGAATATCTTACACGGCGTAAGCCTGAGCGCCCAGACGATGCCCGGGGGCACGTCGGGCATCGTTGCCGCCATCTGCCGCGGCACCATGACGGGATGCACCGATGGCGGAAATGGTCACCCCGGGAGCCAGCATGGGTCGCCAGCCGCGGCGCCTCCTGTACGTCGCGGCCGCGCTTGCGTTGATTGCGGCCGCGACCCATCTCCGGGGCATACCCGAACAGGTCACGGAGTGGTGGAGCTACGGCCTGTGCTTCCTGATGGTCGCCCTCGCGCAGGAGGTCTACGTCATCGTCCTCCTGCGCACGCCGACGGCGGCGGTCTTGCGCACGAGGTCATCGGCACCCTGGCCGTCATCGCTCTGTGGCTGGGCACGTGGGCGGTCGGCATCCCCGTTTTCGCCCCTCGCCGGTGGGATCGAGGCCATGGGCGCGATCGCCGTGACCGCCGAGCTCGCGGAGTCGCTCCTCGTGATCGTGCTCGGTGTGCTGCCGCGGACGATACAGCCGCCGCGGTGGACGCGCACAGCGGGGTTGCGTCGTGCATCGATGGCGAACGGCCCAGGAGGCCGATATCGCCAACGAGTCGGGCGGGGCGATCCTGATCAGCGTCTCCACCGTCGTCGTCGCCTTCAACGCGCAACTCCTGCATCGCCTCGATCGGCGTTCCAAGGCCGTGTCCTCGTTACCCCATCCGGTATGAAGCGTGCAGGGGACCGGCCGGAGGTGACGATGAGCGGACACCGCGGTGAGCAGACATGGAGGCGACCATGGCCGCTCCTCGGGCTGCTGCTCGTCGCGCTGTTCCTCGGCCACGACGCCCTGATGGCCTCCGAAGCCCTCGCCGCGCCGCACCGCCTCACGGGTCTTCGCCACCATGCCGCGCCCCTGCACACGCTTCCCACGGGTACGTTTGGACCGTATGGGCTGACGCCCGAATCAGAGCATCCGGAACTGTGCGGAGTCGGCCAGCCGGCGCTGACACCGAGCGGCGGCGACGGCTGTGGCTCGGGACAGGCGCAGCCGGTCGCCGCCGTGGTCAGGACCCTCGGCCACGTCTGTGCCTCGCCGGCTGGGAGGTTCGTCTGGACAGAGCCGCACTGGCCGCCGGGCAGGCGACGCGCCCTCTGCCAGGTGTACCGGCTGTAGGCCGCTCTCGGACGTTGCGATGCTTCGGTAGACCGCGGT
>JADYYO010000245.1 GCA_020853615.1 Thermomicrobiales bacterium
GCATGATCTCGTCGCCGGTCAACGCGTTGATGAAGGCCGACTTGCCGGCGTTGAACTCGCCGACGACGACCAGCAGGAAGAGCGCGGTCAGATGCTCGGCGGCGCGGCGAACGGCCGCCTGATCCTCTTCCGCCGCCGGAAAGCGCGCCAGGATGTCGAGCAGCCGCTCGAGCTGCCCCAGCTCGTCGGCGATGAGCTGATGCTGCTGCTCGCTGACAAGCGCCACGGGCGCATCGGACGCGCCATTTCGCCCGCCCCGCGCCGGTCTCTTGAACAATCGCCGGCTCATCTGGCTCCCATCGTTGCGCGCTGACCCGGCCGCCGCCGATTGCCGTGCATCCACGATATCCTCAGTCCGGGGCTGGTTCCTCGCGCCCACTCGCACCTCGATCGCCGAGGCGGAAGACGCTTTGCCATCTCGCGGCGATGCGCCCCGGATATCAGCGAAAGTGTACGCCTTCCGCACGATCAGGGCGCGGGAGGTGCCGCGTCGATGGACCACTTCAGGAAGAGGTGCTGACCTTCCGGGCCATGGCGCGCTGGATGACGCGAAGCGGTTCGGCGGCCGGCTCATACGCAATCCGGAATATCACCGGCGCCTTGCCGCAACCGGCCCTCACTCCCAGCCGCCACCCAGAGGGCACCCGGCCCACTCCGGTGGGCGAGGGGAGCGTTGACATCGAGACGGCGGGAGATAGCCGAATGCTTTCTCCGACATCCGCGTAAGGACTCTCCGTCTGTCACGGAACCTGGCGAAATCGCTCCCCTCTCCCACTCCGGTGGGAGAGGGGTTGGGGGTGAGGGTTTGGCTTGGCAAGGCGGCAGTCATTAGCTGGATTCTGTATCAGGCGCGGCCACGCTCCCGGCGCTCATGCGTGCGCTCAGCGGGAGCCAGTGGCGTCCGCGGCCCGGTCACGAGCGAGAGGGCGAAGGGATCGCCGACGTCGATCCGGGCAGCCCAGTCGACCGGGCGGAAGTAGGCGAGCTCGAGCCGGGGCTGGGCGGCGCAGGAGGCAAGGCATGCCCGCACCCGGTCGAAGATCCCTTCGAGCGCGTCGACGCCGGGATCACCCAGCACGACCAGGAAGAGCGCATCGCCGTCGGCATCGAGATCGCCCGCGATCCAGGCATCCGCGATCCCCGGCACCCCCTCGACGGCGGCACGGAGGGCATCGTCCAGCGGCATCGCGCGCAGCGTCAGCGCCGTGAGGGGCGCGAGGAGGGCGAACGCGGCATCGGGACGGTAGCGGCGCGCATTGCCCGCCCGCTCGGCGGTCAGCAGGCCGAGGCGGTGCAGCTTGTAACACTCGTGCTGCACGCTGCTCACCGAGAGGCCGAGACGCCGCGAGAGCTCGGTCAGCGAAAAGGCGAGGTGGGGCCGCGGCAGCAGCGTCGTCAGCACCGCCGCCCGCACCCGCGAAGAGAAGAGCTCGCTCAGCAACTCCGGCACCGCGATACCACCCTGGCGCCCGCCGTCATGTCAGTCACAGCGGCATGGAGAAATCGTGTCATCCTGAGCGAAGCGAAGGATCCCGGCTCCCGGCAACCACGCTTCCCGTGTGCTGAGATGCTTCCTTCGTCAGCATGACACATCGTAGTAAAGCGGCGTGTGCAAGACGTGTCATCCGGATTCCGGATGACCACCGTGACTTCGGCGTGCCACCCTCACCCCCAACCCCTCTCCCACTCCGGTGGGAGAGGGGAGCGTGTAGCGAGATGTCATGACATACGTAAAGATATGTGCTGGGATAGCATAAATATCTTAGGTATTACGCGAAATTCTGCGAATCAGCTCCCCTCGCCCAGCGCACTGGGAGAGGGGTTGGGAGTGAGGGCAGGCCGTGGCCAGGCGGCAGTGATTATCAGGATTTTATATTACAGCGCCGTGCGGACATGGTGTCATCCTGCGCGGAGCGAAGGATCCCGGCTCCCGGCAACCCCGTCTCCCCCGTGCCGAGATGCTTCGTGCCTCAGCATGACACGTCTTGCGCACGCCGCTGTAGGCGAAACGCTGCCGCCGGAAGCCGGGATCCTTCGCCAGCTCAGGATGATACGAGTTCGGCACGGCGCGGAAGGGACGCCGTTGTTGAACCGCATCGCAGCAAAGCAGGGCACGGCCAATGGGGGAAGCGAGATCGCTAGCGCCTACACGCGGCTCCAGAGCGAGCGCCCCTCCCGCACCTCGTGGCTGACCTTCCCTTCGCGGTGGAGATGGCTGAGAAAGGCCAGCACCGTCGGCTGCAGGAGGTAGAACGACGGCGCATCGCTCGCCGGAGCGCCGAAGCGCTGCAAGATCGCCTGCAGGATCGCCTCGGACGGCATCGGCTCGACAACGACCTCGAGCAGCGCCTCCGAGACGCGCGCGGCGAGGGCGGCGTTCTGCTCGACGAGGACGGCGAGATCACCCCCTGCCAGCAGCGCGCCATGCCCCGGTACGGCGACGCGGTGCGCCGTCGCCCGCGCTCTCTCCAGCGCCTGCAGATGATCGGCCAGCGAGTAGAGATAGGGGATGCGGTACTTCTCCAGCACCTGCTCCGGCAGGACGACGTCGGCGCAGAAGAAGACATCGCCGACCATGTAGCCGAGCTGCCCGGGCGAATGGCCGAAGAGGGGGATCGCC
>JADYYO010000246.1 GCA_020853615.1 Thermomicrobiales bacterium
CCAAGCTCCTCGATCGCCCGCCGGTTGCTCGGCAAGGGGTTCGGCCCGTTGCCCTTCACCCGGTAGTTCGCCTCCGCCTCCGGGACGACCTCGTACGAGAGTCCCGGCAGGTGCCGCTGGAAGGTCTCCAGAACCTCGCCAACCGACTGCTGCTCGCCACTGGCGAGGAGAAAGACCCGGTGCAAGAGCGGCTCCGGCACGGCCCAGGCCCGCTCGATCCCCGCGGCCACGTCCTCGGCATAGATCCAGTCGCGGTAGGAAGCATCGAGCGAGCGGACCTTGATCGGCTCGCCGGCGAAGTGGATGCGCAGCATCTCGCGCAGCTCGGTCGCCCCCGAGTAGCCCGGCGTCACCCGCTCCATCGGGCCGTAGACATTGCTCGGGCGGACGGCGATGACATCGAGTCCGAACAGCTCGCCGTAGCGGAGCGCGATCCGCTCGCCGGCGAGCTTGGTGATGCCGTAGAGGTCGGTCGCGTTCGCCGGGGACTCCTCGTCGAGCGTGGTCACCCCCGGCTGGTCACCGAAGACCGCGACCGAGGAGATCTGCACGAAGCGACGGAAGTTGGGAACCTCCCGCGCCACCTCGAGCGCATTGACCACCCCGCCGATGTTGACCGCGATGATCCGCTCCGGCTCGCGCCGCTCGCGGTCGACCCGCGGCGTGATCGCGGCGGCGCTGATGATGCTCGTCACCCCGTGCCGGAGCGCAACCTCCCGCAGCCGATCCCGATCCGTGATGTCCCCCGGCTCGAAGATGACGCGCGCGGCCTCCTCACCGAGAAAATCGCGCAGATACGCATCCGGCTCCATCAGGTCGTAGCTGACGACCGTCTCCCCGGCCCGCGCCAGGCGCCGCACCACGTGGCTCGGCAACCACCCATTTCCCCCCGTGACCAGCGTCGTCAACGCCACCTCTCCCCTGCGAATCGCTCATCCAGACTGGCAGCGATGGTACCCCGCGCCCCGCGCCCGAGTGATACTTTTCCGGGGCCGAGCGGGGCCTGGCTGGCAAGGCGACATCGCGCGATGGGCAGGAGTGACGAGTGACGAGTCAGGCGGGAACGGCGAAGGCGTGGGGCGGCCGGTTCACGGAGGCGCCCGACCGCCGGCTGGAGGCATTCAACGCGTCGGTCGCCTTCGACGTGCGGATGATCCGCGAAGATATTCGCGGCTCGATCGCGCACGCCCGCATGCTCGGCCAGCAGGGGATCATCAGCCCGGACGAGGCGCGGCAGTTGGAAGCGGGCCTCTGGCAGGTGCTCGCCGAGGCGGACGCCGGCGACTTCGCCCTGACCATCGCCGACGAAGACGTGCACACCGGGGTCGAGCGGCGCCTGCGCGAGATCGTCGGCGGCGTCGCCGGCAAGCTCCACACCGCCCGCTCGCGCAACGATCAGGCCGGGACCGACCTTCGCCTCTGGACAAAGGGCGCGCTCGTCGCCCTCATGCAGGGGGTCCTCGACCTGGCCGATGCGCTCGCCGAGGTCGCCGCCGCCAACGCCGAACTGGTCATGCCGGGCTACACCCACCTGCAGCGGGCGCAGCCGGTCTTGCTGGCACACCATCTGCTGGCCTACGTCGAGATGCTGAGCCGCGACTTCGACCGACTGCGCGATGCCTACCGCCGCACCGACGTGATGCCCCTCGGCGCCGGCGCGCTCGCCGGCGTCACCTACCCGATCGACCGGGAGATGACGCGGGCCGATCTCGGCTTCGACCGCGTGTCGGCGAACAGCCTCGACGCCGTCTCCGACCGCGACTACGTCCTCGACACGCTCTACGCCTGCGCGGTGATCGCCATGCACTGCTCGCGGCTGGCGGAAGAAGTGATCCTCTGGTCGTCGGCGGAGTTCCGCTTCCTGGAGCTGGCCGACGCCTTCACGACCGGCAGTTCGATCATGCCGCAGAAGAAGAACGCGGACATCGCCGAGCTGGCGCGGGGGAAGACCGGCCGCGTCTATGGCAACCTGGTCGCCATGCTGACGACGGCGAAGGGGCTGCCCCTCTCCTACAACAAGGATCTGCAGGAGGACAAGGAGCCCCTCTTCGATTCGGTCGACACGATTCTGGCGACGCTCGGCGTCCTGCCGCCGATGATGCGCACCGCCCGCTGGCGCGGCGACCGCATGGCCGAGGCGGCGATCGCCGACTTCTCGCTGGCGACCGACGCGGCCGACCTGCTGGCGCGCAACGGCGTCCCCTTCCGCGAGGCGCACGAGATCACCGGCCGCCTCGTCCGCGACTGCATCGCCCAGGGCAAGACCTTCGCCGATCTCACCGTCGAGGAGTGGGCGGCGATCCACCCTGTCTTCGCCAGGGAGCGCCCGGCGCTGACCGCCATCGAGAGCCTGCGCGCCCGCGACGTTCCGGGCGGCACCGCGCCGAACCGCGTCGCCGAACAACTCGTCGCCGCGCGTGAGCGCCTCGCCGGGGCGCGGGCCGAGGCTGCTGCACTCGATGAGGCGAGAAGCGCGGTGATGCGCGCCGTGCCGCAACAATCATGACCGCGTCCACCCGCAAATCGGACCCGGAGGCGGCATCGTCCCCGGCCGACCGCGTCGAGATCATCCAGGCGGGGACCGCCGCCGAACGGATGGCCGCGCTGGAGATCCGGCGCCAGGTCTTCGCGCTCGAGCAGGGGGTGGCGGACCTGCGCGTCGGCGACCCGGACGACGACCGGAGCCTGATCGCGCTCGCGCTCCTTCCTGGCGACAATGAGGACAGCAGCGAGCAGATCGCCGTGGCGACCGGTCGCCTGACACCGCCCCGCTTCCGCGGCGACCAGGCGCTGGTCGCCTGGGTCGCCACCCTCCCCGAGTGGCGCGGTCACGGGATCGCCAGCGCGCTGATGCGCTACCTCCTGGCGGCCTCCGATCGGGCCGGCGTCGAGCAGGTCGCCCTGGCCGCGCAGCTCCCCGCCGAATCGCTCTACCGCCGCCTCGGCTTCCGCCCCGCCGGCCCCATCTACGACGTGCGCGGCATCCCCCACCGGCGCATGGTCCGCTACCGGCCCGCCTAACGTCTTCCCTCACCCCCAGCCCCTCTCACACTCCAGTGGGAGCATTTAGCGGGATTACGTGAAGATCTCAGAACAATACATCCCTCGAACCGGGATCAAGGGAAGATTGTTTCCTTTTCTGTCAAGATATATCGACATCAGCACACCCTCTCCCACCCGGGCGCCCTCTGGGCGCGGAGAGAGCCGGGGTGAGGGAGAGCGCCCCCAGCACGCCCGTCGATTCGGGAAATTCTTCCCCCTCTCCCGTCTGGCCGAGAGAGGGGTCGGGGATGAGAGCTGGCACGCCCCAGATTCAGTTCTACTCCCCCGCCGGCTCCCAGAGCGCCGGATCGGTGCCGAACATGCGATCCCCGGCATCCCCCAGTCCCGGCCGGATGAAGGCGTTCTCGTCCAGTTCCCGATCGAGCAGCGCCACGTGGACACGGACGTCGGGATGCTCCTGGTGCAGGCGGCGCACCCCCTCCGGCGCGGCGATCAGCCCTACGAAGGTGATCTTCGGCGCCCCCCAGCGCTTCAGGGTCGAGATCGCCGCCGAGGCCGACCCGCCCGTCGCCAGCATCGGGTCGAGGACGATCACCAGGTCGTTTGGGCAGACCTCGGGGAGGTGGTTGTAATAACTCGTCGGGCGGTGGGTCTCCTCGTCGCGGCGGAACCCAAGGTGCCAGACCTGCGCCTGTGGCAGGATCGCCAGGGCGGCGTCGGTCATGCCGAGTCCGGCGCGGATGATCGGCACCAGCCCGATCCGCGCCGTGATCTCGGCCCCCTCCCCCTCCTCCAGCGGCGACTGATAGCGGACGGTCGCCGTCGGCAGGTCGGTCGTCGCCTCGTAGACCATCAGCGACGTCAGCTCCTTGACCAGCTCCCGGAAGAGCTTGGAGGGGGTGTTCCGGTCGGCCAGCATCCGGATCTTGTGCCGGACCAACGGATGATTGCTGACATGGAGATTCGGAAAATCCGCCGCAGACGCCACCGCGCTCCTCCCGTTCGTCGCCTCGATCGCTGTCGAGGGCATGATCGGAGCGATCGCCCCTCCCGGCAAGGGCTCCCGCTCGACAGCGCGGGGCGACTGTGCGGAAATAGCCGGAGCAGATTGCGTCGATGAAAGGAGTCGCCGGTGCCCTCGGTCAAGCGATTGCAGCACACCAGCGTGCCGATGCCCCCCGGCAGCAACGAGCAGGCGCGCGCCTTCTACAACGGGGTCCTCGGCATGCGCGAGATCCCCAAGCCCACGACCCTGCCGCAGAATCTGATCTGGTTCGCGGTGAACGACGATGGCGACGAGGTCCATGTCTTCCAGGAGGAGAACATGGGCTCGAACTCGGCACGGCAGCACCTCTGCCTCGAGGTGGATGATCTCGAGGCGTTCCGGCAGCGCCTCGTCGAAAACGGCTACGAACCGCGTACGCCGGAGTCGATCACCAACCGGCCGCGCCTCTTCGTGCGCGACCCGTTCGACAACCTGCTGGAGCTGGTCGAGATCCACGGCGCCTACGATTGAGGGCACGTGGCAGCGTGTCATCCTGACGAAGGAAGGATCACGTCCCCAGTACGGATGCTTCCCATCGACCGAGATGCTTCACTTCGTTCAGCATGACACTCGTATCGAGGACCGAACGCGGCACGAGGAGCTTCATCGACGTTCTGCCGCACACTCGAATGTAAACACCGAAGGGAGAAGAGATGGCCGTCGCCGACAAGATCACCTATACCTCGACCCCGGAGCAGATCGAGGCGATGCACGGGGCGTTTGATACAGCGCTCGACGCGGCGCGCGGGTCGCTCGGCAAGACCTACCCCATGATCGTCAACGGGGAGGATCGCGCCGGCGCAGGCACATTCGAGGTCCGCTCCCCGATCGACAAGGAGTTGGTCATCGGCAACTTCGCCGTCGGCAGCGAGGCGGACGTCGACGACGCCGTCGCCGCCGCGAAAGCCGCCTTCCCCGACTGGTCGGGCCGCCCCTGGCAGGAGCGCGTGGCGATCATGCGCCGCGCCGCCGAGCTGATCCGGGAGCAGAAATTTCACCTGGCGGCGCTGCTGATCCTCGAGGCGGGGAAGAACCGGGTGGAGGCGATCGGCGAGGTCGAAGAGGCCGCCGACATGATCGACACCTACACGGCGCAGATGGAGGAGCACAACGGCTTCACGCAGCGCCTCGCCTCGCTCGATCCGGCCGAGCGGAACCGCTCCGTCCTGCGGCCGTTCGGCGTCTGGGCGGTGCTCGCCCCGTTCAACTTCCCGCACGCGTTGAGCGTCGGCATGTCCTCCGGCGCACTGCTGGCCGGCAACACCGTCGTCTACAAGCCCGCCTCGGCCACCCCCCTCTCCGGCTACGAGCTGGCGCGCATCTACCACGAGGCCGGCATGCCGGCGGGGACCTTCAATTACATCACGGGCTCGGGAGAGGAGGTCGGCGCCCCGCTGACCCGTCACGCCGACGTCGACGGCGTCATCTTCACCGGCTCGAAGGCGGTCGGCTGGGATCTCTTCCGCGACTTCTCGACCGACTACCCGAAGCCGTGCATCACTGAGCTGGGCGGCAAGAACCCGGTCATCGTCACCCGCAATGCCGACCTCGACAAGGCGGTCGAGGGGGTGGCGCGCTCCGCGTTCGGTTTCTCGGGCCAGAAGTGCTCGGCCGCATCCCGTGTCTACGTCGAGGAGCCGGTCTACGACGAGTTCATCGAGCGCTTGACGAAGCGGACGAAGGAGCTGATCGTCGGCGACCCAACCCAGCGGGAAACCTACGTCGGCCCGGTCATCGACGAGCGGGCCGTGCGCCGCTACGAGGAGGCGCTCGCATCGGCGAAGGGCGGGAACGTCCGCACAGGAGGCGAGCGGCTGACCGGTGGCCTCTACGATCGCGGCACCTACGTCGCGCCGACCGTCGTCGACGGTCTCTCGCCGGATCACGAACTCTTCAAGAAGGAACTCTTCCTCCCCTTCGTCGTCGTCGCGCCGGTGAAGAGCCTCGATGAGGCGCTGGAGGAGGCGAACGACACCGAGTACGGGCTGTGCGCCGGCATCTTCACCGAGGACCGGGGCGAGATCGAGGACTTCTTCGACCGGATCGAGGCCGGCGTCGTCTACGCCAACCGCAAGGGGGGCGCGACGACCGGCGCCTGGCCCGGCTGCCAGTCGTTCGCCGGCTGGAAGGCGTCGGGGAGCACCGGCAAGGGCGGCCTTGGTCCCTATTATGTCCAGCAGTTCATGCGCGAGCAGAGCCAGACGATCGTCGTCGGCGAGGGCGAGCCGGACGACTTCGAGGGCGAGTAGGAGCCAGCGCCCGGCGCTGGTCGAGATCGGTTCGCGGCTACGCCGCCGTCCAGCCGGCGTCGGCGGTGATGATGGCGCCGTTGATCTGGCGCGATTCGTCAGAGGCGAGGAAGAGGGCCAGCGCCGCGATGTCCGCCGGGTCGAGGACGGCGGGAATCAGGGCGGCGTACTCGGCGGCGCGGGCCGCACCGGCCGGGTCCAACCGGTCGGAGGGCATCGTCTCGGCAATGTTTGTCGCCGTCGCGCCGGGGCAGATGGCGTTGCAGCGCAGCCCCTGCCTGGCGTACATCCAGGCTGTGTTGCGCGTCAGGCCAATCAACGCGTGCTTGGAGACGGTGTAGGCCGCACCCGCCGCCCCGCCATGCAACCCGCCGATGGAGGCGATGTTGATGATCGACCCGGAGCCTTGCCGCTGCATCTGCTGCACGGCGCGGCGTGTGGCGAACATCGGCCCATCGAGGTTGACGCTCAACACCCGGCGCCAGACCTCGTCGGACACCTCGCCGACGCCTTGCATGTAATCCATGACTCCCGCGTTGTTGGCCAGGATGTCCAGCCGGCCGTGCGTCGCTACCGCCAGGTCCACCAGGCCTTCTGCGGCCGCCCTCTCCGCGATGTTCCCCTGCTGGCCGACAATCGTCCCGCCCGCCGCCCGGATCTGATCGACCGCGGCCTCGAGTCGCGCGGCGTTCCAGTCGCCCGCAACGATCGCGGCCCCTTCGGCCGCGTAGCGTGTCGCGATCGCCAGGCCGATGCCAGAGGCTGCCCCGGTGATGATCGCTACCTTCTCCGCAAGTCGCATGGTCGTCTCCTCCGCCCGCGATGAACGAATCCGTGGACGTGATTGGTCGCGCCTCCAGCACCCCTAACGCCGCGATCGATCGCGTGATCCGCCAGAAGACCCGCGCCATTCTCTTGCCGCGCTCATCCCAATGCCGGGCTCGCCCGTGCCGCTAGAGGAACGCGGATCGCGCCTGGCTCGGGCTGACGGAGACCCCGGCGATTGTCAACCAGCGGGCGGCGTGGTCCGCACGAGGAGGACAGGGACCGGTGCACGGCGCACGACCGTCTCGGCCACGCTGCCCAGCAACAAGCGCGAGAAACCGGCGCGGCCATGGCTGGTCATCACGATGACGTCGCCCGGCTGTGCCGCGTCGACAATGGCAAGCCCCGGCGCACCCCGGAGCACGTCCGTGCTCGTCACCACGCCCCCATGCCCCAGCCGCTCGCAGCCACGGGCCAGGTGGCTCTCGGCATCGATAAAGAGGCGGATCAACGTCTCCTCGAGCTGGCTGGCGCTGACGGAGGCGGCGGCCAACTCCAGGGGCCGGAGTCCAGCCACGTCGATGACGGTAACGAGGTGGATGGGCACGTGGAGCCTCGTGGCCAGGGCATGCGCCGTGGGCAAGGCTTCCTCGGCCAGCGACGAGCCGTCGAGCGGCACCACAAGGCGGCGGATCGTGGGCGGAGCGGGCGCGGTCTCGCTCGTCCGTACCAGGAAGATGGGCACAGTCGCCCGCCGCGCGACCGCCTCGGCCACGCTGCCCAGGAACCAGCGCGCCGCGCCACCGCGTCCGTGCGTGGTCATCACGAGCAGGTCCCCGGTCCGCGCGGCGGCCAGCAACTCATCCGCGGCTGAACCCTGCCGGTACTCGGTCGTGGCCGCCTGTTGGCGAGCGCGCAGGCTCTGCGCGATGCGCTCCAGATAGTCGCGCGCGGCCATCCGCTCGTTCTCGACCACGATCGACCAGGTCAGGGCATCGGTCGAGAGCAGGGCGTCCAGCGGGGTGCCGAGATGCATCGGATCGATGACGCGCAGGAGATGGATCGGAGCCCCCAGGAGCGTTGCCAGCATTTCGGCATAGGGCAGCGCCTGCTCCGCCAGCGCCGATCCGTCCAGCGGAACAAGAATGCGACGATACATGGCGGCGTCGTTCGACTCCGGCGCGGCGCCGGCGGCGCCAGCCGCGGCCTCAAGTGGTCCCATGTGCCGAATTCTCCACCGTTCCGGCATCGGGCTGCTCCTCCCGAAACGCCTCGATGTCCACCAGCGCGCTCAGCATGCGCGCCAAAACTGGACGTCGTCGCGGCTCGGCCAGGCCGCCCCGCACCTCCGGTCAATGCATGATTGGCGACTTGCCGTCGGCCACCCGTCGCGGCTCCACCCAGCGGCATTGCGCTCAGTGTAGCGGCGGCTGTCGTTCGAGACGCTACCCCATCGGATAGTTCAGCCCGGCCATGGCGAGCCGCTCTCCCGCTAGTCGCCCGCGCCTCCGGCTCTCGACTCGTGACGGCAGCTCCGCCGGACCGGCCTGAACCGATCTCCGCCGAAAACCACGTCACGATCGCGGGCCGCAGCGGTGAACGAGGGTGACGGGTGATGGGGCCGTAGGGGCGGCACCTGTGTGGCCGCCTCCCCGGCCGGGTGATTCATGCCTGGCCACCCCTGTGCCGACATGGACCTTCGCGGCAGAGCGGTCCGGGCGACGCCTGCGTCGCCCCTACGGCCCCATCACCCATCACCCTCGTCAGCCGGTGCATGCCGACGACGACTCCCTTGCGATTGTCCTCGGGGTCCGGCCAGGGGCCGGGGTAGCGCTCGCTGGTGATCTGCCAGCCGCGCTCGCGCATCACATCGATGAAGCGCGCGGCGGGAGGACGGCCCGGCTCGGCCAGCCAGAGCTCGCCCGCCTGGGCGACGAGGCGAGGTGCGAGGTCGAGGAGCGGCTCGACGTCGCGCGCCTCGTAGAGGACATCGGCGGCGAGGACGATCGGGAAGCCGCTGCCGGCACTGTGCAGAAGCTCCTGACTCGGCTCGCGCCAGTTCAGACGTAGCACCTCGGGTTCCACGCCCGCCTCGTTCAGCGCATTGAGCGCGGACAGCGCCAACGCTTCCGCCGAGTAGTCGGTGATGAGCAGATCCGCCCCGGCACGGAGCGCGGCGATAGCGGTGACACCCAACCCGCAGCCGAGCTCGAGCACCCGCTGGCCGCGCACCTGCTCCGGCTGGCGCAGGATGGCCGAGGCGAGAGCGATGCCGCTCGGCCAGAGCTCGGCCCAGTAGGGCAGATTCTGCTCCGGGTCGCCGGCGGCCGCGTCGAGGAGCCGGTCGAAATCGGCCGGGCGGGTGATCCGAAACATCTCCGCCGTTCCCGGCGCCGCGACAGCGTCGACGCGCAGCGGACCAATCGGCGCGAGCCTCGACAGCAGTTCGGCACGCCGCGTGTCAATCGGCGCGCGCTCCTCCGGATTCACCATCAGGTGTGGAAACTCGTCATCGGCCGTCAGGTCGGCGTCTCGATGCGGCGCGCGAGGCGGCGCTGGAAGACGACGACGACGAGGAGGAACGCCCCACGAATGAAGTTCTCCCAGAACGCGTTGAGCTGGAAAGTCCCCTGCCCCCGCTCGAAGTTGAGCGTGACGAAGATGAGGCCCAGCAGCAGCACGCCGATGAGGGTACTGCCGACGGAGCCGACGCCGCCGGTGAGGAGCGTGCCGCCGACGACCACGGCCGCGATCGCGGAGAGCTCCCAGCCGACGGCGCTCGTCGGGGAGCCGGAGAAGGAGAGGGTGGCGAGAAAGGCGCCCGCCAGTCCGGCCAGCGCCCCGCTCATCGCGTAGACGAGGAGGAGCGTCCGTTCGATCGGGATGCCCGCCAACCGGGCCGCCTCTTCGTTGCCGCCGATAGCCAGCACGTGGCGGCCGAAGCGGGTTCGGTTGAGCAGGACCGCGCACATAGCGTAGAGCACCCCGGTAATGACGACTGGCAATGGGACGGGGCCGAGGTGGATCATGCCGAGCCGCGTGAAGCCCTGGGAGAAATCGACCATCACCGGCGCGTTGTCGGAGAGGGTCAGCGCGGCCCCGCGCGCGAAGAGGAGCATGGCCAGCGTGACCACGAACGATTGCAGCGCGAACCGCGCGATGAGGACGCCATTGATGACGCCGACGAGCAGGCCGATCAGCACCGCGCCCGCCAGGGCCGGGGCCAGTCCGTAGGGGCTGAGGCGTGCCGCCATCACCGCCGCCAGAACCGCGACCGATCCGACCGAGAGGTCGATGCCGCCGGTGATGATGACGAAGGTCATCCCCAGCGCGATCAGCGCATAGTAGGTGTTGTTGTTCAGGAAGGCGTCGAAGATGTTGTAGACGCTGTAGAAGCTCGGCCCGTAGCGAATCGCGCCAAAGAGCGCCAGCGCGACGAGGGCGATCAGCGCGCCCTGCCGCTGGATCGCGCTGACGATCCGCCCCCGTGCCGTGATCTCCCGCGTCTCCACGACATCCTGGGCGATCATGCTCGCCATCGTTCCTCCCTCAGGATGCCCGCTGCCGCTGCGCCAGCACCGCCGCCACGATCGCGGCCGCGATCACCATCCGCGTCACCCCGTCCGGGATGTTGTGGGCGATGAGCGTGAAGCGGAGAAGCTGGATGATCAGCGCGCCGACGAAGGTGCCCAGGATCGTCGCCCGGCCGCCGGTCAGCGGCGTGCCACCGACGGCGACGGCGGCGATCGCGTCGAGCTCCATGAATTCGCCGACCTGGTGCGGATCGGCCGACCTGTTGATCGCTACCACGATCAACCCGGCCAACCCCGCCAGGAGGCCGCTGATGCAGTAGACCGCGAGCGTGACGCGCGTCACGGGTACGCCGGCCAGGCGGGCGGCAGAAGCGTTGCCGCCGGTCGCCAGCACGTAGCGGCCAAACGTCGTCGCGCGCAGCACCCAGATCGCAACGACGACGATGACGAGCATGACGATGATCTGGAAGCGGACGCCGAAGAGCTGCCCGAGTCCGAGAAACTCGAAATTCGGCACGAGGGGCGAGCCGAGATTTCGAAACTCGACCAGCTCGCCGTTGACGATCAACTGCGCGATGCCGCGCCCGCCCAGGAAGAGGACGAGCGTGGCGATGATCGGCTGCAACCCGACCAGCGTCACCAGCGTTCCGTTGAACGCTCCGCAGAGCGTCGTGACGGCGATCGGCGCCACGATGGCCAGCACGAGCCCGACGACCGGCGCGCCGAATCGATTCGCGTCGATCAGGAAGAGCGGCGCCAGCACCCCGGCGATCGCCATGAGTGAGCCAACCGAGAGGTCGATGCCGCCCGTGGCGATGACGAAGGTCATCCCGACCGCGACGATAACGATGGTGGCGACCTGCGTCAGGTTGGCATTGAAGGTCCCGAGCGAGAGAAAGTTCGGCGTGAAGAAGATGTTGTAGACGACGAGGAGCGTCAGCGCGGCGATGGCGCTATAGGTCCGAATCAGCGCCGGGATCCGGGCGCCGTTCACCGGGAGGGCGGCAGCGTCAGAGCTCGCGGATGCCGCAAAGAACCGAGCCACGCGCTCAGGCTCCCACCGAGACGGCGGGCATGCGATCGGCGCCCTGCGCCATCGCGTGCATCACCGCGTCCTGGTTCACCTCTTCGGCCGTGAATTCCGCGACCGTCTCTCCGTCGCGCAGCACGACGACGCGATCGGCCCCTTCGGTGATCTCTTCTAGCTCGGAGGAGATCATCAGCACCCCGAGGCCGTTGTCAGCCAGCTCGTCGATCAGCGCCTGAATCTCCGCCTTCGCGCCAACATCGATGCCCCGCGTCGGCTCGTCGAGGAGGAGGAGCGATGGATTGAGACAGAGCCAGCGCGCCAGCAGCACTTTCTGCTGGTTCCCGCCCGACAGCTCGCGAATCGGCTGCTCCGGTCCGGCCGTCTTGATGCCAAGGCGTGCGATGAAGCGATCGACGATCGCCTCCTGTTCCGCGCGGTCGACGATCCCGTGCCGCGAGAGGACCGGCAGCGCGGCCAGCGTCAGATTCTCGCGCACCGACATGAAGGGGATGATGCCATCCACCTTGCGGTCTTCCGCGCAGAGACCGAACCCCGCGCGGATCGCATCGCGCGGGGAATGCCAGCGCACCGGCTTGCCACGGACGACGACCTCGCCCGACACGGAATCCGCCCCGAAGAGCGCCCGAGCCAACTCCGTCCGCCCCGAGCCGAGCAGCCCCGCCAGCCCGACGATCTCTCCGCTACGGATGGTGACGCTCGCCCCGTGCAGGCCATCGCCCTCCAGGTCGCGCGCCTCGACCAGCACCGCGCCGGCCGGGCGCTCTCCCTGATGCGCAAACCCGGTCGCGCCGGAGCGGTGGACCTCGCCAAGCTCCTTGCCGAGCATGAGCGCGACCAGCTCGAGCCTGGTCACCCCGGCGATCGGCAGGTCATCGACCGTCCGGCCGTCACGCATGACCGTGACGCGGTCGCAGACGGCGTAGAGCTCGTCAAGCCGGTGGCTGATGTAGATGACCGCGATCCCGCTATCGCGCAGCCCGCGAATCACCTCGAACAGCACCTCGACCTCGCGCTCGTCCAGGGACGAGGTCGGCTCATCCATGATGACGATCCGCGCATCGGTCGAGACCGCCCGGGCGATGGCGACCATCTGCTGCAGCGCGATGTTGAGCGATCCCAGCGGGCGCTGAACATCGACCCGAACGCCGAGGCGCGCCAGAATCTCGGCCGCCTCCCGGTTCATCCGCCGCCGGTCGAGGAACCCCCAGCGGGTCGGCTCCCGCCCCATGAAGATGTTCTCAGCGACCGTGCGGTACGGAACGAGATTGATCTCCTGGTAGATCGTGCTGACGCCGGCGTTCTGCGCTTCGAGCGGGCCGTGAAAATCGACCGCCTTCCCATCGAGCAGAATCGTCCCCGCGTCGCGTCGGTAGACCCCGTTCAGGATCTTCATCAGCGTGCTCTTGCCCGCCCCGTTCTGGCCGACGATGGCGTGCACCTCGCCGGGCATCACCCGCAAGGACGCGCCATCGAGCGCGACCGATCCGGGGAAGCGCTTTTCGATCCCCTCCATGACGAGGATCGGTTCCGCGGTGGAGAGAGGTTCACGCACTCAAGGGGACTCCATCCGGGCATCGGCATTCGGCGGGGCTGAAAGGGGCACGGCATGCCGTGCCCCTTCCAATCTGCCGCGGCGCCCCGGGCGTCGCTTCTCCCGGAAGACCTCGACTAGAACTGCTTGCCCTGGAACTCGGCGGCATTGCTCTTGTCGAAGAAGCGATCCTCGACTTTCACCCAATCGGGGATGTCTTCGCCGTCGATGTACTGCTGCATCGTCTTGAAAGCGATCGGCCCGAAGAAGGGGCTCGACTCGACCGTCGCGCCGAGCGTCCCATCGACGATCGCGTCGAGGGCGGCATTCTCGCCGTCGATCGAGACGAGGATGACGTCCTCGCCCGGCTTGCGCCCCGCCTCCTGCAGCGCCGCGATGGCGCCGATCGCCATCTCGTCGTTGTGCGCGTAGACGGCGGTCACGTCGGGATGCGCCTGCAGCAGCGTCTGCATCACCTCGCGGCCCGTGTCGCGCAGGAAGTTGCCCGTCTGCGAGGCGATGATCTCCATATCGGGGTAGGGGCCCTCCGGCGTCGGCGTCCCCTTGAAGCTCCCCTGCAGATACTCGTCGAAGCCCTTCTTCCGCTCGATCGCGGGGTCGGCCCCCGTCGTCCCCTCGAGCTCGATGATCTTTGCCTTGCCGTTTGTCGCCTTCACCAGCCACTCGGCGGCGCGCCGCCCCTGATCGACGAAGTCGGAGCCGATGAAGGTGATGTAGTCCTCGCCCGGCTTGGCGATGCTGTGGTCGACATCGCGGTCGATCAGGATCACCGGGATGCCTGCCGCCTTCGCCTTCAGCACCGAAGGCGCGAGCGCCTGCGACTCGCGCGGCGGGAAGATGAGAATGTCGACCTTCTGGGCAATGAGCGAATCGACATCGGCGATCTGCTTGGCGGTGTCCTCGTTGGCGTTCGTCTCGACGAGGGTGTAGCCGAGACGCTTCGCTTCGTCCTGCATGCTCTTCGACTCGCCGAGGCGCCAGGGGTTGTTGCTCCCGGTCTGGGCGAAACCGACGGTGTAGGTGTCCTTCTTCGGGAGCGGCGGGATCTGGGCGGCGGCCGGGACGTATCGCCCAGCGACGAGCAGCCCCGCCCCCGCGGCCGAGAGCTTCAGCGCTGTACGGCGAGTCATGCGGCGATCGACCATGCGGGACCTCCTCCATGGAGATGCGGCGGCCAGGATGACGTCTGACCGCCAGGTCAAGGCCACCGCGTCGTCGCGGCGGCTCCGGCCACTCCACTGCGTTTCGCGGCGTCTGCGCTGCCGAGGTCGGCCCGGGAGGGTCCGCTATCGGCGACGGCCGGACTCCCATCTCGCGGTGGATCGGCAGGTGGAATACTACCGCCGAACAATGCGGCGTCAAGCGCTTTCGCCACGGTCGCGGATTCCGGCGTTTCGAGGGAGGATCGACGCTCGTGAGGATCACCGAGGTTTCGACGATCAAGCTGCGCTACGTCGTGCCGACGCCGATGGCCGACGCAATCCACTACATGCCGGAGCGGACGCTGCTGCTGGTGCAGATCGCCACCGACGACGGGCACGTCGGCCTTGGCGAATGCGCCGCCTACGGCGGCTCGCTCGACAGCATGGAGCGCGTCGTCCTCGACGATCTCCGCCCCACCCTTCTCGGCGGAGATCCCTTCCGCGTCGAGCGGCTCTGGCAGCAAATGGCCCGCCGCTCCCATCAACGAGGCACGACCGGGATGTTGATGCAGGCGATCAGCGGCGTCGACATCGCCCTCTGGGATCTCATCGGTCAGGCGACGCGAACTCCACTCTACCGGCTGCTCGGCGGCTACCGCGAGACGCTCGACGCCTACGCCTCGGCCGGGTTCTACGCCGGGAACAAAGGGCTGGCCGACCTCGCCGAGGAGGTCGGCGGCTACGCGGCACGCGGGTTCCGTGCCGTGAAGATCAAGGTCGGCCGCAACCCGGAGGTGCTCCTCAATCCGCTGCCCGACATGTGGGCGCCCGACTACGCCATCGTCTCGCTGGAGGAGGATGTCGAGCGCGTCTGCGCCGCTCGCGCGGCGATCGGGCCGAAGGTGCGGCTGGCCATCGATGCCAACAACGCCTGGACGCCGTCGGTCGCCCTCCAGTTCATGCGCCACGTCGCCGACCAGGAGATCTTCTGGTTGGAAGAGCCGGTCGCCACCGACGATCGCGCCGGCAGCGCCGAGGTCGCCCGCGCACTCGACACGCCGGTGGCCGGCTACGAGACGGCGACGGGGCTGGCCAGCTTCCGCGACCTGATCGGGCAGCGGGCGGTCGACATCGTGCAGCCCGACGTGATCTGGACGGGCGGCATCACAGCCTGCCGCAAGGTCGCGGCGGTTGCCGAGGCGCACGGGATGCCAGTCATCCCGCACGTCTTCTCCTCGGCGGTAGCGCTGGTCGCCAACATGCACGTCATCGCCTCGCTGCCGAATGGCGGCCTGCTCGAGTTCGACCAGAACCCCAACCCGCTCCGCTCGGAGCTGTTCGAGGAGCCGATCGATATCACGGAGGATGGCACGGTTCGCCTGCCCGATCGGCCGGGCCTCGGCGTCACGTTCAACCAGTCGGTGGTCGATCGATATCGGGTCGCCTGACTCTCCAAGCTGGAGGGCCGGGTCGTCGCAAGGGAGGCATTCGATGAGGCTCGAAGGGAAAGTCGCCGCTGTTACCGGAGCCGGGTCCGGCATGGGCCGCGCCATCGCGCTCGCCTTCGCACGCGAAGGGGCGAAGGTCGTCGTCGCCGACCTCAACCCGAGCGCCGGGCAAGGCGTCGTCGACGAGATCGCCGCCGGTGGCGGCGAGGCGATCGCGACCGAGACTGACGTGCGCAAGCAGGCCGACGCGCAGACGATGGTCGACGCCGCGGTCGAGCGCTTCGGCGGCCTCGACATCCTGGTCAACAACGCGGGCGTCGGCAAGATCATCCCCTTCCTCGAGACGACGAACGAGGACTGGGACTTCATGTTCGACGTCAACTGCAAGGGGCTCCTCTGGTGCTCGCAGGCGGCGGCGCGGCAAATGATCGCCCAGGGGCGCGGCGGGAAGATCATCAACCTCGCCTCGCAGGCGGGGCGACGCGGCGAGGCGCTGGTCCTCGCCTACTGCGCCAGCAAGGCGTGCGTCATCAGCATGACGCAGTCGATCGCCCTGGCCCTCGCTCCGCACAAGATCAACGTCAATGGCATCGCGCCCGGCATCGTCGACACCCCCTTCTGGGTCGAGGTCGACAAGCAGTTCGCCAACCTCCTCGGAATGGAGGTCGGGGAGCCGAAGCGGACGTTCTCCGCATCGATCCCGCTGGGGCGCATCGAGCAGCCGGAGGACGTCACCGGCGCGGCGATCTTCCTGGCGTCGTCCGATTCGGACTACATGACGCAGCAGACGATCAACGTCGACGGCGGGAACTGGCCGGGATAGGACATCAAGCCGTAACAGCGCCGTGCCGAAATCGTGTCATCCTGAGCGCAGCGAAGGATCTCGGCTCCCACGAACACGATCTTCCGTGAGCCGAGATGCTTCGTTCCTCAGCATGACACGCCCCGGGCACGCCGCTCTATCCGCGGGTGAACTGGAGCGGACGTGAGCACAAACCCAACGACGACGCGCGCGATCGAACGCCTCTGGCAGGAGATCGAGCGGCGCGAGGGCGAGCTGGTCGAAACCGTCGCCGAGCTGGTGCGCCATCCAAGCCCGCTCGGACAGGAGGCGGAAATTCAGGGATATGTCGCGGAGCACCTGCGGCGGTCCGGGCTCGACGTCGAGGTCTGGGATCTCGATGAGTCGCTCAAGCTGCTGCCGAATGCCGGCGACAGCGGCGTCCCCTTCCTCGGGAGGCCGAATGTCACCGGTCGATCGGCGGGAACGGGAGGCGGACGCTCGCTGATCCTCAACGGGCACGTCGATGTCGTCTCGCCGGAGCCGGTGGAAGCCTGGTCGTACGATCCCTGGCTGCCGACGATCGTTGGCGATCGCCTGTACGGTCGGGGCGCGCACGACATGAAGAGCGGCGACGCCCTCAACCTGATGCTCCCCCGCCTGCTGCGCGACCTCGGCATCGAGCTGCAGGGCGATCTCATCATCCACAGCGTGATCGAGGAGGAGTGCACCGGGAACGGCACGCTCGCTGCCTCGCTGCGCGACCAGGCCGATGCCGCCATCGTCACCGAACCGACCGGCGGCGCGCTCACGCACGCCCACGTCGGCGTCCTCTGGTTTCGTGTCGGCGTCACCGGCAAGTCGTGGCACGCCATGCAGGCGTGGCGCGGCGTCAATGCCATTACAAAGGCGATCCCGATCATGCAGGCGCTGCAGGCGCTCGACGCCCGCCTCAACGAGCAGACACACCCCGCCTTCGCTGGCGTCGAGCACCCGATCAACCTGAACATCGGCGTCATCCAGGGCGGCGACTGGCCGAGCACCGTCCCGGGCGCCTGCGAACTGCATTGCCGCCTCAGTTGCTATCCCGGGCAGAGCGTCGCCGAGACGCGCCGCGAGATCGAGGCCGCCATCGCCGGCGCCGTCGCCGGTGATTCCTGGTTTGCCGAGCACCCGGTCTCGATTGTCTGGGACGGCTTTCAGAGCGCCGGCTCGACGGTCTCCCTCGACGAGCCGTCGGTCCAGCTACTCGGCGCCTGGCACGCGCGGGTCTTCGGCGCGCCGATGGGGCTCAACGCCGGCACCGGCATCAACGACATGCGCTACTACAACTTCGCCGGCGTCCCCGCCGGCTGCTACGGCACGCTCGGCGGCAACGCCCACGGCGCCGACGAGTGGCTCGATCTTCGGTCGCTCGTCCCCACGGCGAAAGTTCTCGGCGCGTTCATCCTCGATTGGTGCGGGGTCAGTTCCTAGCGCTATTGCCAATCCGCGATGAGATCGGCAAGCGGCATGCGCGGCCGGCGCACCGGATCGCGCGCCGCGTAGCCGACCGGGATCAGGGCGTGCGGGATCAGCGCGGGGGCGAGCCCGAGCGCCTCCTGCACGACCTCCGGGCAGAAGAGGGGCGCGCACATCCACCCGCCATCGACGCCTGCCGCGTAGAGCGAGAGGAGGAGATTCTGCACTGCCGCGCCAAGGCTCTGGATCGCCATCGTCTCCTCGGCGCGCCGCCGGTCCGGATCGGGGTAGACGTCGAGATCCTCGAGGTAGAGGCAGGGGACGATCAGGACCGGAGCGCGCTGCAGCCGCTCCCGGCTCTTCTCCAGGCGCGCCTCCACGATCGCCGCATCCTGCCCGTCGAGCCGCAACTGCGCCCGCCACGTCGCGGCCATGGCGTCAGCCAGCGCGTAGCGACGTTCTCGCGATTCGACCACCACGAAGCGCCAGGGCTGGCGGCCGTGCGGCGACGGCGCCCAGCCCGCGGCCAGGATCGCCTCCTCCACGATCTCCCGCGGCGCCGGCCGGGTGTCGAACGCCCGCACCGATCGCCGGCCGCGAATCAGCGCGGCGAGTTCTTCCCGGCCCGGTCGCACCGACTCCATCAGTGCCGCGTCACTCCCCTGCCAGGAAGTCAGCGACAAATCGCGGATCGCGATGACCGGGAGGGCTTCCAGCCGCATGCGAGCATATTGGGGGTACTTCAGCCGCAGGGCCAGCAGTGCCTCCGCATGCCCCGGCGCACCCGGCTCCAACAGGCCCGCCTGCCCGCGCACCAGAACCCAGGCGAGCTGCTGCCAGTCTTCGCTGTATTGGTCGGCGATCAGCGCGACATCGGATCGCTCCAGAATATTGCGCACCCGGCGCAGCTTGCGCGGGTCCCCCTTCGGCTTCTCGTCGATGGCGATCACGATCGCCGGATCACCCGCCGTCTCGATGAGCGCGAAGCAGACCGGCACAACCGACGGGTCTCCCGCCGCGTTGGCGGTCGCCAGGTGACCGACGCGGCGATCGCGGAGAAAGGCGAGGGATTGGGGATCGGGAGGGGTCATAAGGGCAGCGTGCTGTCGGAGATCGACCGGCATGACGCCGAACGACCCTCACCCCCAGCCGCCACAAACACCCTCCGCTTCGAGCACTCGTCTCGCCCAAACCTCGAACCCACCAGAACCATCACCCGATCACGCTTTCTTCACCACCAGCGGCAGGATCCAGTCGTCCGGGCGAGGCGTCCACTCGGGCGCCTCGTGGCTGACGCCGTAGAAGGCGGTCAGGTTCCAGAGGTAGATCCCCGCCGGCGAATCCTGCAACGCCTTCCCGAGCTTGCGGTAGATCCCCTCGCGCGCCTTCGGATCGCTCTCGATGGCGCCCGCGTCGATTAGCGCCTGCGCGTCCGGGTCATCGTAGCGGGAGAGGAAGCCCGTGTTCGACACCAGCAGGCTGAGGAGCGTGTACGGATCGAACATCGGCCGCCAGGTAAGGTAGCGCAGCGGAGCAGCCTCGGGATCGGTGAAGGTGGCATTGAAGGTCGCGATCTCGACCGGCTCCTGAGCGACCGCGATGCCGACCGCCGCCAGTTGCCCGGCAATGGCGCCGATCAGATCCTCGCGCTCGCTGCTCGTGTAGGCAAGCCGCGTGCTGAAGCCATCCGGGTAGCCCGCCTCGGCCAGGAGCTGCCGCGCCCGATCGGGATCGTAGGCGAGCGGCGCGAGCTGCTCGTCGTAGCCCATGCCGCCGGGCGGGAAGAAGCTGGCCAGGCGCTGACCATTTCCACCGATGAGGCCGGTGATGATAGCGTCGACGTCGACGGCGTGGTTCAGCGCCTGCCGCACGCGTGGATCGTCGAACGGGGCGACATCGGTCGGGATGCGGACGAAGCTGCAACCGACGATCGGCTCGGCGATGACCTTCGCGCTCTGCTGCACGGCCTCCAGCTCGTCAAAGGGGAGCGCGTTGACGATCTGGCTGGTGCCGGAGATGACGTCGGTCGCGCGTGTCGTCCCATCTGGCACGAAGCGGAACTCGACGCTCGCCGCTATAGGCGACCCCTTGGCGGTATCGCCGAAATAGCCGTCATTCCGCGCCAGCGCGATCTTCGCGCCGCGATCCCAGCGCGTGAAGCGATAGGGCCCCGTCCCAACCGGATTGGCCGCGAAGTCGTTGGCGGGGTTGCCCGCGTAGACGGGGGGCAGGATAGCGAGCCAGGGGGCGATCTGCGCGGGGAGCCAGGGAGCGGGCGCGCTGAGGTGCAGCCGGAGGTGGAGTGAGTCGACCTCCTCGACCTTCTCGATCACCGCGAAGTTGCCCGCCACCTGCGATTTCGTCTCGGGATCGACGATGTGCGCGATCGAGAAGGCAACCGCCGCGGCATCGAGCGGCTCCCCGTTGTGAAACGTGATGCCAGGCCGCA
>JADYYO010000247.1 GCA_020853615.1 Thermomicrobiales bacterium
CCGGCGCCATCGTCGACGCCTCAACGTGGCGGGGCGCTCCTGCGATCGCCCGCGACCGGCACCGGATCGGTATCGTTCCCTGCCTGCAGTTTAACCAGACCGGGAACGCACCTCTCCCACGATTGGATACCGATCATCACACGATCGCGCCAAATGCGCAATGAGGACGTTGGGGGAGCATCGCGTTCAGATCAGGCCGCGGCGGATCGACTCGGCGACCGCGTGCGCCCGGTCGACCGCGCCGAGCTTCTGGAAGATGACTTGCAACCGCTTCTTGACGGCGACCTCGGTCCGCCCGGTCGCCAGGCCGATCTCCCGGTTCGTCGCCCCCTGGCTGGCGCGACGCAGGATCTCGAGGTCGTCGGGCGAGAGATCGGTCGTGCGCTGCGTCTGCTCGCGCGCCAGGCCGCCGAACTCCTGCAGCACGCCGTCGAGCAGCTCCGGACTGAGCTGGCGACGGCCGCGCGCGGCGGAGCGAATGGCAGCGATGAGCTGCTCCGGCGGGGTGCTCTTGAGCAGGTAGCCATCGGCACCCGCCTCGATCGCCTGGCGCACGTAAGCCTGGTCGCCATAGGAGGTCAGGATGATGACTGCCACGTTGTCGTCGACCTCGCGCAGCCGGCGCGTCGCCTGCACCCCGCTCGCCCCCGGCATGCGCAGGTCGAGCAGGACGACATCGGGCCGCAGCGCGCGGGTCTTCTCGATCGCCCCGGACGCGTCGTGCGCCTCGGCGGTAACCACCAGGTCGGGCGCGGTGGCGAGCACCTTGCGCAGACCCTCGATCACCACGGGGTGATCGTCGACCAACAGCACCGAAATCACGCGGGAATCCTCTTCGTCACACCGTTCACCAACTCGGGTAGGGCATCGAGCGGCGTCAGATCCGGCGGCAACGCCTCGGGATCGATGCGCCGCTCGATCATCACCGTCGTCCCATCACCAGGGCGGGAGGTGATCTCGAGCGTCGCCCCGATCGCCGCCGCCCGCTCCCGCATGCTCAGCAGGCCGAGCGCGGTCGGCCGCGAGGCGATCTCGGGATTGAAGCCCGCGCCGTTGTCGCGGATTGTCACCCGTAGTGTATCGTCAATCGTCTCGATGCGAACCACCGCCTCGTCGGCCGCGGCGTGGCGTAGGGCGTTGTGCAGCGCCTCCTGCACGATGCGGTAGATGGCGAGGCGCACCTCCGGGCTCAGGTTCGGCTGGGCGCCGTCGTTCTCCAGCCGTGTGTTGAGGCCCGAGCGCTGGATCTCGGCCATATAGCGCTCGATCGCGGCAACGACCCCGATGTCGTCGAGGTCGGGCGGCCGCAGCGCGAAGACGACCCGGTGCAACTCCTCCATCGCGCGCGCCAGGAGGTCGCCGACGCTGTCCAGCGTCGACTCCCGGCGGATCGCCGCGCGCGAGGCGTCTTCATTGTCGCCGAGGCGCAGCGCGCGCGCCTGGTAGAGCGCGCCGGTAATCAGCGGCGAGACGGCATCGTGAATCTCCCCGGCAATGCGCCGCCGCTCGTCCTCCTGCATGCGCACCGTGCGCCGGTTCAGGTCGCGCAACTGCTCCGCCTGCGTCGCCCCCTCGTCGAGGGCGATTTCCAGCTCCCGCGACTGATCGCCGAGGCGCGCGGCGACCGCCCCGATCGCCTCGTCAATGCCGGCGACCTCCTGGCTCCCCCCCTGCACCGGGTCCCATGCGCCGAAATCGCCGGCGGCCAGCGCCTCGGCCCGCCCCCGTAACTGGCGCAGCGGCCGCACCATCAGCTCGCTGGCGAGGGCGCTGAGCGCGAGGGTGACGAGGGCGGCGGCGATGACGGCGATGATGGAGCGCGAGATCATCTCGCGGTTCGGCGCGTAGGCCGCGGGCGAGGGGTGCGTGACCAGCACGCCCCAACTCGAGCCGGGCACCGGCGCGTAGACCGCGAAGCGCTCCTTGCCGTTCTCGTCGACGTACGGGTAGTTCCCCGGCTTGGCCGTCGCCAGCGCCGGCCCAGGCGCCGATAGCAGCGCATCGATGGCGGGGTCGGTCCCCTGGGCCGCAATGATCTGCCCGTCGGCGACGACCGCGATCAGCGTGTCGCCGCGCACGACGGGGAGCACCGCCGCGCCGAGCCGCTCGACGGACAGGAGGGAACCGACCACGCCGATCGGCTCCCCCTCGGCCTGATCCTTCGCCCGCACCGGCATCGTCAGCGCGATGACGCGGGCGTCCGGCGCGGTCAGCGCGTTCGAGACGCCTGGCTCGCCGAGCTTCAGCGAGCGGTCGACCGCGTCGGTGAACTGGCGGTTGCCACGGAACTGCCCGGGGTCGAGCCCGGTGCTGGCGACGATGCCGCTGTCCTTGTTGAGGAGGAAGAGGCCGTAGAGGTTGGGGTGAGCGCGGCTGAACTGGTCGAGCACATCTCTCGACGAGGTGGCGTCCATCTTGCGCACCTTGTCGATGCCGGCCAGCTCCTGCAGCACCTTCTGGTTGTCGGTCAGCGCCGTCGCCAGCACGCTGGCGGCCACTTCTGCCGCCGCGGCCTGCGCGTCGAGCACCTGCTCCCGGCCGGCGCCCGCCGTCTCCGCCAGAATCACCGCGGTCACCGCCAGAATCGGCAGCATGCACGCTGCCGAGAAGAGCATCAGGCGATTACGCAGAGAGAGGCGTCGTAGCAAAACCATGACTCCGTGGGCGGCCGGAAGGATGGTGACATTCAATGATCGGACGCGGCGTCGCGCCCGCGTGTACCCGTTTGGACCCCGGACGGGTCTCAAACGTGCCCGGGCATCCAGCGCCGCACCCCGACTTACGAAGATTTACGCCAGCGTCCCACGTCCGGGTTGGAATGCTGCGTCGCGCGTTCGCGTCGCCGATCGAGCCACCCAGCGAGGCGGTCGGTGTAGGTCGCCGCGCTCGGGTCGAAGTGGCGGCCGGCGCGCGAGACGTAGGGCGTCGCCACCCGGCGCAGGAAGCGTAGCAGCCCCTCGTCGCGGATGGCGCCAAGCGCATCCCGGTAAAAGTCGAAGATGTAGGCGTTGCCGACATCGACGCCAGCCCGCGCCGCAGCCAGCGCCAGCGCGGTCGAGACGTCGAGCAGCGAACGATCCTCGCGTCGCGCTGTCGCCTGCAACTCCTTGAAAAGCGCGGCCAGTTCCTCGGGAGGCGGCAGGCCGCTCGCCTGCCGGCGCAGCGCGGCGAAGGAGGCGCGCGCCTCGGCCACGCTCATCGGTGGGATGTCGATGGCGTCGGCGAGCACGCCCGAGCCGGCCTCCAGCCGGCCAAGCAGCTCCTCGTACGAGGCGACGCTCGCCTCGGCCGGGAGGCGCCCCGCGTCCTGCAGCTCCTGCACGAGGGTGCGCAGATAGACCTTCGAGCCGCCCATAACGTCCGACGCAGCCGCAAGTAGCCAGAGGGGCGACCAGCCGACCGCAAAGATGCTGGCCCACTCGACGAGGTTGCCGGCGAACTTGCGCGCCGCCAGCTCCTCGACGGAGGTCTCCTCGTCCTCGTAGATGTCGCGCACGTCGCCGACCCACTCGATCATGATGCGCAGCAGGCGGTCGATCGTCACCTGATAGAGCTTGGCGTCGCGCACCGCCCGCGGCAGCGCCACCAGACTCGTCTCGTAGACGGCCCCGCCGACGAGGGCGACCGCGGCGCGCGCCAGCCGCTCCGGCAGCGTCGCCACATAGCGCCGCGCCCCCGGCCGCCGCCGCACCGGCGCCCTCGATTCCGTTTCGTCTTGCAGGGTCGCGTCGTCGTCCATGGTGGGAACGATACCCGCTACGGCATCGTGTCATCCTGAGCTTGCGAAGGATCTCGACTCCTCGGAGCCACGCCTGATGAGAGACGAGATGCTTCGTTCCGTCGGCATGACACGCCGTGCGCTACGCCTGTCCCGAGTGGCGATCCAGGAAATCGAGCACCTGCGGCCCGACGATCCAGGGGTGCGTGAACTGCACGACGTGCGGCGCGTGGTTGACGATCAGGAGCTCCGAATTCGGGATCGCCTTCTTCATGTCGACCATCTGGTCGAGATTGCCCCAGAGATCGTCGCCCCCGGCGATCAGGAGCGTCGGGTTCGGGATGCGCGCCAGATCCGCCTTCGTGTAGTCGGGGTAGGCGGCGAGATTCTCCTGCAACTGCCGGAAGAGCTCGCGCCACCACCCCGCCGGCTTGTTCCGGTCGTGCAGGGCGGCCATCTTCGCCATCTCCTCCGGCCGCTCCCGCGCCATGATTTCCAGGTCGGCGAACTGGTTGGCGATGACGACCTGCTCGTCGTTGTAGTAGTTCGGGCCGACCGCCACCAGCGCCCGCGCCACATCGGGCCGGGTCATGCCGACGACAAGCGCGACGATGCCGCCGTCGCTGACGCCGGCGATGTGGGCCGGGGCCAATCCGAGCTGCTCGATGAACTGCACCACGTCATCGGCGATCATCTCGTAGCGGATCGCGCCGGCCGGGTTGTTCGTGCGCCCATGCCCGCGATGCTCGAGGTGGATGGCGCGGTAGCGCTCGGCGAAGCTCGGCATGAGGTTCGCCCAGCCACTCTCCGGGGCGTCGATCGCCCCGCTCGCCCCATGCAGGAGGATGAGCGGCGTCGCCCCTGGGTCGCCCATCTCCTCGTAGTACATGCGGATGTCGTTGACCTCGGCGTACATGCCGAATTCCTCCCGTAATTCGCTGCTCTCCCGGCTCCGCGCCCCACATGAGATGCGAGTTGTCCGGGAGTCACTGTCGCCCGCGAAGCCGGATTCGTCCTCGATCTCCCCTCCAGCGCAATCGGGCACGGCATGCCGTGCCCCTACCTGAGCGCGCCCGGCGCAAGGGGACGAGACGCCAGGTGCGCCTATTCTGTAAGGGGCACGCCATGGCGTGCCCGGTCCATCAAGGGTAGGCCGCCGGATGGCGACATGGCGCAATTGCGGACGCTCCAAAGCGTACGGCGCTGCTCCCTCCCTACCATATGTGTGTGCGAGATCGAGGAGACTGCGGGTGACAATGCGCGATGGATTCCGGGTCGAGCGCCTGACGGACGGCGCGCCGCGCGAGCCCTGCCTCCCCCTCCTCCTGCTGGCCGACGAGCCGGGGCCGCTACGCGCCTACCTGCACGACGGCGACCTCTACGTGCTGTGCGACGAAGCCGGCAACCCGGTCGGCGTCACGCTCACCCTCCCCCATCCTGAGGAGCCGGGGACGGTCGAACTGAAGGCGGTCGCCGTGGCGGCGACGCACCACAACCGCGGGCTCGGGCAACGGATGCTGCGTGGCGTGCTCGACGATCTGAGGGCGCGCGGGGCGCGGCGCACGATCGTCGGCACCAGCAACGCCGGCATCGGGCAGATCGCCTTTTACCAGAAAGCCGGCTTCCGCCTCTGGCAGATCGAGCGCGACTACTTCACTCCGGAGAAGGGCTACGACCCGGACGAGCGGGAGAATGGCCTGCCCCACCGCGACATGGTCTGGTTCGACCTCGCCCTCTCGTGAAAAAACCATCGACCATGGTCCGCCCTGCAAACATTTCCAGCAACCTGACAATGACGATCACATTCAGATAGAATGGCCCGACCCTGAATCGATTGGTCGACCCGGTCGCGGACCGGTGGCAAGTGAGGGCCGCATGAGTCTGTCAGCGGACGTGGTGGTCATTGGCGGCGGCGTCAACGGCGCCAGCACCGCGTTCCACCTCGCCAGGCGAGGCGTCAAGGTGACGCTACTCGAGCGCTCGACGCTCGCGGCCGGTGCGACGGGGAAGTCGGGGGCGCTGGTGCGCATGCACTACACGAACCCCTACGACTCCGCGCTGGCGCAGCAGAGCCTGGAATACTTTCAGTCCTGGTCCGATGTCGTCGGCCCGGGCGATCCCGGCTACCGGCAGGTCGGCGTGGTGCGGCTGGTCGAGCCCCGCTTCGATGACCGCCTGCGCGCCAACGTCGAGATGCTGCGCGGCCTCGGCGTCAACACCAGCGTCATCTCGACCGACGACCTGCGCGAGATCGACCCGGGGGTGCAGACGAGCGACGTCACCTGCGCCGCCTGGGAGCCGGAGTCGGGCTACGCCGACCCGGCGGCGACCGCCTACGGCTTCGCCGAAGCCGCGCGGGGACTCGGCGCCAGCGTCCACGAGGGGGTCGAGGCGACCGCCATCGAGACGGATGGCGAGCGGGTGATCGGCGTCGCCACCCCGCTCGGCCGCATTGCGACGGAGACGGTCGTCGCCGTGCCCGGGCCGTGGGCGAACGCGCTGCTCAAGCCGCTCGGGCTCGACTTCGGGCTGCAGCCGAACCGGGTCCAGATCACGATCCTGCGCCGTACGGCGGACGACCCGAACACCCATCCGGTCTACATCGACGGCCCGAACAACACCTGGCTACGGCCCGAGGGGGACTATGGCACCCTCTGCGGCATCGGCCGCGACCAGCTCGGCATCGATCCCGACTACTACGACGAAGGGGTCGATTTCGACTACATCGCCGATTCGCGCCGCCGCTGCGCCGCGCGGCGCCCGGCGCTGACCAACGCCTTCATGCGCGGTGGCTGGGCGGGCGTCATCACCATGAGCCCCGACGGCCACGCCATCATCGACGAACTGGCGCCCTATCGCGGTCTCTTCGCCATCCTGGGCGACAGCGGCACCAACTTCAAGACAGCGCCGGCGATTGGCAAGTGCATGGCGGAGTGGGTCACCGAGGGGGCGGCAACGAGCGTCGACCTGCGCCCCTTCCGCGCCTCCCGCTTCGCCGAGGGGAAGCTTTTCTCGGGCGAGCACGAGTATGGCGACAGCCTGCTCGACGTCTTCCGCTAATCCCGGTCATCGAGGAGAAGAACGCATGATCCGCCACCACGATGATCTCGTCCGTTCCGTCCGCGAGGTGCGCGAGGGCCGGCTCAGCCGCCGCGCGTTTCTCGCCAGCGCGGTCGCCGCCGGCTTCGCGCTGCCGATGGCGGAGGCGTTCCTGAGCCGTAGCGCGGCCGCCGCCTCCGCGGCATCGTTGGCGCTGCAGGGTGAGCCGCAAAAGGGTGGTCAGGTCATCGTCGGCCTCTCGCAGGAGCCGACCGTCTTCAACCCGCTCAAGTCGACGCTCGAGGTCGACCGGGGCGTCCAGTTCGGTGTCTTCGACAGCCTCTGGCGCATCGACCAGGACGCGGTCCTGATCCCGAACCTCGCCACCGAGATCCCCTCGGTCGAGAATGGCGGTATCTCCGAGGACGGGCTGACCTACACCTTCAAGCTGCGCGACGACGCCAAGTGGCACGATGGCCAGCCCTTCACCGCCGCCGACGTCGTTTTCAGCCACAATACGATCGTCAACCCCGACTTCGTGGCCGGCACCACCATCGGCCACGATCAGGTGACGGAGATCTCGGCGCCGGACGACCGGACGGTGACGATGTCGCTGAAGGAGCCGTACGCCCCCTTCCTGACCGTCTGGGCCGACACCTACATCGTGCCGGAGCACATCCTGAAGGATGTCGAGGACCTCAACACGGCCGAGTTCAACTCGACCGCGCCGGTCGGCACCGGCCCCTTCACCTTCGCCGAGCGGGTCGCTGGCGATCACATCACGCTGCAAGCGAACCCGAACTATCACGGCCCCGGCCCCTATCTCGACACGGTGATCTTCAAGTACGTCCCCGACCTGACCGTCCTCTTCACGCAGTTCAAGACGGGCGAGGTCGATGTCACCGGCATCCAGGGGATCACGGCCGACAACGTCGCCGAGGCGAAGACCCTCCCGGACAAGGTGCTCCACGGCGACCCGACCTCCTTCGTCGAGTTCATCTACATGAACTTCGGCAAGCCGGTCTTCCAGGACAAGGCGGTCCGCGAGGCGCTCTACGCCGCGATGGACAAGGACAACATCATCAACACGGTCTACTACGGCGTCCACACGCCGACCGAGTCGTACCTCTCGACCAAGTCGTGGGCCTACAACCCCGATCTGGCGAAGCAGGTCTTCGACATCGAGGCGGCCAAGAAGATCCTCGATGATGCCGGATGGGCGCCGGGCGCCGATGGCATCCGCGAGAAGGACGGCGTCAAGCTCAGCTTCTCCAACTCGACCACGGCCGGCAACAAGGTCCGTGAGCAGGCGCAGCAGTACCTGCAGCAGACCTGGAAAGAGGCCGGGGTCGACATGCAGATCAACAACATGCCGGCCGCGGTGATCTGGGGTGACTACTACAACAAGTCGGAATACGACTCGGTCATGATCGGTTTCGCCCATCCACCGGATCCGGACGGCACCAGCCGCTTCCACTCCGACTACATCCCGGTCAATGGTGGCGGCGGCCAGAACACGATGCAGTACAAGAACCCCGACCTCGACAAGCTCTGGGACGAGGGGGTCGTCGAGCTCGACCAGAACAAGCGGGCCGAGATCTACAAGGAGGCGCAGCAGATTCTGCGCGACGACCTGGCCTATCTGCCGATCTTCCAGTACGTCATGGTCGAAGGGACCAAGGCGGGGCTGGAGAACTACAAGCAGAACGCCTTCGTCGTCAGCAATATGTGGAACGTCTTCGAGTGGTATTGGAGCCAGGGGGGATAGGGGGATAGAGATGGGCTCTCCCCCTTTCCCCCTTCTCCCCCTACCCCCCTCGTCATGACCAACTATCTCATCCGGCGCGTCGGGCAGAGCGCGTTGCTGCTGGTCCTCGTGACGGCCATCGCGTTCGGCCTGATGCGCCTCGCACCCGGCGGGCCGGAGTCGGTCTACGCCCTCAGCCCGACGATGCGCGCCGAAGACCTGGCGCGCATCCGCGCCTCCTTCGGCCTCGACCAGCCGCTGCACATCCAGTACGTCAAGTGGGCGACCGGGATGCTCACCGGCGACTGGGGGCGCTCCTACCGCGACAGCCGCCCCGTGCGCGACGTGATCCTCGACCGGGTGCCGGCCACCCTCGAACTGACGATCACCGCGCTCGCCTTCGCCATTGTTGTCGGGGTGACGATCGGCGTGCTCGGCGCGCTGCGCCCGAACTCCGCCTCCGACTATCTCGCCACAATCGGCGCTATGGTCGCGCTCTCGATCCCGACCTTCTGGTTCGGCCTGATGGTCATCTTCATCTTCGCCGAGAAGCTCGACTGGATCCCCTCCGGGGGGCGCGAGACGCTCGGCGCCGGCTTCTCGCTGAGCGATCGCCTGCACCATCTGGTGGCGCCGGCGCTCGTGCTGGGGCTGGTGCTGGTGGCGACCTGGAGCCGCTACACGCGGGCCACGATGCTGGAGACGATCGGGCAGGACTACGTGCGCACCGCGCGCGCCAAGGGGGTCGCCGAGCGGCATGTCGTCTGGAGCCACGCCTTCCGCAACGCGCTGGGCCCGCTCCTGACGCTCGCCGGCATCCAGCTCCCCTTCCTCTTCGGCGGCGCGCTCGTCACCGAGAGCGTCTTCACCTGGCCCGGCATGGGGCGGCTCTTCGTCGACTCGCTCGGCTACCGCGACTACCCGGTCCTGATGGGAGTGCTAGTGGTGACGGCCATCCTCGTCATCGCCAGCAATCTCCTCGCCGACTTCCTCGTCGCCTTCGTCGATCCCCGGATCAGGATGCGATAGGGAGCGCCGATGTCGACCTCTGCCACCGCTACCACGACCCGGCTTGGCGACGCCGTGGGCGAGCTGCGCCGGCCGCGGGTCGAGAGCCCCTGGCGCAGGGCGGCGCGCCGCTTCCTACGCCACCGGCTGGCGACCGCCGGGCTGATCGTCTCGCTCCTGCTCATCCTGGCGGCCCTCTTCGCCCCGGCGCTCGCCCCGCGCGACCCGCTGCAGATCTCGATCCTCGACAAGTTCGCCGCGCCGATGACGAAGGGGTTCGTCCTCGGCGCGGACGAAGTCGGGCGCGATCTCGTCTCCCGGCTCCTCTACGCCGGGCGCATCTCGCTCCTGGTCGGCTTCGCGGCGATGGCCGTCACCATCGTCGTCGGCACGCTCATCGGGCTCTTTGCCGGCTTCTACGGCGGCCGCGTCGACGCCGTCCTGATGCGCTTCACCGACGCGCTCCTCTGCTTCCCGACGATCTTCCTGCTGCTGGTACTAGCGGCCTTCGTCGGGGCCTCGCTACTGTCGATCACCCTGATCATCGGGCTGACGTCATGGATGGAACTGGCGCGCATCCTGCGCAATCAGGCGCTGACGCTGCGCGAGCGCGATTATGTCCAGGCTGGGCGGGCGCTCGGGGCCTCGAACGCCTGGCTGATCCGGCGGCACATGCTGCCGAACACGCTCGGCACGATCATGGTCGCCGCCACGCTCAATATCGCCAACGCGGTCCTCGCCGAGTCGTACATCTCCTACCTCGGCTACGGCATCCAGCCGCCGGAGGCGAGCTGGGGGAACATGCTGAACAACGCGCAGAGCTACTTCAGCACCGCGCCCTGGATCGCCCTCTTCCCCGGCGTGCTCATCACCCTGACCGTCGCCAGCTTCAACTTCCTCGGCGACGGCCTGCGCGACGCGCTCGACCCGCGGGCGAGGCGGTAATCACGAGTCGCCACGACTGCGCCTGCGCATCCTGGCCTGAATGCGCAGGTGCAAGCCGATCGGGTGAGTCCGTTCTCCTTCTTGGTCCGGCGTTATGACGTCGGCGTGGTCGCTACCGGCGTCCCTGCGGCGACGACGTTGAGGATGCCAGCCCGGCCCGCTTCGCGCTGGTTCGGCGCGTCGCTGTAGAAGATGTACACCCCCGGCGGCGCGTCCACGACCACGGATCGGCTCTCGCCCTCGCGAAAGACATCGGCGTGGATGTCGAGCGCGGGGATGACGAGCGTGGAATCGGCCGTCCCCACGTTCTGGAACGTCAACGTCACCGGCGTGTCGGCGGGGATCGTCACGCCGCACGGGAAGAAGTAGATGTCGCCGGTCGTGATCTCGATGGCCGCCGGTGTTCCCACGGCCGTCGCGGGAGTTGGCGTCGAGGCCCGCGGGGTCGCGTCGACCGCCCCGAACGCCTGCACGACGCACTTCGCTGGCACGCCCAGCGCAGTCGCGGTCGCCTCGATCGGGTCAGGGGTGGGCGTGGCGGGCGACGCCGCGAGGCCATCGTGGGCAGGGCGCGCCAGCCCGAACAGCAGTGCCAGGGAAAACACCAGAGCGATGGTTCCGAACAGAAGGCGAGGCATCATGCCCTCCTGACCACATCATTCTTCGACGGAAAGGTGCCACAAGTATGGAGCACGCGCCCGCCGCCCGGGGTTCATCCAAGGCAGCCTGCCGGCCCGGTGCAACGCTTGCCCCAACTCGTGATCTTCGCGCAGTAGGACCCGTTCCAGCAAACCCCCCTCTGGCAGCGGCGCGTCTTCGTCTTCCACATGTAGCACTCCCAGCCATTCTTCCTCTGGATTCGGCCCGCGCACCAGGAGTTCTTGTCAATGTCGCAATTCTTCGAGCATTTCCAGTCGGGCGTGCATGGTTCGTAGCCAAGTTCCGCCAAAGCGTCCTCTTCAGCGGAGAGCGCTCGCGACTCTGGAGGAATGTACAGTGGACGAGTAGGCCCCGGGCCAACGTGCACGACGCCGTCCCCCAACTGGATCCGCTGCTTCTTCCGCTTGCGCCTGGATTTCGCGGCCGTTTCGGCGGTGGGGACCCGCGCGACCGCCGCTCCGGCAACGAGCGCGGCCAGGCCTCGGGACCCACGATGAAGGAGGCGCCGGCGATCAACCTCCCCCGCTCCACCAGAATGATAAAAGAGTCCTTTCGCCAGGCGATCGATGAAGCGGTCCATTGAGATGCTCCTTCGCTATCTCGACCGGACCTCGGCATCGATGAATTCCGGATAAAGCAGCATAAACCCCAACCATTGTCCAGTCAAACTTATGGTAAATCCATGCGGATCTCGTTCCACGCGGCTTTCCGGTGTTGATATGGCACGTTGATGTAGTAAGAATGGCATCGTCGATGATTCGACTCATAGTCGGGAACGAGCAGGGAATTGAGGAGCAGCGCGGACAGGCCGGGGCGAGTACAGAATCGCCAATCGAATGCTCGGTTCGCTGCCACCACGCAATCGCGTTGCCGACTTTGGCAAGCGTTTCGAGCTGCCGCACTTGGTCTCCAGCCTCGAACGGCCAACCCGGCGGGGGCTATGGATTCCGCGCCGGCAGCGGCTCGAAGGCGATGCTCCACGCCTGCTCGGCGTTCGTGACCTCGACGGTGTAGTCGCCCGCCTCCCGGATGCGGACCACCGTCGCCGCCGTCCACGCCTGCGGCGTGTCGATCCGCTCGTTGAAGAGCTCCTCCGAGAAGCCGTTCGGGCCGTTGAGCGTCGCGGTGAAGCGGGTCCTGCCCGTCGCCTGCATCGAGACGGTCGCGCGGTAGCGGCCCGGCTCGAGCGTGATCGGCTCGGAGGTTGCCGGCCCGGACCCGGCCACGCTCGCCGTCGCCGTGACGGGCGGCACGACGTTCGCCGGCTCCTCTGCCGCCGGCGTCGCAGGCGGCTGCGCCTCCGGTGTCGGCGTCGCCGCGGCGTTCTCGGTCTGCCGTTGCGCGCGCTCCGCCTGCCGCTGCGCGCGGCGCGCCTCCCGGTCGTTCGCCGCGGCCGTCGGCTCCGGCGTCGGCGTCGCCTCTTCCTGGGCGTTGCGATTGCGCCGCGGGCGTTGGTTCGTCGTCGCTGTCGCGGTCGGGATCGGCTCGGTCGAAACCTCCACCCGCGGCAACGTGGCCCCTGCCACCGAGGTGATGCTACGCGGGTTGATGAAGAGCGCCCGCACCCACCCCGTCTGCCCGGTCGAGACCAGTTCGACCGGATAGAAGTCGAAGCCGTCGGCCGCGACCGCCTCGCCCGTGATCCGGATCTCGTCGCCCCGCTGCATGAGCGCCACGACATCGGCGCGCTCCGCCGGCTCGGCGCGCAGGCGGATATTCTCGCCGCGAATGATCGCCAGGGAGGGGAAGCTGGAAACCACCACCTCCTGCGCGGAGGTGACCGGGATGAGGGCGGTCGGCACCCCCAGGGTCAGGCTCGCCGCAAGCACCGCGATCAGTCGCTTCATCGTTCGCTCCCACGTCGTGGCGCGCTTCGTGCCGGCGCCCGTTGTCCCTATTCTCGCGATTTTCGCGCCAGCGTGCCCGGCCTCCAGATCGGAGTTGTGCGAACGGGCGCGCGCCCGCATCGCTGGCGCCTCTCCCACGCGTGGGCGATGATGGCGCGTACTCAGCGAAGCGCATTCCGGCTGGGCCGGTTCATACACGACAGAAGGGGAGATCAGCCCATGTCAATTGCACCTGCCGCGCAAGGGGAGCGCGTAGAGCCCGTGATTCAACAGGGCCGCTGGCCGGAGAGCAAGCGGCCGATGAGCCTGGGGCTGATGCTGCCGATCGCCGAGCAGCACGCGACGGCCAGCGACTCGGAGGTCGAGGGCTTCTGGGACACGGTTGCCATGGCGAAGCTGGCCGTCGAGATCGGCTTCGACATGCTCTGGGTGCCCGACCACTTCATCCTCAAGCTCGACTGGCAGGGGGGCGAGACGCGCGGCGTCTGGGAGTGCTGGACGACGACCGCCGGCGTGGCAGCGGCCGTGCCCGGCGTGCCGATCGGCACCATGGTCGCCTGCACCGGATTCCACAACCCGGGTTCGATCGCGAAGATGGCCGAGTCGATCGACAGCATCAGCCGCGGCAACTTCGTCCTCGGGCTCGGCTGTGGCTGGCACGAGGACGAGTACGAGATGTACGGCATGCCCTTCGACCATCGCGTCGACCGCTTCGAAGAGGCGCTGCAGATCATCTCGCCGTTGGTGCGCACTGGCCGTGCGAATTTCGAGGGGACGTACTACCAGGCGCGCGACGCCGTGAACTTCCCGCGCGGCCCGCGCTGGCAGGCGGGCGGCCCGCCCATCATCTTCGGCGCCCAGCAGCCGCGCATGATGCGCCTGACCGCTCGCTACGCCGACGCCTGGAACGCCGACTGGCAGAACGACCCCCAGATCGTCGCCGATCGCATGGAAGCGCTCGACCGGGCCTGCGAGGAGGTCGGCCGCGCCCCAAAGGGCCTCGTCCGCACCGGCGGCACGCAGTTCGTCATGGGCGAGCACAAGCTCAGCTTCCGCCCCGCCACGGGCACGCAGGACGAGATGGTCGCCCTGATGCACGACTTCGCCAACCTCGGCCTGCGCCACTACCTGGCCACGCCCAGCCCCTGCACGCCGGAGACATTGGAACGCTTCGCCAAGGTCATCGAGGCGTTCGACCGGGGATAGAGAGACGATCACGCGGCCGATGGGGCAGAGAGATTTACTCTCCACCCCATCGGCGCTTCACCCTTCACAACATTCAACTGACGCTGTTCACGCGGAAAGGGCGAGGATGTGTCAGGCAGACCGGCGCAACGAAAGCGCCAGCTCTTCACAGTACGCGAGAGAATCACTCCGCAAGACTTGGAACAATTCATCGGTCGTGATATGGCCGCCGGTGGACTCGGCGAGCCGATTCACGACACGATCGAGGAGATCGACCTCGGCATCGGAACCGCGCAGTTCGATGTCACTCTCTGCTCGGGCAAGCCACTCCTGAAACGGAACGAGGCCGATCTTGCCATCGAGTAAAGCCGCGACCTGCAGACGAAGATCAGTCTCGGATCCGTCCATATCAGCCATCTCCGTGGCGGCTGCTTCGATGAAAGTGCCGCGCGCCCACACGACGTGTCATGCTGACGCAGGAAGCATCTCGGCTCGGGGGAGATGTGGTTCCAAGGAGCCGAGATCCTTCGCAAGCTCAGGATGACACCGGGGCGGCGCAATGTCGCCGCCGCCACTTCGCGGCGTACGCCACGTCGTTCCCGTGGCGGCTAGGAGCTCAGTTCGTCCGGCGAGACGGCATCCCCCCCGTCATCCACCTTCGCGGCGCTGCCGATGATGGCGTCGACCTCGATCTCGACCTTCAGATCGGGGTGGATGAGGGCGCTGGTGCCGACGAGGGTGCCGGCGGGGCGGATGTCGCCGAAGACGCGCCCCATCTCCCCCGCGACGGCGGGGTGATCGCTCATGTCGGTGACGTAGACGCGGTAGCGGGTGACGTCGCCGAGGGTCGCTCCGGCTTCGACCAGCGCCCGCTCGATCACCTCCAGGATGTGCCGCGTCTGCGCGCCGGCATCGCCCGGGGCGACCGGCGCGCCATTCGCGAAGGCGGCGGTTCCCGCCACGAAGACCCGGTCGCCGACGCGCACGGCGCGGCTGTAACCGTACTTCGCCTCGAACGGCCCGCCCGAGCTGACCAACTGCCGCTCACCCGCCATGCGCTCGCCTCCCCTTCCGCTCTCCGTGGCCCCGGTTGCCCCGCTCGCCGCACCCCGGTATCGTACCCGCATGGCAACCCGGCGAGGGGCAGGCCATTCCTGCTCCCCCGGATTCGCGGCGAGAGGAGATTTTCCATGGCGACAGGCGGCAGCAACGGCATCGCGACGCGGCCACTCGGCACGACCGGCGTCGACGTCTCCATGCTCGCGCTCGGCGGCTACCACATCGGCGTGCCGCCCGAGGCGGAGGGGATCCGCCTCATCCACACCGCCATCGACAACGGCATCACCTTCATGGACAACGCCTGGGAGTATCACGACGGCGAGTCGGAGCGGCGCATGGGCAAGGCGCTGGCGCAGGATGGCTACCGCGACAAGGTCTTCCTGATGTCGAAGAACTGCGCCCACGACCGCACCGCCGCCAACTCGCTGGTGAAGCTGGAGGAGAGCCTGCGCCGGCTGCAGACCGATCACCTCGACCTGTGGCAGATCCATGAGGTCACCTGGGCCGACGACCCCGACCGCATCTTCGCGCCGGGCGGCGCCGGGGAGGCGATGCTCAAGGCGAAGGAGGCGGGGAAGGTCCGCTTCATCGGCTTCACCGGGCACAAGAGCCCGGCCATCTTCCGCCGCATGCTCTCCCAGGGCTTCCCGTGGGACACCCTGCAGATGCCGGTCAGCGTCCTCGACGCCAACTACAACTCGTTCCAGCGCGAGATCCTGCCGTTGGCGCAGGCGCAGGGGATCGGCGTGATCGGCATGAAGAGCCTGGCCGCTGGCCACTTCTTCTCGCTCCCCGAGGGAACCCTCTCGCCGGAAGAGGCGCGCCGCTACGCCCTCTCGCAACCAATCGCCTCCCTCTGCGTCGGCATCGACTCGATGGCGGTACTGGAGCAGGACCTGCGCGTGGCGCGCAACTTCGTGCCGATGACCGCCGAGGAGCAGGCCGCCGCTGTCGACGCGGTCTACCACCATGCGTGGCAGGGCCAGCACGAGCCGTTCAAGACCTCGTTCGACTACGAGGGGAACGAGGCGCGCCGCGAGCACGGCCTGCCACTGCGCACCGCCGCGGACTGACCGACGAGACGGCAAATCGGCAAGCCGACAAGAGAAACGTCGAGCAATCAAGCAGTCGAGGAGAAGCCAATGGCCAATGGCCAACAGCCAGAAGCTAAGATGAGCTACCGGGAGCGGGTCGGCATCGCGTTTTCTCCGCGCGGCTCGGAGATGGCGGTCGATCTCTGCGTGCGCGCGGAGCGGGCGAGCGTGACTCACGCCTGGATGGTCATGCCGGCCACCGCGCTCGACACGCTGACGATCATTGCGGCGGCAGCAGTGAAGACCGAGCGGATCACCCTCGGCACCTCGATCGTGCCGGCCTTCACGCGCCACCCCCTCACCTTCGTCAACCAGGCCCTGGCGCTGGAGGGACTCGCACCCGGCCGGCTCGACCTCGGCATCGGCACCGCGCACGCGCGCACGATGGTCGATGTCTACCACCTCGACTTCGCGCATCCCCTGCGCCAGCTCGAGGAGTATCTACAGGTCGTGCAGCCCGCCCTGAAGACCGGCTCGGTCCACTTCGCCGGCGACTACTACCAGGTCGACGCCAGCTTCCCGCAATCGCCCGGCACGCCGGTGCCGATCGCGGCGCTGCGCGCCCCGGCGTTCCGCCTCGCCGGGCGACTGGCCGACGGTGCGATGAGCTGGAACTGCCCGACCGAATATCTACAGAACGTCGCCATGCCCGCCCTGCAGCAGGGCGCGGACAGCGCGGGGCGCGCGCGGCCGCCGCTGCTGGTGCACGTCCCAGTCATCGTCAGCGACGATCGCGCCGAGGTGCATCGCCGCGCCGCGGAGCAGCTTCGCTACTACGCTGCCGCGCCCTTCTATGCCCGGATGTTCGCCGATGCCGGCTACCCCCTCGAGCCGGATGGCTCGGTCAGCGCGGAGCTGATCGACGCGCTGGTCGTCAGCGGCACGCCCGACGAGGTCGCGACGCAGCTCCGCGACCGGCTCGATCTCGGCTTCGACCTGCTGATGGTCAATCCGCTACGCACCGATGACGACACAGCCCACGAGGATCGCCTGCTGGAGATCCTCGGTGGGCTGTAATCGCGCGGGGCATTGCGCCGTTACTTCAGCGTCTTGATGTACTCAATGAGATCCTTGACCTGATCTTCCGGCAGGCCCAGCGGCGGCATGGAGGGCGGGTAGCCTTTCACGATCTCCGCCATGGGATCGACGATCGCCTTGTGGAGATAGGCCTCGTCGGCGATGACCTTTCGCCCGTCCTCCAGCTCGACCTCGCTCATGTAGAGGCCCTTCCAGGTCGGGCCGACCATTTGCGAGCCGTCAGTCGAGTGGCAGGCCAGGCAGACGGCCGCGGCGTTCTTCCCCCGCTCAGCGGCGGCGAGATCGACCTCACCCGCCATCGGCGTCGCCCCGGGCGACGCGATAGGCGATGCCTTTTGCGCTGCCGTTGCGGTTCCAGATCCCGGCGAGGCCACCGGCGTGGGTGTGCCCTGCCCCTCGACGCGCACCGAAAAGAGCATGATTGCCGCGATCGAGAGGACCACGACCAACACCAGGTCTCGTCGAACCATCGTCTCCCTCCTCGTCCCGAGCCAAACCCGCATTTCATGGTTCACAAGGCTCATGCCTTTGGCGCGATGGCCTCCTCCCAGGTCATCGCGGTTCCTCCCTGCTCCGCGATGTACGCGTCCGCGGCATCGCGGCTCGCGAAGGCGACAATCCCGGTGCCCATCGGCGTCGATTTCGGGTCGCCCTTGACGAAGATCGCTGTCGTCGCATCGATCCAGTCGCGGCTGCCCCAGTCGTGCGCCCAGGCACGCTGTCCGTTCAACCCCGACTCGCGGACAGATTGCAGCATTTCGCCGACATCGTCAAAGAGCCTGGCCGTGCCATCCTCGGCAACGAGGCCGCCGGCGTAGCGCTCGTCGGAGATGATCATGCCGCAGCGCGCGCACGTATCCCGATCGTAGGTGATCGCCGGCGGCGCCTCGGCATCGGTCGCGGCGCCGCAGCCAGCCAGGATCAGCGGCGCGAGCAGCGCCCCGCCCACGAACGTCCGCCGGCTTGCCCGGAGCATCATCGAAAATCGGTCCTGCGGAAGAGCCAGTAGCCGATGGGCAGCGGTGCCACGACCCAGAGGGCCAGCAACGCCAACAGCAGCCAGGTCAATCCTGCGCCAAAGCGGTCGATGGCGTAGGAGCCAGCCGGCCCGAGCACCTCGAGCGACGACTGCAGGAGGTTGACTCCGGCCAGCTTGTAGACGTCGAGCGGGTTGATGAAGGTCAACCCCAGCAGCGTCGCCGGCGTCATCTTCATGATCGCGGCGCTGCCCATCAGCCCCAGGTCGCCGAGCATCACGAAGACGAGCCAGAGCGTCAGCGCGATGCCGAGCGCCGCCGCCGTGCGCGGCGCGAAGCTGGAGACGAGGAACCCGACGCTGAGCATGCCCAACCCGAGCAGCATCGTCAGGAGGACCAGCAGGAGAAAGGCGCCGGCGTCGGTCGCACCGCCCCGGATGGCTAGCAGCACGCCAGAGACGCCGAGTCCGAAGGCGAGCATCAACACGAGCGAGGCCGCCGCACCGAGATACTTGCCAAGATAGACCTCGGCCGACCCCACGGGCTGCGCGAGCTGGAACTCGAGAAAGCGATCTTCCCGCTCGGCGACGATCGCCTGCGCGCCAATGGTCAAGCCGATCAACGGCACGATAAGGAGCATCAGGTTCATGAGGCCGGCCGACGTGCGGCCGAAACCGGGCTGGCCGGTCAAGGTCGACCCCGCGACCGCCACGGTGGCGAAGGCGACGCTCAAGACCAGGAAGAGCGCGGTGTAGAGGAGGAACCAGCGGTTGCGCAGCCCCGCGCGCACCTCCTTCTCTCCAATCGTGCGCAGGATCAGTGCGTCCATATCAGCCGCTCCACATCGAAGTCATCCAGCTCCACGCCAGCGCGCGCGAGCCGGTTCAACACATCGGCCTTCTGGTGCGGTTGCACCGCGACGGTCAGCACCTTGCCATCCCGCGTCGCCTCCACCGAGAAGTCGTGCAGCACCTCCAGCGCTTCCTTGCCGTGGCCATTGCTGAGGAAGAGGACCATCCGCGAGGTCTCGCCGAGGCCGCGCATAAAGGCCGCCGGCGTCGCCTCACCCGTCAGCCGGCCGCCTTCGAGCAGGAGAACGCGGTCCGAGAGCGCGAGGATGTCTTCCGGCCGGTGAGACGAGAAGATGAGCGTCTTCCCCTCCTGCTTCAGCCGCTTCAGGAGTTGCAGGAGGTCGGCGCGCCCGCGCGCATCGAGATTCGCCGTCGGCTCGTCGAGGAAGAGCACGGCGGGATCCCCGATCAGCGCCAGCGCCAATGCGAGGCGCTGCTTCATGCCGCCGGAAAG
>JADYYO010000248.1 GCA_020853615.1 Thermomicrobiales bacterium
GCCGAGGCGATCTGCCGCGTCAGCGCCTGGTCGCTCTGCGCGCTGGCGACCGTCAACTGCTCGAGCCCCTGGACCGCGTGCAGCAGCGTCCGCCCCTGATCGACCGACTGGCTCACCTCGGAGGTCAGATCCTCGAGGGCCGTTTGCAGGCCGCCGGAGACCTGGCGCAACTCGACGAGCAGCCGGTGCGTCTCCTCGGCGCCGGCGCGCATGCCGGAGGCGAAGACCCCGAAGTCGGAGAACTCGCGCTCGCGGCGGACGGCCAACTGCTCGAGCCGGTCGTGCTCGACGCGCAGGCGGGTCAGCAGCTCCTGCGAGTTGAGCTCGAAGCGGTCGACGAGGCGCTCGACGCCACGCGCCAGAAGCGCGGGCCGGCTGCCGCGGTCGACGGCGAGGACGACCGCCGCCTCGGCGAGGGTGTTGTCGAGCTCGGCCTGGAAGCGTTCGGCCGTTTTGTCGATCTGCTCTTCGCGCGCCTCGCGGCGCCCATGCGAGTAAAGAGTGAGCCCGATGATGACGGCGATAATGACGGCGTCGATCAGGGCGACCGTCGAAAAGCTGGGGGCGAGCGGGCTGGCGAAGCCGCCGAACCCCCGCTCCCAGAGGAGGAGGAAGGGCTGGCGAATCTCGTCGGGGTTCTGGGCGATGAACGCGTTGTACGCCTTGGTCGCCTCGGCCAGCGCGAACCAGGTGAGGAGGATCGGGACCAGGACGAGGATGTTGCGGAGGCGATCGGCGCCGGCGATGGTCGAGTGGGCGTAGCCCCCCTCCTTGTCCAGCGCGTAGGCGTAGGCAATCCGCTCGGTGTTGAAGGCCCGGCGCAGATCGACCTCGGCCCAGCGCTGCCGCCCCTCGTCGGTGGCGACCGCCCGGGAGAGGGCGCGCATCCGCTCGGCGGCGCGCTCGTCGACCGGATCGAGGGTGCGCGAGAGCTCATCGAGGCTCTCCGCCAACTCGCGCCGCTCGCCCGGCAGGGCCTCGTCGGCGGCCCGCGAGCGAGGGGAGAGGATCTCCCCGGCGATATCGGGCCGGACCGGGGTGATCACCCCGGCAGGCGGCGGTAGGTCCGGCATTGGCCGGCTGGCAGGTTCGGTGATGCGTCGTCGCTGCAATGTCGTCCTCAGATGTCCTGGCGGGCTTGTACACTCGGGAATGCTGGATCCGCACGGGCGGCGGTGCGAGGCGGCCGGTCGCTCGTCGACCGATGACCGGAACCCGCTCCCTGGCGAGTGTCCGTACGGAATGTACCACTCTTGTGACGCATAGCACGCCTGCAAACGGTCGCCAACTGCCCCACGTCAGGACTACGCAATGCTGATCGTCTCCGATCTCGATCTCGCCATGCTGCAGCCGGAACGCGCGGTTCCCGCGGTGCAGCAGCTTGGCGGTGGCACGATACGACTCGACGATGCCGGCCGCCCACTCCGCACGACCGGGCATGATGCCGTAATCTACGAACTGGAGGTCCCTGCCGGACGTATCACGGCGCTGCGCTGCCTCCTGCGGCCGGAGCAGGCCCGCGATGGCGCGCTCGCCAACCTCTACGCCGCGCTCCAGGGCGACCCGGGCCTCGACGCGCTGCGCGCGGCTGAAAGTCCCCTGCCGCGCGATCTCCGCTGGATAGACGACGGCATCCGGGTTTCCGGTTCCCACGGGCGCATGATGTCGGCGCCGGTCATCGCCATGGAGCGGATACCCGGCCGCACGCTCCTCCGCACGGTCGATCGCCTCTGCCGCGAGGGCCAGACCGAGCCTCTCGCGCTCCTCGCCGATACGTGGCTGGCGACGGTGACGCGGCTCGAAGAGGCCGCGTTCAGCCATGGCGACCTCTCCGCGGACAATCTCGTCGTCCGCCCGGACGGCACGATCGCGCTGGTCGACCTCGACACCGCCTACTGGCCCGCTCGCGAAGCCCAGGCCAGTCTCGCCTCGACCGGAACCGATGGGTACACGCACCCGTACGGCGTGCCGAACGAGCGAGGCCGGCGCGACCGCTTCCCGGCCCTGATCATCTGGGCGTCGCTGCGCATTCTGGCGCGGCATCCGACCCTGCGCATGCGCTGGGGCGACCATCCCGAAGAGTATGGCGCCGCCCTGCTCTGGTCGCAGCGCGACCTGCGGCGCGCCTCGACCTCGCCCCTCTTCGCCGCGCTCGACGCGCTGCCCGACGCTTCCCTGCGGCCCCTGCTGGAGATCGTGCGCCGGGCGCTTCGGTTCGCCCCGCACGACATCCCGCCATTGCCGGAGATCGCGGCGCGCCTCGACGAGCTCGGCCTCCCACGCCTCGCCTCCGCGCGCGGCGGGAGCGGCCGGCACGGGCGTCCCCCGGCCGCGGCACCGCCTTCGTCGCCACCCCCGGTCGAGGTGTTCCCGACGGCGACACACTCCCTGGATCTGTCCGAGCGCCCGCTGCCTCCTCGGCCCGAGCCCGAGATGCCAGACGCCGGCGAGGGACAGATGGCCTTCATCGCCGAGCAGAAAGTCAGGGCGGCGCTGGCGGCGCGCGACAGCGTGACGGCGCTGCGCCTCTGGGAAGAGACGCAGGCGCTTCCGGGCGTGGCGGTCCACGCCGTCGGCGTCTACGAACTGCTCGCGCACGATATCTCGGAGGCGATCGACCGCGCGGTTCGGCATAACGCCGACGCCAGCGTGATCGACGCGGTCGCCGCGGCCGAGGGGGCCGGCATCGCGCCCTCGCTCGAGGCGCGCTCGGCGGCGCGACTCTCGCGAGAGCGCGAGGCAGCGCGGGCGGCGCTGCGCGAGGCGATCGCCCGGGGCGACCTCGCCGCGGTCGGGGAGCTCGAGCGGTCGGGGCGGCTGGCGTGCCTCGGCCGACTCCATCCGGACCAGGCGCGCGTCGTGGTTCGCGCCCTCGCCTGGCCCGCGCTGGAGCGGGCGTTGGCGGCGGACAACGACGCGGCGATCGTCGCGGCGGCCGACCCCGCGCTCTGGCGCGACGATGGCGCCCTCCCGGAGCGGGCCTGGCAGCGGCTCGACCTGGCGCGACGGCGCACGCGGTGGCTTGAGGATGTGCGTCACGCCCTCCGCGCCCGCGACGCCGCGACACTTCGCTCACTCAAACGGACCGCCCCCGAGGCGGCCGAAGCCCGATTGACCGAGGTCGAACGGCGACGCATCGCGCGGATCACGCTGCGCGACGAGGCGGTCGCGCGATTGGAGCAGGCACTGCGCCTCGGTCCCGACCGCGCCGTGGTCGCCGCCCTCGCCGAGTTCGAGTCGGCCGGCGCGCCTTTTTCCGACCTGCTCGACTGGGCGGCGGTGCGCGGGGTGGTCGATCGCATCACGCTGGCCGAGGCGCTGCGAACGGCGGCAGCGGCGATCCCGCCCGACACCGCGCAACTGGCGCGGCTCCTCCCCGCCGCCCGCGCCGCGCTCGGCGGCGAGACGAC
>JADYYO010000249.1 GCA_020853615.1 Thermomicrobiales bacterium
TCGTGGGGCGCCTTCCTGGCGCTCGAATATGCCCTCCACCATCAGGAGCACCTGCGCGGCCTCGTGCTCGCCTCGGGCGCGGCGAGCACGCGCGAGTGCGTGGAGGGGATGAACCGCTGGAAGCGCGAGCTCCCCGCCGCGGCGCAGGCGGTGATGGCCCGGCACGAGGCGACCGGGGAGTACGACCACCCCGACTACGTGGCGGCGGTCGATCTCCTCTACCGGCGAAATTTCTGCCGCGTCTGGCCCTATCCCGAGCCATTGGCCCGCGCGATGGAGCAGATGGCGATGCCGGTCTACACGACCATGTGGGGGCCGAACGAATTCACCTGCACCGGCAATCTGATGGCGTGGGATCGCACCGACCACCTGCACGAGATCGCCGTGCCCACGCTGATTACCGCTGGCGAGTTCGACGAGGTCCACCCCGACTGCGCCCGAACGCTGCACAATGGCATTCGAGGATCGCGACTCGAGATTTTCGAGGGGTGCGGCCACGTCGTGCCGCTGGAAGCGCCCGAACGCTACCGTGACGTCCTGTTGCGCTTTCTCGACGATGTCGACGGGGGCTCCCCATCCGCGTCGGCGTGAGCGCTCGTTTCAGACCTGACCAGACACTGGGAATTGCCCGATGGCCCGCTTGATCGTGACCCGGCTCCTGACGCTCATCCCGCTGATGTTCGTCATCACCTCGATCGTCTTCTTCATGGTCCGCTTCGTCCCGGGCGACCCTGCCCGGATCATGGTCGGCGGGCAGCGGATCAGCGAGCAGAACCTGGCCAACATCCGCAAGGCGTACCGGCTCGACCAGCCGCTCGTGACGCAGTACCGCCTCTGGCTGGGCGACATCCTCTCCGGCAATCTGGGCCGCTCCTACCGGCAGCGAACCGAGGTCTCGACGCTCATTCTCGAGCGCCTGCCGTTGACCGCGAAGCTGGCGGGCTTCTCGTTCCTGCTGTCGCTGCTCATCGCCGTGCCGTTAGGAATCGTGGCCGCCGTCCACCGCAACACCTGGGTCGACGTCGCGGCGACGATGTTCGCCGTGCTGGTCGCCTCCTCGCCCGTCTTCTTCACGGGCATTCTGCTCTTGCTCCTCTTCTCCTTCCGGCTCGGCTGGTTACCCGCGCTCGGCGCGGGTGAGGGGGGCTGGGATCAGGTTCGCCACCTCCTCCTCCCGTCGCTGACGCTCGGCCTCTCCCTGGCCGCGATCACCACCCGCATCACGCGCTCGTCGATGGTCGAGGCGCTGACGCAGGACTACATCGAGACGGCGCGCGCCAAGGGGCTGCCGACGCGGACGGTGATCATGAAGCACGCCTTCCGGAATGCGCTGGTGCCGATCATCACCGTCTCCGGCCTTCTCTTCGGCTTCCTCATCGTCGGCACGGTCCTCGTCGAGCAGACGTTCGGCCTCGGCGGGCTCGGCTCGCTTCTGATCGACGCGGTCCAGATGCGCGACTACCCGGTCGTACAGGGGGCGACCGTCTTCATCGCGGGCATCTTCATCCTGATCAACCTGGTCGTCGACATCCTCTACGGCATCATCGACCCGCGCGTGCGCTACGGGGGGCAGGGCTGAGCATGGCCGTCGAAGCCGCGCAACTCGCCGTCGCCCCCACGCCAGAGGTTGCCCACTCCCCCTGGTCGATGTTCTGGTGGCGCGTCCGTCACAACGCAAAGGCGATGATCGGGGGAGCCATCGTCATCTTCCTGATCGCGGTCGCCCTCTTCGCGCCGCTCATCGCCCCGAAGGATCCGAACATTGGCGAGTTGGCCGACAGCCTCGCCCCGCCGGGCCAGGGCTACGTTCTCGGCGCCGACAAGAACGGGCGCGACGTGTTGAGCCGGCTCATCTTCGGCTCCCGCACGGCGATCGGCGGCGCTCTCCTCGTCGTCCTCATTTCGGAGATCATCGGCGTGCCGATCGGCATCTGGGCTGCCTACCGGGGAGGCTGGGTCGACGAGACGATCACGCGCGTCTGGGACATGCTCCTCTCCTTCCCCCCGCTCCTGCTCGCCTTCGCCGTCGTGGCGGCGTTCGGGCCGGGCCTGGGGAAATCGGCGGTCGCCCTCGGCGTCCTCTACGTCCCCTTCATCGCCCGCGTGGTGCGCAGCGTCACGCTCGTGCAGAAGGAGATGGTCTACACCGAGGCCGCGCGCGCGCTCGGCTACGGGCAGGGTCGGATCATCTTCCGGCACATCCTCCCGAACTGCATCTCGCCCGTCCTCATCGTCTCGACGATCGACGTCGCCTACGCGCTCCTCGACCTGGCCGCCCTCTCCTTCCTCGGCCTCGGCGTGCAGCCGCCAACAGCCGACTGGGGCACCATGCTCTCCGAGGGGCAGCTCGTGCTGCTCAACGCGCCCCATCTCGCCGTCGCATCCGGTTGCGCCATCGTTCTCGCCGTGCTCGGCTTCAACCTCCTCGGCGATGGGCTGCGCGATGTTCTCGACCCCCGGCAGGCACAACGATGAACGACCCACTGCTGCGAATCGAAGACCTCCGCGTCTGGTTCGGCACCCGCACGAACGACGTGCGCGCCGTCAATGGCGTCGACCTCGACATCCACCCGGGTGAAGTGGTCGGACTCGTCGGCGAGTCAGGCTCGGGCAAGAGCGTCACCGCCCGCGCGATCATGCGGCTGGTGCCGATGCCGCCGGGGCGGCTCGTCTCCGGCCGCATCCTCTTCGACGGGATCGACCTGACAGCGTTGCCCGAGGGGGAGATGGAAGGGCTACGCGGCGGTCGGATCGCGATGATCTTCCAGGACCCGATGACCTTCCTCAACCCGCTCATCACCGCCGGCGACCAGGTCGCCGAGGCGATCCGCCGCCACCAGGGGCTCGATCGCCGCGCCGCGCGCGCGGAGGTCATCAACCTCTTCCGGAAGGTCGGCATCCCGAGCCCGGAGCTGCGCTATCGGGCCTATCCGCACCAACTGTCGGGGGGGCTGCGGCAGCGGGTGATGATCGCGATGGCCCTCTCGTCGCGGCCCGAGCTGCTTATCGCCGACGAGCCGACGACCGCGCTCGACGTGACGATCCAGGCGCAGATACTCACCCTGCTGCGCGAGCTGCAGCAGGAGTCGGGGATGAGCATCCTGCTTATCACCCACGACCTCGGCGTGGTCGCCGAGATGTGTGACCGGGTCGCGGTCATGTACGCCGGCCGCATTGTGGAGCAGGCGCCGATCGACGAGCTGTTCGACCGGCCGGAGCACCCCTACACCATCGGGCTGATGAACGCGATTCCCCGGCCGGACCTGCCCGGCAAGGCGCCGCAACCGATCGAGGGGGCCCCGCCTGACATGGCGCACCCGCCAACCGGCTGCCCGTTTCATCCCCGCTGCATGTTCCGCGAGGCGATCTGCGTGACGGACGACCCGTCAATGATCGGCGTCGGCGCGGACCACCAGTCGGCCTGCCATTTCGCCGGCACTGACCGCATCAGAGTGGGAGCGCCGGAGTTGATCGGAAGCGCGCAACGATGACTGACCAGTCCCATCGGACCGAGACGCCGCTGCTCGAGGTCCGCAATCTCGTCAAGCACTACCCGGTGCGGCGCTCGCTTGTCGACGCGCTGCGGCGCGTGCCGCCGGCGGCGGTGCACGCGGTCGACGATGTCAGCTTCCAGGTCGCGCGGGGCCAGACACTGGGCCTGGTCGGCGAGAGCGGCTGCGGCAAGACGACGACGGGCCGCTGCGTTCTCTTTCTGCAATCGCCGACCTCGGGTGAGGTCCTCGTCGACGGGCAGCCGATCGACCCGGACGACGAGGCAGCCATGCGCCGCTGGCGGAAGAAGCTGCAGATCGTCTTCCAGGACCCGAACTCGTCACTCAATCCGCGCATGACGATCGGCCAGACGCTTGGCGAGGCGCTCACATTCCACAGGATGGTCGGGCCGCGCGAGCGCGACCGCGCCGTCTCCGAGCTCCTGGAGACGGTCGGGCTTAGCGCGCGCCACGCCGATCGCTACCCGAACGAGCTCTCTGGCGGGCAGCGCCAGCGAGTTGGGATCGCCCGCGCGCTGGCAGTCAGGCCGGAGCTGATCGTCGCCGACGAACCGGTGAGCGCGCTCGATGTCTCCGTGCAGGCGCAGATTCTGCAGCTCCTCA
>JADYYO010000250.1 GCA_020853615.1 Thermomicrobiales bacterium
ATCGCTCCTCCGCTCGGAACGCTCGCCTGATCCTTGCACCTGGCCCCTTCCCATGCCTTCGGTCGATTCTGGCCCCTATGGTACTATCGCGCTATCTGGCCTGCCGGGCGCGGAGTTATGTGCTGCTGTGATGCCCGGGTTCTATGTCGCAGCATCCGGAGCGCAACCGCGTGCCCAAGCAAATCGGTATCGATCTCGGGACGGCGAACGTCCTCGTCTTCCTCCGTGGACGTGGAGTCGTCATCAACGAGCCATCCGTCGTCGCCATTTCGGCCAAGGATGGCAAGGTCAAGGCGGTCGGGCTCGAGGCGCGCAACATGCTCGGCCGGGAGCCGCGGGAGACGATCGAGGTCGTCCGCCCCATGCGCGACGGCGTGATCGCCGACTACGTCGTCACCCAGGAGATGCTCCGCTACTTCATCAACAAGAGCTGCGGCCGCTTCTCGCTGGTGCGGCCAGAGGTGATGATCTGCGTGCCGGCCGGGGTGACCGGCGTCGAGCGGCGCGCGGTGCGCGACGCGGCGCTAGCCGCCGGGGCGCGCAAGGCGTTCCTCATCTCCGAGCCGCTGGCGGCCGCTATCGGCGCCCGGGTTCCGGTGGCCGACCCCTCGGGGAACATGATCATCGACATCGGCGGCGGCACGACCGAGGTGGCGGTCATCTCCCTCAACGGCATCGTCGTCGCCCGCTCGCTGCGCGTCGGCGGCAACCGCTTCGACGAGGCGATCGCGAACTACATCAAGCGAAAGTACAACCTGCGCATCGGCGAGCGGACAGCCGAAGAGGTCAAGATCGCCATCGGCAGCGCGATGCCGGTCGAAGAGGACGTGCGCATGGAAGTGCGCGGCCGGGACGAGGTCGCGGGCCTGCCGCGCACGATCCAGATCCACGCCAACGAGGTGACCGACGCCATCACCGAGCCGCTGGAGGCGATCATCGGCGCGGTGCGCGCGGTCCTCGAGGAGACGCCGCCCGAGCTCTCCTCCGACATCATCGACAAGGGGATGATCCTCACCGGCGGCGGTGCGATCCTGCGCCACCTTCCCGACCTGCTGATGGAAGTGACCGGCGTCCCCTGCTACGTCGCCGACGACCCCCTCTCCTGCGTGGCGGTCGGCACTGGCCTCGCGCTCGAGCACATGGACATCCTGCGCGACAGCCTCGAGGAGCCGTAGACTCGGGCCCGATGCTGCCTGATAGAGGCGGGTAGCCGCTCTGCCGGTGTCCCCAGACTCGGAGAACGCCATGGCGGACCATGGGAAAAGAACGACGCTGAGCGAGCACGAGTTGGCGAAGGCGCTCTCTGTCATCCTCGATCGGGCCAATCACGGCGAGCGGTTCATTATCGAGCGCAACGGTCAGCAGATCGCGGTTCTGTCTCTTCCTGCAGTGGAGACTGTGCCAGTCACGACCGACCAAGACCTGGTGGATCTCCTGGGCGACGTCCACATGCCGGGCGAAGGCTTTGCCGACGATATCGAGGCTGCCCGAGCGTCGTTGCTTCCGCCGCGGATTCCATGCCAATTCGCCCGAGCGGCGAAGACGTCGGTCCGAGTTCGTTGAGTTGGTCCTATCCAGCCTGCGCGTCTTTTCGCTGGATGTCGGCGTCGCGCGCGTCCACGCGCATCTCTGGGCGCACCTCGAAGGTTCCGGTCAACGCATCGGTCCATATGACATGATCGTCGCCGCAACCGCGATTGCCCACGGCTACGATGTGTTCACGCTCAATGTCCGGGAGTTCGAGCGCGTCCCGGGCCTCATCGTCACGAGGCCAGACTGGTGATGGGATATTGTGGCTCCTACGCCATTTAGTGGCTCCGCCTGTGACAAGTCGAAAGGCTGATCTTTCATGCCGCTAGCGGAATTCTCCGCGGTTCGCCTGAATACCGACCGCTACCTCGCCAGCGAAGGCGTGGGACGGGGAGCCATCGGCTTCATTCTGGACGCGTATGACGATGGCTACGATGTCGAGTTCTCGCACCCCGATGGCACGACCATCGCCTGGTTCTTTTTGCAGCGAGCGGAGATTGAACCCGTCCCCGAGATCATTGCCAGCGCGGATACCTGGTCAACGGTCTGAGCGCGCGTGCGGCTGGCGCGCCTCCGCCAACCTCGATCCGAGGCGCTCTCCCATATGGCAATCACCACCGGCCTCGCACTCGAGCACATGGATATCCTGGCCGACAGCCGCGAGGAGCCGTGAGCGCGAGAGGTGCCAGATTGCCGTTACCTTCAGAAGAAGGCGCAGATGATCCACTCTGTTCCGCGCTTGAGTTCGTTCCGCGCGCAATTTTGGTGGACGTTCGGAAATTCTCGGGCTATGTCCTTGTGCCGGGCCACGAATCAGGGGAAGATCCGATCTTTCTCGACCACCTTGGATTTCGGGCTCGCAACGCGGAAGATGCGGAAGCGCTGATGGCGGCTTACCTCGAGCGCGCGATCTGCAATCGACGCCGGAGAGTACGAACTCGGAGGATCCACCGAGTATGGCCGTCGATGTACCATCGCGATACACATTCGGGGAGCAGCCATTCGCTCCGGCTGGTTGCTGCGGCAGAATGGCGTGCTCGAACTCGTCACGCCGTTCTCCGGATTTGCACGGCCTTCCCGAGAGGGATCGTCATGAAATTTCCGCTTCTCGGACTTGTCCGGCTCACCAGTGATCGATACTTGAACCGTGGCGTCGGTCGGGGAGCGGTCGGCACCATCGTGCTCCTCCACGATGACGCCTACGAGGTCGAGTTCTCGCGATTGGACGGCACGACGATCGACTGGTTTACCGTGCGTCCGGAAGACCTCGAACTCATCGCGGATGCGCCTGATGCAAATCCGCTACGTCGGGTTGGCTAGGAAGCCAGGCTAGCCGTCCTCTGCTTGTTGCGCCAGACGCTCTTGCGGATCGATGACTTGCCGAGAGGTCGCGTCACGACGTCGTTGGCGCCGGTCGGCAGCACGCAAGCCATTTCCGCTTTGTGGGCCGCCGCGGTTCGGTTTGCCGTGCGATCCCGAATGCCGTGGCGATCCTGACGATGTCCGCGCGCTGGGCTGAGCGGCAACTGCCTTCGTGAGCGTGGGGGCGCCGTAGGTCAGGCGGCCACCGGTTCTGCCGGAATCACGACCGGAACGCTCTCCTGGCGGATCGCGTAATCGAGCGCCGAGAGGACGACCAGGTTGAGCGCCAGGCCGATCAGCGCCGTCCACTGCTGCTCGTAGAAGGCGAGGGGCTGCGCGACGAGGAGGGAGACGAGGACCGCCCGCCGGAACCACCGAAATGCCTCCAGTACAGAGCCGCGCAGGTGGAGCAGCCCGGTCACCAGCAGCGCCGCGCCGATCAGGTTCGCCAGGAGGAGGAGCCCGGCGTTCGAGTCGAGATAGGCCTGGACGTGCCCTTTATCGGGGTCCGCGAAGACCGTCACCGAAAGCTCGCGCAGATTGAACAGCGTCCCGATGCCGGCCATGACGAGGACCAGCTTGAGGAACCAGCGCTGGCCGGTGAGCCACGAGTACGCGTGCGCAATGCGCCGCGTCACCCGCGAGGTGAGCGTTTCGGGCGGGGCCGGTTCGGCCGCGATCTGTAGCAGCGCCCGCTGCAGCGCGGGAACGATCGGGTTGGCGAAGTCGCACTGCCGTAGCAGATCGATCGCCTGGTCGCGCTGCAGCGCGGGGTAGTTATTGATGATCGTGCTGGTGGTGACATCGAGCGCCTGCGCCAGCCGCTCCTCTTTCGTCGGGTTCGCCTCGGCCGCCAGCCGCTCGCCGGCGATGAAGAGGAGGACGAAGATGACGTAGATGAGGGCGACCGCCGGGCGATAGAAGTAGTCGTTGTCGCTGGTGACGAACTTGCCGACCTCGTCGATGAAGGTGCCGAAGCCGGCGCCGCCGACGATCGCCGCCAGGTGGCGTACATTCGAGCCGAGGAATATCAGGCTGGCGAGGAGGGCGATCATCATCGCGAGGCCGCCGAAGAGCATGTGGGCGATGTGGAGGCCGTGGCCGCCGATCTGCGGGTAGCCGGTCAGCTCGAGATAGACGCGAATCACCAGTACGGCGACGACCGCGGAGACGAGAAACCGCTCCACGAGATGAGGCGCATTCACCACCCGCGTCGGGTGGAGATGCCCGGCATCCCCCCCAAATCGCGCGGGCGACCGCTCCGTCGCCTCGGCGCGCTGTCGCGATGGTGACGAAAAGTGCACCGGCGTCAGGCCCGCGTACTCGTGGCCGCGGCCGTCGCGTGCGTCGCACCCCGCGCCAGCGCATCGAGCAGGGGTGGTCGCTGCTGCCAGAAATTGGTCGCCAGCTCGAAGGCGTGGGCCAATTGCAGCACCCCGAAGTCGTCGCGGGCGCGGCCGACGATCTGCAGTCCGACGGGAAGGCCGTCCGCCGTGAAGCCGGCGGGCACAGAGATCGCCGGGTGGCCGGTGACGGTGATGCGCGAGCAGCTTCGCATCCATTCGATATAGGTCGTCATCGGCGTGCCGTCGATCTCGGTCGGGTAGGGGATGTCGGCGGGGAAGGGGGGAACCTGCGAGACCGGCAGCAGCAGGAACTCGTAGTTGGCGAAGAAGTCGTGCGCCCGCTGGAAGATTGCGGAGCGGAGGCGGTTGGCGCGGCCGAGATCGGGCCCGGAGAGGCGGCGTCCCTCCTCGATATTCCAGATGACGGTGTCTTTCAGTTGATCGCGGCGTGTGTCGAGCAGCTCGCCATAGCCGAGCTCGAAATCCCACGCGCGCAAGATGTGGAAAACCTCGTCCGCGCCGCTCAGGTCGGGCTCGGCCTCGACCAGCTCGAGGCCGAGATCGGCGAAGACGCCGCGCTGCGACTCCAGCACGGCGGTCGTGCGCGGGTCGACCGGCAGGTCGCCGAGGTTGCGGCTCCAGGCGACGCGTGTGCCGCGAAAGTCGCGCTCGAGCGGCTGCTCGAAGAGCGAGCCGGGCGCCTCGAGCGCGATCGGCGAGCGGAGATCGGGCCCGGCGATGACGCTCATCAGCAGGGCGACGTCGCCGACGGTGCGGGCGAGCGGCCCGGTCGTCGTCATGTCGAACCAGGCGGATTGGGAGCCGACCTTCGGCACGCGGCCGGCCGAGGGGCGGAAGCCGACGACATTGCAGTAGCCCCCGGGGTTGCGCAGCGAGCCGCCAAGATCGCTGCCGTCGGCGATCGGGTGCATGCCGGTCGCCAGGGCGGCCGCGGCACCGCCGGAGGAGCCGCCGGGCGTCTTCGTCAGGTCGTAGGGGTTGAGCGTCGTGCCGAAGACGGTGTTGAAGGTCTGCGAGCCGGCGCCGAACTCCGGCACGTTCGTCTTGCCGATCGGGATGGCCCCCGCCGCCTGGATCCGGTCGATGATCAGCTCGTTTCGCTCGGGAACATAGTCGCGGAAGATCGGCGAGCCCTTGGTGGTGCGAATCCCCTTCGTCTCGGTCGTGTCCTTGTGCGCGATCGGCAGCCCGTGGAGCGGGCCGACCGCCTCCCCCCGCGCCAGCACCGCGTCGGCGGCGCGCGCCTGCTCCCGCGCCCGCTCCGGCAGGAGGGTGACGATGGCGTTGACGGCGGGATTGACGCGCGCGATCTGGTCGAGGTGAGCATCGAGCAGCTCGACCGCGGAGATCTCCCGCTCCCGAAGGAGACGCGCCATCTCGCGCGCCGTCGCAAAGTTCAACTCACTCGTCACCCTGTCACGCTCCTCGTTCCGGTTGGCTCGATCGTGCTCCTGAGAGGGATTGTATCTGCCGCGCGCCGTCGCGTTCGGCCGTGATCGCTGGAACGGATCAACAGCCCTGTGACACAGAGGAGGTGTCATCCTGAGCGAAGCGAAGGATCTCGGCTCCTGGAACCTCGTTTTCCTTGGGCCGAGATGCTTCGTTCCTCAGCATGACACGATCCGTGTGTCGCGGCACTCGGGGTGCTGGCACAGGCATTGCGCCCGAAGGGGCGATCGGGTGATGTTCGCACATGGACGGCGGCGCGGCAGCGACGAGGCGATCGATGGTCGAGCAGGACGTGGCGCACCCGATAGGGGAGGATGCGCCCGACTGGAATCGGATCGCGTGCGACCCGCGCCGCCCCTGGCCCGCGCCCTCCCGGCCGTGGATCATCGGCCAGAGTTGGCGCGATCTCCTCTTCGCCCACTGGCGCGTGCCCGCCTCGACCCTGCGCCCGATGGTCCCGGCCGGGCTGGAGATCGACACGTTCGACGGCGAGGCGTGGGTTGGCGTGATCCCGTTCCGCATCAGCCACATAGCCCCGCGCGGCGTTCCCCATCGGCTGGCGCTCGCCTTTCCCGAGCTGAATGTCCGCACCTACGTCACCGCGCGGGGAAAGCCGGGCGTCTGGTTCTTCTCGCTCGATGCGGCCAGCCTGCTGGCGGTCATCGGCGCCCGGCTCGCCTTCCACCTCCCGTACTTCTGGGCGAGCATGGAGATCGGCGCAGATGGGGAGTGGATCCCCTTCCAAAGCCGGCGCCGCCTGAGCGGGAGGAGGACCGTCTTCGCCGGCCGCTACCGGCCGATCGGGCCGATCTTTCGCGCCGCGCCCGGGAGCCTCGAAGAGTCGCTGACCGCCCGCTACTGCCTCTATGCCGCCGATTGCCGCGGTCGTCTCTTTCGCGCCGAGATTCAGCACGAGCCCTGGCCCTTGCAGGCGGCAGAGGCCGAGATCGCGGCGAATTCCATGGCGGACGCCCATGGCATCGGCCTTGACGGCCGCCCCCTTCTCCATTTCGCGCGCGGCCTCGACGTCGTCACCTGGTGGCCGGAGCGCCTTGCCTGAAGGACGGGCCACCTCGGCATTGCCTGTCCGGCTTGGATGAGCGGAGCGGCGTGTACACATCAGCGACCGATTGACAAGATGTGCCCCGCATGTACACTGTCGCGCCTCAGACAGCCGGGGGCGATTCGCGGGCGATCCGCCTCGGGAGCGCCATCATCCCGTTCGCGCGATGGCGGGCGGCGGGGAACCGGGAGGATGTTGATGCCGCGGGAGCGCACGGCCGAACGCCAACGCGACGGGGAGCAGGCGGGAGCGCCGGAGCCCGCCGGCGGGCGCTGGCTGACGATCCACGAAGCGTGCGCCTTTCTCGGCGTCGATCAGAGCACGCTGCGCCGCTGGAGCGACAGCGGCAAGGTGCCGGTCTTCCGCACCCCGGGAGGGCACCGCCGCTACGCCGAGGCCGACCTGCGCGCCCTCGTCGGCGAGGGGCCCCGCCGGCAGGAGCGCCCGCGCGTCTCGCGGCAGGCGCTGACCGACCGCTCCCTCTCCGGCTACGAGGATGATTACCTGCGGGTCGCGCGCGAGCGCCCCTGGTTCCGCGCCTACGGCGGCGCTACCCAGGACGAGCATCGCCGCCTGGGGCGCCGGCTCGTCGATCTCGCCGTCCGCTACGCCTCGGTCCCCGTCGCCGCCGCCGATCGTGGCTCGCTCCTCGACGAGGCGCGGCAGATCGGCGAGCACTACGGCCGGACCGGGGCCGCCCACGGCCTCTCGGCGTCGGAGACGGTCGAGGCGTTCATCTACTTCCGCTTTCCGGTCGTGCGCGCGGTCACCGGCCACATCGAGGAGCACGGGCTGGATGCCAGGCGGGCCATCCGGCTCTATGCCGAGATCATGCAGTTCCTCGATCAGGTGCTGCTGGCCACGATCCAGGCGCACGAGGTCGCGGGGAGCCGTTCTCACGCCGGACGCTCGGCCGATCGCGCCGATGAGCACGCGGCCCCGTTCCTCGACGCGCGCTAGCGCGACGTGACGAGCACCGGGCTCAGAATCGGGATGGCACGCCCTGCGCGATGGCGTCGCATCCTCGGTGTACTGATCCGTCTCGCGCCCGATACCGTATGCTCAACAACAGGACCGAAACCCGACGGTCTTCCGGCGGCATGGATCGCCGGCAACAACACGACGCATCTCTGACCGAACCATCCCATGCGGAGGCAGTCCCTCATGACAGCACGCGACATGACCTCGCGACCCGCGCCGAGTCTCGGCCGCGCCGGCGGACGCGCGGGCGCCCTGGCCGCGCTCCTGGCCCTCTTTCTCGATCTCCTCTGGCGCGCCACCATTGCGCCGGCCGGCGTCGCCTCGATCCCGGACACGGTCGTCGCCGCCGCCTCCCGCCTGACGCCGCTCGCCCTCTTCGGCTGGGCAACCGAGAACTTCAACAGCGCCGCGAAGGACACCCTCTGGGCCATCGTCCTGATCGGCATCGTCCTCGTCGGCTACTGGGCCGGGCAGGGCGCCGGGGCGCTGGCGGGGAGCGGCACGCTTGGGCAGGCGACGCGGGCGCGCGCCATCGCGGCCGCCATCATGGGAGGCGTCCTCTTCCTCTTCATGACCGTCGTCGTCTTCCCGCTCGCGCGAGAGGGGCTCTTCGGCGCCGGCAGCGCCTATCAGGCGCCGCTCCTCCTGCAGGCGATCCTCTTCGCCGGCGGCTGGGCGATTGCCTGGTCGGCCTTCGCGCCCGCCTCGGCCGTGGCCGCGCCGGCGCCGGCGCTCGTGGCCGGCGAGCAGGTCTCCCGCCGCGCGGCGCTGGGCACGGCCGCCGGCGCGGCGCTCGCCGCTGGCACCGCCTTTCTCGGCTGGCGGCTGACCAGGAGTCCCGGCCGGGGCAACATCGCCGCGGAGCAGCAGGCCGCGGCCGATATCGCGGCCCGCGCCCGGCTCGGGCGGCCGACTGGCGAGAGCCATTTCGCCGCCCGGGCCGCGACTCCCGAAGCCGCCGCAGCCGGAGGGGAGACGATCTTCCAGAAACTGGAGGCCGAGGGGGAGTTGACCCCGGTCATCACCTCCGTGGCCGACTTCTACCACGTCTCCAAGAACATCTCCGACCCGGTCGTCGACGGCAGCTCGTGGCAACTGACGATCGACGGGCTGGTCGGCAAGCCGCTGACGCTCACCTACGACGACCTGATGGCGCGCAAGAGCGTGCGCAACATCACCACCCTCTCCTGCATCTCGAACGAGTTGAACGGCGATCTGGCCGGGACCGCCGAGTGGAGCGGCATCCCCCTGCGCGAGCTGCTGGAGGAGGCGCGCATCGACCCGTCGACCGTCGACGTCGTCTTCCACGCCGCCGACGGCTACGACGACTCGATCCCCTTCGCCACGGCGATGGATCCGAACACCCTCCTCGTCACTGGGATGAACGGCCAGCCGCTGCCGCCTGACCACGGCTTCCCCGCCCGCATCATCGTGCCGCCGATCTACGGCATGAAGAACGTCAAGTGGGTCCAGAAGATCGAGCCGGTCAACCAGAATTACATGGGCTACTGGCAGACCCGCGGCTGGAGCGACATCGCGTTGTACCAGATCTGGGGCCGGATCGACATCCCGGCCTCGGGCGAGCAGCTCTCACCCGGCCCCGCGGTCATCGCCGGGGTCGCCGCCGCGGGCAATCGTGGCATCCTGCGCGTCGAGATCAGCCTCGACGAGGGGCAGAGCTGGGCCGACGCCGAGCTGGAGCCCTCGATCAACCCGAACTTCACCTGGGTGCGCTGGGCCTACTCCTTTGACGCCACGCCGGGCGTCTACAAGATGCTGATGCGCGCCACCGACGGGCAGGGGAACGTCGCCCCCAGCGAGGACAACCCGCCGCTGCCGAACGGCGCCACCGGCTGGCCCGCCCGCACCATCCGCGTGGCGTAGAGCGGCGAGCAGCATCCCGTTTAGTCGAGTTCGTCATCGGCCGGCGGCATCATGCCGCCGGCCGATTGTCGTTGAGGCTTCGCGGGGTAACCGGGGATGCTCCTGGCGCGACTATCAGGTAGAGCGATGGAGACGCTAGGCGGGTTCGACCGGAACGGACGGGATGAGGAGTTGGTCGCGGCGGCGCGGGGCGGCGACAGAGAGGCGTTCGCGCTCCTGATCATCCATCATCGGCCGCTGGTCATCGCGCTCTGCCGTCGCGCTCTCGGCGATCGGGATCAGGCGGAAGATGTCGCCCAGGAAGCGATCCTCCAGGCGCTCCTCGATCTCGACCGGCTGCGGCGGCCGGATCGATTCGGGGCGTGGCTGGCGGGGATCGGTCTCAATATCGCTCGCCGCTGGCGCCGGCAGCGTCTCCGCGAGGCGTGGTCGTGGGAGGCGGCGATCGGTGGAAGCATGCTGCCTGAGCCGATCGACGAGGAGCCGGGACCGGAGGCAACCGCTGAAGGCGCGGAATTACGGGAATGGGTCGAACGCGCCGTGGCGGACTTGCCGCCCGGGCAGCGGGTCGCGGTGAAGCTGCACTATCTGGAGGGGCTGACGCAGGCGGAGACGGCCGCCCTGCTCGGCATCGAGGTCGGAGCGGTCAAGGCCCGGCTGCACAAGGCCCGGCGCAACTTGCGCGGTCACTTGGCGGCGATCACGGAGAGTGGCATGCAGCGTGTGGGAGGGCAGGCCATGGTGGACATGCGAATTGCCGATGTCCGGCGGCGAACCGGCGAGGAGAGCAACGTCGGAGGGCAGGTCGTGATCCTCGAGGAGATCGGCGGCGAGCGCCGGCTTCCCATCTGGATCGGCGAATTCGAGGCGGTGGCCCTGGCGCTCCAACTCACGGGTGTTCCGCAGCCGCGCCCGCTCACGTACGCATTCGCCGCGTCGCTCCTTCACGCCGCTGGAGCCGCGCTGCATGAGGTTCGCATCGATCGGCTGGAGGAGCATGTCTTCTACGCCTCCGCCATCCTCGATGGCAAGGGAGGAGAGCAGGCAGTCGACGCCCGGCCGAGCGATGCCCTCAACCTGGCGCTCTCTCTGCAAGCCCCGATCCGCGTCAGCGAGGCGGTCCTCGCCCAAGTCAGCGTCGTGCCACCGGAGGCGGAATGGGCGTTCTCGAAGGTCGGGAGCGAGGGGGCGGCGGTCATTGCCGCCGACTACACCGCGTCGTGGCCCAGCGCACCCGCCGGCCAGCCGGACGCCCCGGCTGATGAAGCGCCGTAGATCCCGGATTATCGAGATCCCGCGGCAACCCTCTCCTCGTTTACGCTCGCGGTCAACCGTTCCCGCGCTGAAGGGATTGTGCCGAGCGAGAATCGCGCCCCGGTTCTCACCCGATCGGATGAGCGAGCGTTTCAGGGATCGACCGCCGTGCTCGCGCCAACCCTCACCCCGGCCCCTCTCCCTGTGCGCAGGGAGAGGGGCCGGGGTGAGGGTTTCCGCGGCCGAGACGACGCTGATCCCAGCCGCACCTTTCCTCATCGACTCCCCCCTCACTCCCCCGGCAACTCCCGCAGCAGCAGCACCGTCCGCTCCGGAACCGTCACCGGCGAGGTCCGCTCGTAGACCGCTCCGCCGTTGTCCGGAGGGAATGCCGTGTCGATCAGCGTTTCCCAGCGCGCCGGGGGGTGGTCGGCGTGGCGGGCGAGGTCGAACGCGACCGGGTCGCGCCCCGCGTTGAGCAGGATCGCCAGCGTGTCGCCCGTGACGATCTCCCCGTGCGGGCCCACCTCCTCGATGGCGTTCCCGTGCAGCACCAGTCCCAGGGCGCGCAGGCTCCGATCCTGCCAGTCGGCCGCCGTCATCTCGCCGCCGCCCGGGCGCAGCCAGGCGATGTCCTTCGCCCCGATCGCGGCGAGCCGGCTGCCGCTCAGGAAGCGGCGGCGGCGCAGTACCGGCTGCTCGCGCCGGATCTGGATCAGCCGCTTCGTGAAGGCGAGCAACGCCTCGTCCGCCTCGTCGAGCGCCCAGTCGTACCAACTGAGAGGGTTATCCTGGCAGTAGGCGTTGTTGTTACCGAGCTGCGTTCGCCCGATCTCGTCGCCGCCGAGGAGCATCGGCGTCCCCTGCGAGAGGAAGAGGGTGGCCAGGAAGTTGCGCCGCTGCCGGGCCCGCGTCTCGACGATCGCCGGGTCGTCGGTCGGGCCTTCGACGCCGTAGTTGCAGGAGATGTTGTGGGTCGTGCCGTCCCGGTTCTCCTCGCCATTCTCCCAGTTGTGCTTCTGGTTGTAGGAGACGAGATCGGTCAGCGTGAAGCCGTCGTGCGCGGTCACGAAATTGATGCTCGCCTGTGGCCGGCGCCGGTCCGCGTTGAAGAGATCGGACGAGGCGGTCAGGCGGTAGCCCATGTCGGCCACCCAGCCGGGGTCGCCGCGCCAGAAGTGGCGCATGCCATCGCGGTACTTGTCGTTCCACTCCACCCAGCCGTTGGGGAACATCCCCACCTGGTAGCCGCCGTGGCCGATATCCCACGGCTCGGCGATCAGCTTCACCTTGGCGAGGACCGGATCCTGGTGGACGGCGTCGAAGAAGGAGCCCTCCCGGTCGACCGCGAACGCCTCGCGCGCCAGCGCCGGGGCGAGATCGAAGCGGAAGCCGTCGACGCGCATCTCCTCCACCCAGTAGCGGAGCGAGTCCATCACCAGGCGCAGCGTCGCCGGGTTGCGCACGTTGAACGAGTTGCCGGTGCCGGTGACATCGACGTAGAGGCGGGGCTGCTCCGGCACCAGCCGGTAGTAGACCGGGTTGTCGATGCCGCGAAAGGCGACCGTCGGCCCGAGGTGGTTTCCCTCGCCGGTGTGGTTGTAGACGACGTCGAGGATGACTTCGATCCCGGCGGCGTGCAGCGCCTTGACCATCTGCTTGAACTCGGTCACCTGCTCCCCGAGCGTGCCTGCGACCGCGTAGCGCGCGCTCGGCGCGAAGAAGCCGATCGAGTTGTAGCCCCAGTAGTTCGTCAGCCCGCGCGCGACGACCGCGACCTCGTCGATCCAGTGGTGGACCGGCAGCAGCTCGACCGCGGTGACGCCGAGCTCTTGCAGGTAGGCGATCGCGGCCGGGTGCGCCAGCCCGAGGTAGCTGCCGCGCAGCTCGGGCAGGATTGCCGGGAAGCGCTGGCTGAACCCCTTGATGTGCGTCTCGTAGATGACCGTCTCGTTCCAGGGAACGTTCGGCGGCGCGTCGTTGCCCCAATCGAACGTGGGGTCGACGATGATGCTCCGGGGCACGGCCGGGGCATCGTCCCGGGCGCTGCGGCGGTGGTCGTCGCCCGGCGCGCCGGGGATCCGCTCGTAGCCGAAGATCGGGCCGTCGTAATCGAGCCAGCCGTGGATGGCGCGCGCGTAGGGGTCGAGAAGGAGCTTGGCCGGGTTGTAGCGGAGGCCGGCATCGGGGCGATAGGGCCCATGGACGCGATAGCCGTACGCCTGCCCCGGGCCGATCCCCGGCACGTAGCCGTGCCAGACGTGGCCGGTGCTCTCTGGCAGAAGCATCCGCTCCGCCTCGTATGGGTCGTCCGGCTGGGCGAAAAGGCAGAGCTCGACCGCCGTGGCGTGCTCGGCGAAGAGGGCGAAATTGACGCCTTCGCCATCCCAGCGCGCGCCCAGAGGTCGCGCGGTCCCCGGCCAGATGCGCGCGGTCGCCGCGGCCGCACCCCCCGCTCCCGATGCGTGTCCGGAACTGATCATGCAGCGGCGTGCCTGGTGTCGAGGAGTCGAGCCGTCATGACAGGAGCATCCAAACGTCGTGTCATCCTGAGCGCAGCGAAGGAGTTCGGCTCCCGGCGACCACGTTCCCTCTGAGCCGAGATGCTTCGTTCCTCAGCATGACACGGGGTGTGCACATCGTTCCAAGCGCGGGGAGCCGGGTAGAGGGTGACAGGTCGCGCCGCGCCGGTCAAGGGCATCATCCCGCCGGCCAGCGCGCTCGCGACCCCTGCCAGAGGCCGGGGCGCGCCGTGTACACTCCGCGCACGCACCAACGATCAGCATGCGGACGCGAGGGGGAGCGCGGCCATGCCCACGAGATCCGAACAACCGCCGGCCTCGGCAGGGCTGGCGGTCGACATGCCTGAACCGGTCGTGCCGGACGGCGGCGCCATGGCCGATGCCCGCCCGAACTTCATCGTCGTCGTCACCGACGATATGCGAGATTCGGACTGGCGGGCGCTGCGCAAGACGCGGGAGCTGCTCGGCGCCAGCGGGACCACCTTCCCGAACTTCATGCTCTCCACGCCGGTCTGCTCCCCCTCCCGCACCTCGCTCTTTACCGGGATGTATACCCACAATCATGGGGTGGCTCGCAATTCCGGTAAACATGGCGGCTTCTCCCAGTTCAAGAAGCGCAATCTCGGCGGCGACACCATCGCCAGCGCGCTGCGCGGTGCCGGCTACCGCACGGGGCTCTTCGGCAAGTTCCTCAACGGGGCACCGCCCAAGGGAGGAATTCCGGGCGGCTGGGATCGATGGCTGGTCGCCATCGACCGCAACTACTACGCGCCGGTGATGAACGACAACGGCAAGACGCGGACATACAGCAAGAAGTCGCACTACTCGACCGATATCCTGATGGGCCACGCGCGCGATTTCCTGCAACAGACCTCGCCGGAGACGCCATTTCTCCTCTGGTTCACCCCCCGCGCCCCTCACGGCAAGTACCAGATCCGTAAGAAGGACCGCGGCGCGCTTGGCCCCATCCGGCGCGAGCGCTCGCCCGACGTCAACGAGGCCGATGTCTCCGACAAACCGGCCGACATTCGCAAGCGGAAGGGCTCGTCCCTGGGCAGCCTCGACAGTCTCGAGCGGAAGCGGCTCGAGTTGCTGGTGGCGACCGACGACGCCATCGCTGCGATCCTCGCCACCGTAGAGGCGAAAGGGCGGCTGGCGAACACCGTCGTCTTCGTCCTCTCCGACAACGGCTACATGATGGGGAGCCATCGCTGCGTCAAGAAGGGGTTTGCGTATCGGGAGTCGACGCAGGTCACCATGCTCGCCTCCGGCCCGCCCTTCGCGGCGGGCGAGATCGACGAGCGGGTGGTGGCGAACGTCGACATCGCGCCGACGATCGCCACGCTGGCCGGCGTCGACCTCCCCAGGGCCGACGGCGTCTCCATCTTCGACCGGACGCGCGATTCCGAGGTGCTGCTGGAGAACCAGCGCGGGAGCCGTGGGTACTCCGGGCTGCGCTCCGCCGATTGGCTCTATGTCGAAAACGCCTCCAACGAGCCGGAGTTGTACGACTACACGCGAGATTCCTACGAGCTCGACAACTTGTTGTCGAGCTGGAACGACCACACGCCCGTGCCGGACGCCGAGGCGATGGCGGCGGAGATGAGCGCGCGGCTGGCGGCCCTGCGAGCGTGCGCCGGAGCCACGTGTGCGGCTGGCCGCGTGTCGCGCCGAAGGCTCCGCTAGAGGCGCGGCCGCGCGTCCGTCCTCGGCAGGCCGCAGTGCGGCGGCTTGGTCAGCGATGCGATGAATTCACATAAGTCTTGCAGGACGGAATAACCGGCTGTTAGAGTGTGGTATTCGCGGGAATCCGGTCGGGTTGGGGGAGGATCGGCGGCGTGCGGGTGAGGTCGATGCTGGCCAGTGTGATGGCCTCGGCGCAAGCGGCGCCCCTTCCCACTCCGCACTCCGCTGCCGCCGCTACCCGGCCGAACATCGTCTTCGTCCTGGTCGATGACCTGGTTCTCGGCATGATGGACGATCTGCCGCGCCTCCGCTCGCTCACCTCCGAGGAAGGGCTCAGCTTCACCGCGGCCTACACGGCCGCGCCCGTCTGCTGCCCCTCGCGCGCCGCTATCCTGCGCGGCCAGTACCCGCACAACAATGGCGTCCTCCGCAATGCCCCGCCGCAGGGCGGCTACTCCACATTCCGCAATCGCGGCAATGAGTCTTCCAACATCGCCACCTGGCTGCACGACGCCGGCTACCGGACGGGGCTCATCGGGAAATATCTCAACTTCTACGATGAGGCGCTGAAGCACGTTCCCAAAGGCTGGGATCGCTGGTTCGTCTACGGCGGGAAGGGGAAGTACACCACCTACCGGATCAGCGACCAGGGGAAGGTCCGCCTGTACGGCAAGGGGAAGGAGAAGTCGCAGTACCAGACCGACGTCCTAGCGCGAAAGGCGGTCGACTTCATTCGTACCACGTCTGCCGACAAGCCCCTCTTCCTCTATCTGGCGCCATCGACCCCCCACGAGCCGGCAACGCCCGCCCCCCGCGACAAGAAGGCGGCCGTCCCTCGCGACCAGGCGCCGCGCGTCCCCTCGTTCAACGAGGAGGACATGAGCGACAAGCCGGCCATCTGGAGCAGCCGGAAAACGCTGGGCCGGAAGCAGATCAAGGATCTCGACCGGGTCTACGTCCGCCAGGTCAAGTCGATGTATGCCGTCGAAGACATGATCGAAAATGTCATCGCCGCGCTTAAGGCGACCAATCGGTTCGATAACACCTATATCTTCTTCGCCTCGGATAATGGCTACCACCACGGGCAGCATCGTGTGAAACTCGGTAAGAAGACTCCGTTCGAGGAATCGACCCATATGCCGTTGATCGTGCGAGGTCCAGACATTCCAGCCGGCTTGACGACCAATGCGATGGTCTCTTATATCGACCTGGGGCCGACCTTCGCCGATCTGGCGGGCGCCGACCTGCCCGATTTCGTCGATGGCCGCTCTCTCGTGCCGCTCTTCAACGGCAATGCGCCCAATGGATGGCGCGATGCCGTGATTTGCGAGCTGCCGCGGGGGCCGAAGCAGGGGTTCACCGTCCTGCGCGAGGGCCCCTATGCCTATACCGCCTACGGCGATGGCGACCGCGAGCTCTTCGACCTGAGCGTCGATCCCTACCAGCTCGACAACATCTATCACAGCCCCGGTGGCGCGCCGCTCGCTGACCTCGAAGCGCGATATAGGGCGCTGGCGGCCTGCAACGCGGGCGGAACTCGGTGCCAGCAAGCTGACGGCTGATCGTGGGACGCTGGGGAATGGGCCACTGTCAGCGAGGTGAGGAATGCCGCGCTGAATGACAACGGAGCACCTGGAGGAGGGTGTATTTCCCATGAAGGGCGAACTACCAAAGAAGCGCCGCTGGCTCCTCGAACAGTTGCCAATCGAGAGCGTCGGCGTGGAGATCGGCGTCTGGAAAGGCGATTTCTCGCGCTGGATCCTCGAGATCGTGCGGCCCCGCAAATTGCACCTGGTCGATCCGTGGGCCTTTTCGCTCGCCCCGCGCGACGCGAATACCTGGCATGGTGGCGGCTCGGCGCAGGGGCAGGGCGACATGGACGAGATCTTCCAGGCCGTGACCGCACGATTCCAGGCAGAGACCGCAGCCGGCCGCGTGCGGATCCACCGGGCGATGTCAGTCGACGCTGCCGCAACCTTCCCAGACCGCACGTTCGATTGGATCTACATCGATGGCGACCACTACTACGATTCCGTAAAGGCCGACCTCGAATCGTGGGAGCGAACGCTCAGGCCCGGCGGCATCATCGGCGGCGACGATTACCGGGAGAGCCCAGTCTATGGAACCGACGTCATCCGGGCGGTCGATGAGTTCGCCCGAGCGCGTGGTCTCGCGGTGGAGACGTTCGGCCGGCAGTACCTGATGCGGTTGCCCGGTTGACGCGGCGATCTCTTTCGATCACGGCGGTGGCCAGGCGCCCTGGCGACCCTGCCGGGCGCATCGGTGAAGAAATCGGCGGCTCCGCCCATGCGCGGAACCCTATACTCCCGGCGCTATGCCTCTCGATGCTGAACCCACAACCGAGCCGTCCGGCATGACCCGGGCCGACGATTGGACGCCGCTGCCGCCGACGCGCTGGCGCGGCCACGAGCTGCGCTGGGGCGAGGCCACCCACGTCATGGCCATCCTCAACATCACGCCGGACTCGTTCTCCGGCGACGGTCTGCTCGGGGCGGGGAAGGGGATTGTTGCCGTGGCGCGGGAGGCGCTCGCCGGCGGTGCGGGCATCCTCGATCTCGGCGCCGAATCGACGCGCCCCGGCCACGCGCCAGTCACGGCCGGCGAGGAGTTGGCGCGTCTCCTTCCCGCGCTGCGCGCGGTGCGTGCCGAGACCAACGCCCTGATCTCCGTCGACACCAGCAAGGCGGCGGTCGCCCAGGCCGCGCTCGCCGCCGGCGCCGATCTCGTCAACGACGTGCGCGGCCTCGTCGCCGACCCTGAGATGGCGGCAGTTGTCGCCGCCGCCGGCGTCCCCGTTATCCTGATGCACGATGTCCCGCCCGATCCAAGCGTCGATCTGATGGTCAGCATCCTGCGCGAGCTCTGGCGGCGGCTCGACCGGGCCGTGGCCGCGGGAGTCGCCTGGGAGCGGACGATCGTCGACCCCGGCTTCGGCTTCGGCAAGGATTGGCGGCAGAATCTGGAGCTGCTGCGCCGCCTTGGCGAGCTGCGGGCGCTGGGACGGCCGATCCTCGCCGGCACCTCTCGCAAGAGCACGATCGGACGGGTGCTCGGCCTGCCGGAAAGCGACCGCGTGGAAGGGACAGCCGCGACGGTCAGTCTCGCCATCGCCGGGGGCGCCGACATCGTGCGCGTTCACGACGTGCCGGCCATGGCGCGTGTGGCGCGGATGACCGACGCCGTCGTGCGCGGTGCGCCCGAGAAGGCGCAAACCTGGCCGGGAGGGCCGGAACGCTGACGACGCGGATGGCCTACATCGGACTGGGGGCGAACCTCGGTGAGCGCGAGGCGATGCTGCGCGAGGCGGTCGTTCGCCTCGCCGCACTCGGCGCGGTGCGCGCCGTCTCCTCCCTCTACGAGACCGAGCCGGTCGGCTACGCCGATCAACCCGCCTTCCTCAATGCCGCCGTCGCCCTGGAGACGGCCCTGTCACCCGATGAGATCGTGCGCCGGCTGCTCGCCATCGAGCACGACCTGGGGCGCGTGCGAACCTTCCGCAACGCGCCGCGCACGCTCGATCTCGACCTCCTCCTGCTCGACGGCCTGGTCTCCGCCGCTCCGGGCGCCACCGTACCGCACCCGCGCATGCACGAGCGCGCTTTCGTCCTTGTGCCGCTGGCCGAGATCGCCCCGAGCGTCATCCACCCCACACTGCACCGCTCCATCGCGGAGTTGGCCAATGCCCTGCCCGATCGCTCGGGCGTGCGCCCCTTCGTGCGCCCCGGCTGGGAGCGAGGGAGCCTCGAGTGAAGGCGGCATCGAAACGTCGAAGGCGCGGTGGAGACGCTTGCTCGATTGGCGTGAACCGTCGCCGTCGTTCACAAGCGGCACTCTTGTCAAGATTCGGCAGACGCGATGGTGAGAGACCCTCATCCCCTGCTACAGCGGCGTGCGCGCCTCGGGTCATGCTGAGGCACGACGCCTCTCGACGCCGGGGACGCGCTGGTCCGGGAAGCCGAGATCCTCCGCTGCGCGCAGGATGACCCCGCGTCCGCATGGTGCTGCAGGCAGCAGTGATGACCCGGATTCCGGATCACTCCCTCCCTGCTTCGGCCAGATCACGACCCACGAATTGCCGTGACTCGCCGATCGGCGCCACCGATTGTGGCGCCTGTCTTCACATCTTCCGGTTCATGGAACATCCAGGGAGAGACGTGCCAGGGGGAGCTTTTCCAACGCTACCCCCCGATCTGGGACATCCCGCGCACCGTCTCGCGCATCCCCTCGGCCAACCCGTGGCCCCACGGCTTGCGCCAGATGGCGGAGCGAATGGCTCGCTCCAGTGTCTCGTCGTCCGCACCGCCCCGCA
>JADYYO010000251.1 GCA_020853615.1 Thermomicrobiales bacterium
CCGGTGGTGGAGGTCGTGGCGCTGGACGCGGCGGGCGGCGGCGGCAGCGAGTCGCCACCCTACCGGCAACTGGAACGGGCGCGCCTCACGGTGGGCCGCTTTCGAGCATCCTCGCCTCCCTATCTGGCGCGGCCGCCCTCGGCGCGGCCGCGTTGCGCTTCCGGACCGCCGGGGCGATCGCGCCAGCGCCCGCGACTGGACCCGGAGCGATAGCGACTCCCGATTCGTAACCGGCCCGCCCCAGACCCGGACGGGCGGGCGAATTGGCAGAAAAGGACCGGGGATGAGGGCGGCGCTTGCCCTCACCCCCAGCTCCTCTTCCACTGCGGTGGGCGAGGGGAGTCTTGACGTCGAAACGGCGTGAAAGACTCGCGGTCTTGCTACGGAATCTGCGTAAAGGCTTTCCGTCTGTCACGAGATCTGGCGAAAACACTCCCCTCTCTCACCGCAGTTGGGAGAGGAGCCGGGGGTGAGAGCAGACCGTGGCAAGACGGTCTTCGCCCTCTACCTCGCCCCCGATCCCAGCAGCGCCAGCGCCGCCAGCGCATAGGCTCGGGTCGCCTCGAGCACCTCGTCGACGCCGACCCACTCGTCCGGAACGTGCGCGAGACGGGGATCGCCGGGGCCGTAGATGATGGTCGGGTATCCCGCCTCGGCGAAGTGCCGGCCGTCGGTCGCCATGCTGAACCCGGTCAGCTCCGTCGAGAGGCCAAGGTAGCGGTTCGCCGCCAGCATCGCCCGCGCCAGCTCGCCCTCCGGGTCGCTCATCGTCGCCCCCCGCGCCTCCTCGCCCGGCTCGACCGCGACGCTGATGCCCGGCAACCCCGCTACCGCCTGCTCGGCGATCGAGCGAATCTCCGCCGTCGTCTCCCGCGGATCTTCGCCCGGGACGAGGCGACGGTCGATGAAGATCGAGCAGCGGTCAGGGACGACGTTCGCCTTCACCCCGCCCTCGATCAGGTTGACCGAGGCGGAGGAGGGTTTGAAGTAGGGGTGTGTCCGCTCCCGCAGCCGCGGCTGCAGCTCGTCGCCGAGCGCCACGATCACCCGCGCGATCCCCTCGACCGCGTTCGCCCCTTCCCATGGCAGCGCGCCGTGCGCGGTGCGCCCGCTGACGGTGACCGTAACCCCGGCCGTCCCCTTCTCGCCGACCGCCACCCGATTGAGCGTCTGCTCGCCGACGATGACGCCGAATGGCCGCAGTCCCGCCGCCGCGATGACGTACCGCGCACCGGCGCCGCTCGTCTCCTCGTCGGCCACCTCCGTCACCGCCAGCCGGCCGCGCAGCGGCACGCCTGAGCGAGCCAGGGCGATGCCGCCCATCACCTGCGCGGTGACGCTCGCCTTGTCGTCGCCCGCGCCCCGGCCGTAGACGCGGCCGTCGACGATCTCGCCGCCAAAGGGCGGGTGCGACCAGGCGGCCTCGTCGCCGATCGGGACGACGTCGAGGTGCGCGTTGAACGCCAGCAACGGCCCATTCTCCGGCCCCCACTCGGCCACGAGGTTCGGCTTCCCCACCTCGTGCGCCAGCGTCCGCACCGCGAAGCCCGCCGCCTCGAGCGGCCGGGCGCAGACGGCGATCGCCTCGCTGATATCGCCCGGGGGATTGACCGACGGCGTGCGCACCAGCGCCTGCAGAAACGCGATCGTCTCGTCGGCATCGATGGCCGCCAGGACTGCCACTGCCTCGTCATCGCGGAAACCGACCGACCCCGATGCGTTCACGCCGCGCTCCTCACCTCGCTCACATTCGGCCCCATCGCGGGCCATGCCGGAGCCGCCAGTATACTGACCAGCAGCGGGACGCCATTGGTTGTGCGAATGGGATACCCCGGCGTCTTAATGAGGAAGGAGTGCGTCATGGCGCGGCCGAAGGTCGTCATGGTTCTGGCCAACAATTTCGAGGACTCCGAGGCGATCGACCCGAAGAACCACCTCGAATCGCTCGGGGCCGAGGTCGTCACGGTCGGGCCGGAGCGGGGCCAGGTGCAGGGGAAGAAGGGCGGCACGCTCGAGGTCGAGAAGAGCTTCGCCGAGGTGGCTCCCGACGAGTTCGACATGCTCGTCATCCCGGGCGGCGGCGCGCCGGAGAACCTGCGCATCGTCGACGAGGCGGTCGATTTCACGCGGCGCTTCGTCGCGTCGGGCAAGCCGGTCGGGGCGATCTGCCACGGGCCGCAGCTCCTGATCTCGGCCGATGTGCTCGGCGGGCGCACGCTGACCAGCGTCAACAAGATCCGCGACGACATCAGGAACGCCGGCGGCAACTATGTCGATGAAGAGCTCGTCGTCGACGACAACCTGATCACCTCGCGCACGCCGAAGGATCTGCCGCGCTTCAACGAGGCGCTCGGCAAGGCGGTCGGCCTCGGCACGGAGGCGGCGATGTCGGGCGCCGCGGCCGGCGGCCAGTAGGGCGAGGCTGACGAGGATTGACCGAGACAGCGCAGATCGCACCGTCCGATGCCCTGGCGAGGCTGCGGGACGCCAAAGCCTGGATCTTCGACATGGACGGCGTCCTCTATCGGGGGGCAGCGCCGCTGGCCGGGGTGCAGGAAGTGCTCGACGCCCTCGCCCTGCGCGAGCGGAAGGTGATGCTCGCCACCAACAACTCAATGGCGACCCCGGCCGCCTACGAGCGGCGGCTGGCCGCCATGGGGATCAGCGTGCCGGCCGCCGAGATCATCACCTCCTCGCTCGCCACGCGCGACTATCTGCAGCAGACGCTGCCGGAGGGCTCGGGCATCTACGTCATCGGGATGCCGGCCCTGCGCGAGCTCCTCTTCGACGGCACGTCGTTCCACCCGGTGCAGTATGGCGAGGAGACGCCGGCGGCGGTCGTCATCGGGCTCGATCTCGAGTTCACCTATGACAAGCTGAGGGCGGCGCACGTCGCCCTGCAGCAGGGGGCGCGCTTCATCGCCACCAACGCCGACACCACCCTGCCGACCGAGGCGGGGCTGGTGCCGGGCGCTGGCAGCCTCATCGCCGCGCTCGTCGCTGCCAGCGGCCGGCAGCCGGTCGTCATCGGCAAGCCGGAGACGCCGATGCTGGAGATGGCGATGCTGCGCATGGGGACGCGGCCGGAGGAGACGGTGATGGTCGGCGACCGGCTCGACACCGACATCCTGGCGGGCGAGCGCGCCGGGATGCCGACCGTCCTCGTGCTCACCGGCGTCTCGACCCGGGCCGACCTGGCGGAGGCCGAGGCGTTGCCCGATGTTATCGTCTCCGATCTCCCGTCGCTCGCGGAAGCGTTGACCGCGGAGGTGGCATGATCGATCCCCTGGTGACGGCCGTCCTCGACCGGCTCTACGACGAAGACGCCGCGCAGCGCGCCGCCGGGCTCCCCTCGTCGCAACGGACGCGGAATGTCGACCGCGAAACGGGGCGCTGGCTCAACCTCCTCGTCCGCGCCACGGGCGCGCGCTCGCTGCTGGAGATCGGCTCGTCGAACGGCGTCTCGACGCTCTGGCTCGCTGCCGCGGCAGTGGAGACGGGGGGAACGATCACCGGCGCCGAGATCCTCCCCGAGCGCGCGGCGGAGGCGAATGCCAACCTCGCGGCGGCTGGGCTCGACGCGGTGGCGCGGGTGCTGGTCGGCGACGCGGCCGAGAGTGTGTCCGAGGCGGGGGCGCCCTTCGACTTCGTCTTCATCGACGCCGAGAAGGACGATTACATCGCGCACTTTCTGCAGGTCATCGACCTCGTCCTCCCCGGCGGCCTGATCCTGGCGGACAACGTCATCTCGCACGACCTGACCGCCTACCAGGCGATGCTGCGCGAGCGGGACGACGTGGAGACGATCACCATGCCGATCGGCCGGGGCATCGAGTTCACCCTGAAAACGGGGTGAGCAGGTTGTTCCGGCGCCCCTCGCCTGCTACACTTCAGGGGTTCGCTGGGGTGCTTTGTGCGCCGGCCTAGCTCAGTTGGTAGAGCAGCTGTTTCGTAAACAGCAGGTCTCCGGTTCGAGTCCGGAGGTCGGCTCCAACACCTGGCAGCGAACGCCACATGCCGAAGTGGCGGAACCGGCAGACGCGCTACGTTCAGGGCGTAGTGAGGGTAACCTCGTGGGAGTTCAAATCTCCCCTTCGGCACCGGCGAGGGTAATGGGTGATAGGTTACGGGTGATGGGGCCGGCCAATCCCAACCACCCATCACCCGCAAATCGCCCGGCACGTTGACAACCGAGGATGAGGGTGGGCAAGGATGGTCGCTGGCGCTACGGCGCCAGAGGAAAGTCCGAGCTGCACAGAGCAAGGGTGCCCGGTGAAAGCCGGGGAGGCGTCCGGGGAACCGGGCGTCGACAGTCCAGATTGGCGCGCGGCGTGCCGCGCGAGAGCAACAGAGACCAGACCCGGGGGAAACCGCCGGGGTGAAAAGGGCAATCCTCCCCGCAGCAATCTCCGAATCGGCCGCTAGCAGGTTGCTCGCCGAGGCCGGAAGACGAGAGCCGTCACGAAGGCGACGACGTGGCCGGTCCCGCAAGGGGCCGAGAGAGATGACCATCGGGAACAGAACTCGGCTTACTCTCCCACCCCTCCTCCATGGTGCCTATAGCTCAATCGGCAGAGCGCTTGTCTGTGGAACAAGAGGTTGCGGGATCGTGCCCCGCTAGGCACCCCA
>JADYYO010000252.1 GCA_020853615.1 Thermomicrobiales bacterium
CGCCAGCCACTCCGTGCCGATCACCATCAGCGCGGCGAGCGCCAGGATCGGCCAGAGATCGACTTGCTCCTGCCGCGGCGCGGTCACCTCGACGCCGCTCGCCGCGGCGAGTTCGCTGGCGAGGCCGGGGTTCGCGCGCAAATCGGACTCCCGCGGGTGGCCGGCGTTGACGACGAAGCGGGCCGAGCCGAGGTCGTTGCCCGCGGCGTCGCGCTCGGTGACGGTGTAGGCGCCCGCTGTCCCGGTGTCGGAGTAGACGATGTCGCGCGCGTCCTTGGCGCGTGTTGCTCCAGACGCGCTCGTTGTCGCGTCGCCCGCGACGCGGAGTTCGGCCTGCTCCCCGGCCGGCGACGTGACCGTGACCGTCGCGGCACTGGCGCCGGGGGTGTAGACGAGCGGCGCGCCAAGCGGGACGGAGGCGGGCACGCCCTCCGGGGCCAATGCCGCGACGAGATTGGCGACCAGGACCGGGAACGCGACCCGCTTGGGGAGGTTCGACGCCTCGGGGTCGATCGTCAGGACGACGGCGGGCTGGTCGTTCACCGTCGTGCGATAGAGGAGGGGGCCATCCGCTGTGCCGACGATCTCCTCGTCGCCGGCGCCGAGCGTGAAAACCGGGGTCGGGCTGAAGGTGGCCCCCGCCAGGTCGACGCCGTCGAGGAGCGGGTCGCCCGCGCGCACTTTGGTGATGCGCGGGCTGCCGGCCGAGGCGGTGGCCGCGAACGGCCCGCCGACCGGCGGCCCGACCCAGAGGGTCGGGGTATGGAGCTTGGCCAGCGTCGCGGGGGGCGGGGCCGCGCGGTCGAAGACGACGAGGTCGTGGCCGGCGGAGACGATCGCCGCCAGGTTGTCGCTCGGCTCGATGGCGAGCTGGACGTTGTCGATGGCGCTCAGGGTGCGTGCCAGCGCGCCAGGGCGATCGGAGACGAGCAGGATGTGCGGCGCGATGGCCGCCGACGCCGCATCGCCGGGGAGGAGCATCGCGCTGTTGTCGGCCATCAGCGTATCGGGCCGGTCAAGGCGCGCGGTCAGCTCTGCAATCCCGGGCGAGATCGTCCAGCGCAACGACTCGACGCCGCCATTTCCCGCAATCGGCACCTCGCCATGGCCGATCTCGAGCCCGTCGCCGAGGAGCGTCACCGGCGCCGAGACCTCCTCGGGGCCGAAGTTGGCGACCGAGACGGAGAGGCCGAGAGCGCCGCTCCCGTCCGGGCTGGGGCGGGTCGCCATGGTGACGATCGCCAGATTCGCGCGCTCGGCATCGCCCTCGGCGCCGCCCGCGATCGACAGCTCGACCGGGGCGTTGACGCCGGCGACGACGGCGGGATCGGCGGTTACCGCGCCATCGGTGATGACGACCACCTGCCGCTCGAGGTTCGGCAGAACGAGGTCGCCCGCCAGCGCGAGCGCCGCGTCGAGGTCGGCGCGGCCGCCCGGCAGGGGGAGCGCGGCGAGGCGGTCCCGGAGCGTGACGCGCGATGCCTGGTCGGAGGCGGTTAGCGTCAGCGGCCGGGTGCCCATCACGATCAGGGTGGCGACATCCCCCTCGCGCAGTGCATCGAGCCGGCGCAGCGCCTCCGCCCGCGCCGTCTCCCAACGGGTCAGGCCGCCCGGGGTTGGGATCGCCTCCATGCTCGTCGAGCCGTCGAGGAGGAGGAGGAGATGCTTCGGCTCGCCGTGGAGGCCCGGGGCCAGCGCCGCCAGTTGTCCTGCCGTCGCCGGCCTCGCCAGGGCGAGCGCGATCAGGGCGACGGCGACGAGCTGCAAAATGAGCGGCAGCGAGAGGGGAGGGCGGCGCAGGCGGCGCTCCTCGGCGGGGCGCGGGTTCGCCGCGGCCCAGAAGCGGAGCGAGGGGACGGGGCGCCGCGGCGGCGTGGTGTGCCGCATGTGGAAGAGGATGATGACCGGCGCGGCGATGAGCGCCGCCAGCCCGAGGGGCGCCAGGAGGGTCATGCCAGGATCCCCCGCTCGTGCAGGAGCCCCAGCAGGGGCGTGTCGATCCCCAGCGTCGTCGAGATGCGCGCGTAGGCCGCCGCCTCGGCAGCGCAGGCCGCCTCCAGCGCCCCCAGCCAGACCGAGACGGCGTCCGCGTAGCGCGTGGCGACCTCGTCATCGGCGGCGAGGCGCAGGTGCATTTCCGACTCACGGTCGACGAGTTCCAGCGACGAGCCGCCCGAGCCCTCGAGGGCGCCGCGCAGCCAGGTCGTGACGGCAGTGGCGTCGATCTCGGCGTCATCGACGATATGCAATACCGCCGTCTGCCAGCCGCGGCCGCGCAGCGCATGCAGCGCCTCGCGCAGCGCCTCCGGCTCGCCCGAGAGGAGGTCGGAGATGACCAGCAGCAGGCCCGGCCGCGACCGGGCGCGGGCGTACTCGGCGATGACGGGGGCCAGCGCGGTCCCTCCCAGCGGGCGCAGTCGCTTCAGATAGCGAATCGCCGGCACGACCTGGGCGCGCCCCTGCGCCGGGCCAAAGGCGGGGCCGATCCCCTCGGCGAAGGGGACGACTGTCACGCGGTCGAAGCTCCAGAGCGCGACGTAGGCGAGGGCGGCGGCGAGGCGAGCGCCAGCGGTGAATTTCGTCGGCCCAGTCTCCCCCCCGCACCAGTCCATCGAGGCGCTGCTGTCGAGGAGGATGTGGACCGAGAGCTCGGTTGTGACTTCGCTGAGGCGAACGAAGAGGCCGTCGAGCCGGGCGTAGGTGTTCCAGTCGATGCGCCGGAAGTCGTCCCCCTGGGCGTAGCGCTTGAAGTCGGCGAACTCCGGCGAGGCGCCGCGGCGGCGAGAGCGATGCTCCCCCGCCAGCCCCTCCGTGCGGGCGCGCCCGGCGGCCAGCGAAACGCGGCGCAAGTGAACGAGGGTGCGCTCGTCGAGCAGGCGCTCCGTAGCGGGCTCCGCATCCGCTTGGGCATCGCGCTTCGCCAGACCGCGGGCGAAGGGGCGCCGCGCTCGCTCGCGCAGGGCGTTCCGCCAGCCGGCGTGCGGGTTCATCCGCCGCCCCCGTTCGAAAAGTAGCGCTCGACCGTCTCCCGATGCTCGGGGGGGACGCGGTTGGAGTCGGGGCCGGCCTCGCCGATCTCGCCCTGCTGCGCGTAGCCCGCGCCGGCCGTGACGCCGGCGCCGGAGCCGCGCAACGCCGAGCCGCCGTCGGCAGACGTCTGCACGCCCTCCTGGCTATCGCTGGCGGGCAGGGCCATCTGGTCCTGGACCGCGGGGAGCGCCTGCGGCGGCGACTCAGCGCTGCCGCCAGTCGTGACGTTCGGCGCGGCTGGCCCCACGCCGCTGCCCGTCTGCTGCTCGCTCCCCCCGGCGGGCGACGATGACTGCTGGTTCGCCTGCTCGCTGTCGTGACCAGTGCCCGCGCCCGCGCCCTGCCCCGCCCGCGTCGACGCCGTGTCGCCCGTGCCGTTGTTCTGCGACGTGCCGGCGCGCGCGGCGCCTCCCCGCGCGCCGTTCTCGGCGGAGCCCTCTTCGCCGCCCTGGCCGGGGCTGTTCGCCCGTCCCGGCTGCCCACTCCCCGGTTGCTGGCCGGTCGACTCGTCGCCCGGGTCGGCGCCGGAGGTCTGCTCCTGCCCGGAGGACCGATCCTGGCGGGGATCACTGCTCGTCGCGCTCGTGGCCGCGCCTTGCCCGGGGTCGCCAGCCGCGTTGAACCGGGTCGACGCGTTATTGATCTCGCCGGAAGCCGGGGCGGAAGCCGCGCGGCTCTCCCCCTGCGCACCTGGCCCCTGCGCCTGCTGCGCCCCCTGCATCTGGGAGGCGAGCTCGCCCGGCGGGACGACATCCTTGCCCGCCTGCTCGACCGCATCGCCGAGATCGCGGATCCCCTGTCGCGCGGCGGCGTCGCTCGCCTGCAGCCCGGTCGCCGCGTTGCTGGTCGCCTCGTGCAGCCCGTTCGTCCGCGGCTTCATCGCGGTCGCCGCGTTGCTCAGGTCGTTGGCCAGCGCCGACCGGGCGTCGGGCGAGAGATCGCCCGTCTGCTCGGCGACGGAGCGCAACTGATCGCGCGCGCCGGAGTAGTCGCCCTGCGTGATCTGCTCGGCCGCCTGGCGGGTCGCGGCGTGGTCGGCGAGCGCCGAGGCGAGCGTTTGCAGGTCGTGGCGCGCCTGGGCCGAGCGATCGGCGCGCTCCAGCACCTCCTGCGTCGTCTGCGGGCTGGCCGCGGCCGCGATCTCGGCAGCGGACGGGGTAGGCGGCGCCGGGCGCTCGGCGGCGGGGACGAAGGGAGGGATGGTGGGAGCGCCGAGCGCGGGGAGGCCGCCGCCAAGCCCGCGCAGGAAGGCGAGCGTGGCGAGGAGCAGCCCCGCCAGCACGAGCAGCGTGATCTCGCGCGTCGGCAGCGCCGGCCGCAGCCGCGCATTGCCGCGGAGCACGGCGAGGGCGTTCGCGGCATCCGCCATCTGGAGGTAGACGACGGGCGCACGCTCACCGGCGCCTGGCGTCCCGAGGCCGAGGCTGCCGATCGCGGTTGTCATCCGCTCGTGCAGGCCGAAGCTGCGGTCGAGCATGCGCGCCGTGCGCGCCCGCGAGGGCCGGCTCAACGCGGCCAGCGCGAGGCCGGCGGCCAGGAGAACACCACCGATGGCGAGGGCCGGTCGGGGGGTGAACGTCGGCCCGCCGGCCAGATCGAGAAGCATCAGCACGGCGGCGGCGAGGAGGCCAAGCCAGAGCGCGCGGCAGACCGCCGCCAGCGCATGGTTGAGCCAGAGGCGGCGGCGGACGCGATCGATGCCAGCGATGACCGCCGTGCCGGCTCGGCCGGGATCCACCCGGGTGGCCGGCTCCCGGTACGGCCTTTCCGGCGGCGGGGCGTCGGCCCAGATCCAGAAGGGCCACCAGAGCGCCCGCCAGAGAACCTCGGCGCGGTCGACGGGATCGGCGAGTCGCTGCCGCGCCTGCGCGAGCGGTTGGCGCCAGCCGCTCCAGGGGGTGGCGGCCGGGCGCGGGTGCGGGAGTGGCGCGGAGCGCTGCATCACCGTTGCCAATCGAGCGATGCGTCGGCTCGCGCCCGCTGCCAGAGCGCGAGCCAGACCGCGCAGAGGAGGGCGAGGCCGGTGCAGAGGAGGACGAGCCGCCGCTGCCGGCCATCGATCTCATCGAGCAGGGCGACCGCGCGGCCAGCCCCGTCGGCATCGCCGAGCTGCGCGTAGGCCGTCCCCGCCGAGAGCGCCGCGGCGCGCGCGACGGGGAAATCGACCCAGCGTGCCGATTGCTGCCGCGCGCGCGTGAGATCCGCCTCGGCCTGGACGCCGCTTCGGGCCAGCGCGTCGTACGTCTCCAGCAGCTCCCGCGGCTCGCGCGTGGTTGTCAGCCGGCCGTACTGTCCGCGCGCCTGCGCGATCAGCGCCTGGGCCCGGTCGTAGTCGTGCTGCTCCAGCGCCGCCTGCGCCTGGGACATCGAGGTCTCGGCCTGCAGCCCGATGTCGGTCTCCTGCATCAGCGCCTGGACCGTGGCGATCCCGGCATCGTCGTTCAGGTCGGTAAAGAGCCGGAGCGAGTTTTCCAGTTCGCGCCGGGCCGTGGCGTAGTGGCCCTGCGCCAGGAGATCCCGCGCCGGCTGCAGGTCGAACGCGGCGAGGAGATTGGCGCGCCAGCCGCCCGTCATCCAGACCGGCAGATTCTCGTTCCACTCCGCCTCGAGCTCGCTCAGCTCCTGCCCGTAGGCGTCGTGCAGCGCGCGCTCCCAATCCGGGTCGTTGCCCAGCGAGACGATGAACTGGCCGAGGGCGCGAGGGCCGTGCCGGTCGATGAGAAAGGCGACCATGCTGTAGGTGGTGGCGAGGAAGACCGTCGGCTCGACATCGGGTCGGATCTCGCCGTTGAGATCGGTCCAGGTGAGGAGGCGACCTCCCGCGCGGGCGTTCTGCACCAGCGCGGCGTGCCGGGCCATCCGCGCCTCGACCGGCCGCTCGAAGTAGGCGGCGAGCCCCTCGTCGATCCCGGGCGGGACGCGATCGTGCGAGGCCGCGCGGGCGGCGACGTGGGCGAGCGCGTGGCGCAGCGCATTCTCCGCCTCCAGCGGCGTCGACCGCGAGAGGGCGGGGAGATCGACGGCCACGTCGCCCACGCCCGGGTTGGCGAGGACGTCCACGGCGTCCGGCTCCGGCCGGAGCGTTCCGGCTATCGCCTTCGCGTACGAGGCATCGCTGACATAGACATAAACCTCGATCTTGTCATGCAGCGGCGGGAGGAAGGTCGCGAGCTGATCGAGTGCGTCGTCGACGAGGATGCCCCAGGAGCGGGCGAAGCCCTCCGCGTCGCTCTCCCCGCCCGTCTCGACATAAATTCGAGCATGCTCCGTCTCCGCCTTGCTGAAGCCGGCGGGAGCGGCCGGTGTTGGCGCGGCCTGCCAGGCGATCGCCGGCATCGCGGTCCCCAGCAGGGTGATGACCGCGATCAGGAGCGGCGCGAGCCGGAAGGGCGGCGGGGCGGAGGAGGGGAGGCAGGGGTGCGATCGCATAGGTCTCTCCGCGCCGGACGATCGATTGCGCGGCCGAATCGAGCCGGTCGCGCCCCGACGCTGGTGAAACGCTCGCCGCCCGCGTCAGCGGGGTCACCGGTGAATCCCGGGTTGACGAAGCGTGCGCGGAGTATAAGAGCGCGGGCACGCGTCCTGCCACCGTCCGCCGACGGCCGGAGCGTTCTCAGGCACCCCGCGTGACGAGCGCGATGGCGAACCCGTCGTAGCCCTTGCTGCCGACGGTCTGCACGGCGGTCGCCGTCGCGCGGGGCTCGCTGCCGAGGCGGTCGATGAAGCGGCGCACCCCCTGCACCGCGGCGTTGTTGCTGGCCGCGTCGATGACCTCGCCGCCGCGCACGACGTTGTCGACGACGATCAGTGTCCCTTCACGCGAGAGTTGGAGCGCCCAGTCGAAATAGTCGGTCGTGCTCGGCTTGTCGGCGTCGATGAAGATCAGGTCGAATGGCCCGGCGCCGTCGCGGACGAGGTCGGGGAGCAGCTCGAGGGCGATACCGAGCCGGACCTCGACACGGTCGGCAAGGTTGGCGCGCGCGATGTTCGCCCGGGCGATGTCCGCGTGCCGCTGGTCGCGCTCCAGGGTGATCAGGCGGCCATCCTCAGGCAGGGCGCGGGCCAGCCAGATCGCACTGTAGCCGCCCAGCGTGCCGATCTC